>NZ_JAQOZV010000230.1:0-525 GCF_030348125.1 Massilia sp. DJPM01
CGAAAAAATATCACTGGCGGCGCAGTTCACAATTGAAATGTCAAGCTATTTATCGCATTTTCAGCATATTTTCGAGGAAATTCCTTAACTTGGGAGGATTGATACCCCGCCAGCGGGGCTCCCGAAGAAATCTTCGGCAGTTACCTTGCAAACCTATTTGGACAAATGCAAAGCAGCGGACAAATTGCCGATCCCTGAAGACGATTCCGTTTTTGCCTATGCGGCGAGCGCAGGCATTCCGCAAGGTTTTCTGAAACTGGCATGGCGTGAATTCAAGGAACGGTATGCAGCGCCCGACGCGAAGCGGTACAAGGCATGGCCGAGCGTGTTCGCCAAGTCGGTACGTGGCAACTGGTTCAAGCTTTGGTATGCCGACAACAGCGGTGGATATGCACTGACCACCGCAGGGCAGCAGGCCCAGCGCCGCCACAAGGAGGCAGCATGAAGCGCGAACTCTTCAGCGTGCGTGCCGAACAGGCGATTCTTGGCTCGCTCCTGCGCGACAACAACGCCTTGGACCGCATT
>NZ_JAQOZV010000231.1:0-520 GCF_030348125.1 Massilia sp. DJPM01
AGCTTCGTTGTTGCCGTAGTTATTGGTACGGAAGTTGGCGGTGGTGGCCTGGATGGTCTGGCCGGCATTCGCGCCGACCTGGAAGGTGGCGGTACCGAAGCTGCCGTCGAGCAGTTTCAAGCCGTTGAATTCCGAGGTTTGGGCGATCCGGTCGGCTTCCGACAACAGTTGGCCAACCTCGGCCTGGATTGCCTTGCGGTCGCCGGCCGAGTTGGTCGCATTCGAGGACTGCACAGCCAGTTCACGCACACGCTGCAGGATGTTGCCCGTCGATTGCAGGGAACCCTCAGCCGTTTGCAACATCGACACGCCATCGTTGGCATTGCGCTTGGCTTGATCCAGGCCGCGGATCTGGGAGGTGAAGCGTTCCGAAATGGCCAGGCCGGCGGCATCGTCTTTGGCGCTGTTGATGCGCAAGCCGGACGACAGGCGCTGCAGCGAGGTCGACAGGGCGGAAGCCGAGGTGCTCAGGTTGCGTTGTGCATTCAGCGACGCGGTGTTGGTGTTGATGACGCTCATG
>NZ_JAQOZV010000232.1:0-517 GCF_030348125.1 Massilia sp. DJPM01
CCGGCTTTTCTTGTCTTGTCCGGCAGGCGCAGGCCCAAGGTGCGGTTGGCGTAGCCCAGCTTGAAGTGGGCCAGCAGCTCCGGGTGGTCCAGCCTGCGCGCCTGCAAGTACGCCAGCGCCTCCGGCGACTGCTTGAGCGTCTCGTGATAGTAGCCCACCGTTTGCATCAGCAGCGCCTGGTCGTCGGCGTCGAACGCCAATGGCGGCGGCAGGCTGCGCACGCTGGCATGCTTGAGCGGCGCGGCGGGCACACCCTGGGCGGCTAAAGCAGGATCGGCCTTGAGCAGTTCGACTGCATGGCGAAACGACACGCCGCGCAGCTTCATCACCCAGTCGATCGGACCGCCGCCTGTCTGGCAGCCGAAGCAGTGCCACAGGTTTTTTAGCGGCGTCACCACCAACGACGGCTCGCCATCCTCGTGGAAGGGGCAGGTGCCGATGCGGTCCTTGCCCGACCTTTTGAGGGCGATGCCGGCCGACTCGACCAGGCGCTCGACCGCCACGTCGTTCTTTAGCC
>NZ_JAQOZV010000233.1:0-510 GCF_030348125.1 Massilia sp. DJPM01
GCAATGGCGCGGCGCTGGAATACATCGAGGTCACGGCGTCCGACATCGAGCAGGCCAACCGGTTGACGCATGAGGTGCTGGGCCGCAGCCTTGACGAGCTGCCGCCGCAGACGCGTCGGCTCTTGAGCCTGGTCGATACGCTGGTGGAAACGTCGGCCGCAGCGCTGGGAATCCGCCGCACCGAGTATCACTTTAGCCGCAAGGACGTGCGCGAGGCGACCGGCTGGGGAGACACCCAGCTCAAAATCCACCTTGGGCGACTGGCCGAGCTGGAATACCTGCTGGTGCACCGCGCCGAGCGTGGGCAGGGCTATGTGTATGAAATGCTGTATGACGGCGACGGCAACAATGCGCCGCACCTGACCGGCCTGCTTGATGCGGGAGCCTTGGACGACTACGACGGGCGGCGGTCGGGGCACGGTCACGCGCAGTCGGCCCCCGGTCGGCCCCTGGTCGGTGGGTGGTCGGCCCCCGGTCGGGCCGCGAAATCGGCCGCAACGCCAGTGCTGG
>NZ_JAQOZV010000234.1:0-508 GCF_030348125.1 Massilia sp. DJPM01
ATTCTGGACACGGTATGGCCGAGCCCGTCCACTATAAGTGACGATGAGCGTGCCATCAGTGGTCAGATTACCGGCGCCGTCGTAGGTATTCGTCTTGGCCGGCCCGGGACCTGTGGTCGCGCTCAGCTTATTGCTGAGAGGATCGATCGTGTTCGTGTAGCTGTTCGCCCCGAAACCAGCCTTGATGCGGTTACCGGTAGCATCGTATGCATAGGTCTGGGTGGTGCCGTTGCCGCCGTAGCTGGTCAGGCGATCGAGCTCGTCGTAGCCGAAGGTCTGGTTCAGACTGGCAGGGCTGGGCGCTGTACCGGTGCCAGTATGCGTGTATCCCTTGACTCGGCTAGCAGCATCGTAATTGACCGTGCGGACCACTCCGCTTGCCGAAGGTTTCCCCAAGGTGTAGCTGCTGATTCGCCCATCCAGGTCGTAGGTGCGCACGTGCTTGTTTGCGTCCGCTTGCGTGCTGTTGCCCCATGTCCAGCCGGTGGTGCCGCCAAACGGTGCGTAA
>NZ_JAQOZV010000235.1:0-501 GCF_030348125.1 Massilia sp. DJPM01
ATCGAAACCAAACTCGGCGACGTACTGGTCGGCGCCGACACCGCGACCAAGGTTGCAGTCCATGCTTTGGTTGATGGCGTTCTCAGCAAGCTTGCAGGCGGTGATTTCAAGTCCGGCGCTGCCGCGTCTGCTGCCACGACGGCGTTGCTCGAAATCTTCGGCGATGACATCAAGAAAATCCCTGGCTTGAATGCCGGGGATGCGAATGCGGTGACGACGATGCTCGCTGGAATTGTGGGGAATGTCGTCGCGAGTACCGCAGGCGCGTCGCCAAGCGGTGCAAACGCAGCCGGATTCATATCCAATGTGGCGGCAACGAACAATTACCTGAAACATGGCGACGCTGCGTTGTTCAAGCAGAAATTGGATAGCTGTGAGGCTCAAAAGGGCGGGTGCCCGGAAGATGTGCGTCGAAAGATCATTTACGAGTTCAAAGTAATTTCTGACCAGAATGACAAAGGCTTGCAGACCTGCATTCTTCATGCAGACGAGTCATGTCTC
>NZ_JAQOZV010000236.1:0-501 GCF_030348125.1 Massilia sp. DJPM01
AAGGCAGGACTCGTCTGCATGAAGAATGCAGGTCTGCAAGCCTTTGTCATTCTGGTCAGAAATTACTTTGAACTCGTAAATGATCTTTCGACGCATATCCTCCGGGCACCCGCCCTTTTGGGCCTCACAGCTATCCAATTTCTGCTTGAACAACGCAGCGTCGCCATGTTTCAGGTAATTGTTCGTTGCCGCCACGTTGGATACGAATCCGGCTGCGTTAGCGCCGCTTGGCGAACCGCCTGCGGTACTCGCGACGACATTCCCCACAATTCCGGCGAGCATCGTCGTCACCGCATTCGCATCCCCGGCATTCAAGCCAGGGATTTTCTTGATGTCATCGCCGAAGACTTCGAGCAACGCCGTCGTGGCAGCAGACGCGGCAGCACCGGACTTGAAATCACCGCCTGCCAGCTTGCTGAGAACGCCATCAACCAAAGCATGGACTGCAACCTTGGTCGCGGTGTCGGCGCCGACCAGTACGTCGCCGAGTTTGGTTTCGAG
>NZ_JAQOZV010000024.1:0-96948 GCF_030348125.1 Massilia sp. DJPM01
CTGAATCGAAGGGAAATACCATGAACAGCACGACTCAACACACTTCCGTTATTCCCGTCATCGGCCGCGTACTGCTGGCAGCGATCTTCATCTTCAGCGGGATCGGGAAAATCATGGCGCCGGCGGCCACCATCGGCTACATCGAGGCCATGGGCCTGCCGCTGGCATCGGTTGGCCTGGTCGTCGCCATTGCGGTCGAACTGGTGGGCGGGCTGATGCTCGCCCTGGGCATCAAGACACGCCTGGTGGCACTCGGGCTGGCGCTGTTCTCCATCGTGACCGGCCTGGTGTTCCACCATGCGATCGGCGACCAGAACCAGCTGATTCACCTGCTGAAAAACCTGGCCATGGCCGGGGGCCTGCTGCAAGTGGTCGCCTTTGGCGCCGGTGCGTACAGCCTGGAGTCGAAAGCCGCTGGCACGGCTGGCCGCCAGCCTGCCTGATCGTTTTTGCCAGGCGGAGCGCCGGGGACGGCGCTCCGTCAAAGGACCGTCTCGCCAACAACGCAATCACGGCGTCCGGCCCGCGCCGGTTTCTCCCGCCGACGCTTCGCCTTGCGCTCAAACCGGTCCAGCGCCAGGTACATCACCGGCGTCACATACAGCGTAACCAGCTGCGAAAACGCCAGTCCCCCGACCACCGCAAGTCCCAGCGGCTGGCGCAGCTCGGCCCCCGCACCCCATCCCAGCGCAATCGGCAGGGCACCCATCAGCGCCGCCATCGTCGTCATCATGATCGGCCGGAAGCGCAGCAGGCAAGCCTGCCGCACCGCCAGGTCCGGCGCCATGCCTTCCTCGCGCTGCAGGTGAAGCGCAAAGTCGATGATCATGATGGCGTTCTTCTTCACGATCCCGATCAGCAGCAACATGCCGATTACCGCAATCATGGTCAGCTCCATCCCGGACAGCCATAAGGTCAGCAGCGCGCCAACCGCCGCCGATGGCAACCCGGCCAGGATGGTCAGCGGGTGAATATAGCTCTCGTACAGGACCCCGAGCAGGATGTAGATCACCCCGAGCGCGGCCACGATCAGCCATACCTGGCTCGATTGCGCCTCCTGGAACACCGCCGCGTCGCCGCCATAACGCGCCACGATGGACGCCGGCAGCCGCATGTCCCGCCCCATGGCATCGATGGCGCCGGTCGCCGCATCCAGCGCCACGCCGGGCGCCAGGTTGAACGACAGCGTGATCGC
This sequence comes from Massilia sp. DJPM01, assembly GCF_030348125.1. NCBI lineage: Bacteria > Pseudomonadati > Pseudomonadota > Betaproteobacteria > Burkholderiales > Oxalobacteraceae > Massilia > Massilia sp. DJPM01. The sequence continues at coordinate 1,196 of NZ_JAQOZV010000024.1, forward strand.
TTGCAGCTGCCCCTGGTGATTGACCGACAAGGGCCCCAGCGTGCGCTCCACCGTCGCAAAGCTCGACACGTTCACCAGCTCACCCGCCTTGCTGCGCACCGACACATGGCCCAGTGCGTCCTCGAACTGGCGCTCGGCCTGCGCCGATTCGAGGATGACCGAATAGGTGGAGGCCGTCCCGTACATGGTCGCCACCTGGCGCTCGCCAAAGGCCGAATACAGTGCGCTGCGCAGATCGGCGACCCGCACGCCCAGCACCGCCGCCTTGTCGCGGTCGATCTTCAAGCTCGCCTGCAAGCCGCGGTTGCGCGCATCGCTGGTCACGTCGCTAAAGCGCGGGTCGGCCCGCATCCGCTCCAGGAAACGCGCTGCCCATTCATCGGGACCGCCGGCGCCTACGCTTTGCAGCGTGTACTGGTAGCGGCTCTTGCTCGGCCGCCCGCCCACCTGGAAATTCTGCACGGGCTTGACATACACGGCCACGCCGGCAATGGTGCTGGTGGCGCGCTTCAGGCTCGCGATCACATCGGCCATCGGCGCGCGCTGCCCGCGTGGTTTCAGCAGCAGGAACAGGCTACCGCTGTTGTCGCCGCTGACCGACGACGTCACATCGCGCACATTCGGATCGGCCTTGATTGCCGCCGCCACCTTCACTTGCAGTGCCAGCATGGCGGCGGGCGATATATCTTCCGATGCCTCGGTCGACACGCGGATCTGGCCCAGGTCCTCTTCCGGCAGCAGGCCCTTGGGAATGGCCACATACAGCCCCACCGTCAGCGCCAGAAGGGCCAGTGCCGCCAGCAGCACCATGGGCCGGTGCGCGAGCGCCTTGTCGAGCGATCTCGCATACGCCCTTTCGACGCGCCCGAAGGCGGTATTGGTGGCTGCGCCGTGACGTTCATGTTCAGTCAGCAGTCGGCTCGACAGCATCGGCACCAGCGTCAGCGACACCAGCGCCGACACCAGTACCGCGAGCGACACCACCACGGCAAACTCGTGGAACAGCAATCCCATCACCCCCGGCATGAAGAAGACCGGCATGAACACCGCCGCCAGCGAGATCGAGATCGACACGATGGTCAGGCTCACTTCGCGCGCCCCGGTGATGGCGGCATCAACCGGGGTCTTGCCCGCCTCGATATGGCGCACGATGTTCTCCAGCACCACGATCGCATCGTCCACCACCAGCCCCACGGCCAGGGTGATCCCCAGTAGCGAGACATTATTCAGGCTGTAGCCGAGCCAGTGCATCAGCAGCAGCGCGCCAAGCAGGGAAATTGGAATCGCCAGCGCCGGGATCAGGGTCGCCGCCGCATGGCGCAGGAACAAAAAGATCACCAGGATCACCAGCGCGATGGTCAGCCCGAGCGTGATATTCACGTCATGCATCGCCTCGCGCACCGATACCGAACGGTCGTTGACCATATTGATCGCCACCGATTGCGGCAACTGCGTGCGCATGCGTTCGAGCGTGCGCCTGGCCGCGTCGACCACGGCCAGGGTATTCGCATCCGGCTGCCGGTACAGCAGCAGCACGATCGAGCGCTCGCCGTTAAAACTGCTGGCCGAGCGCACCGACTGGTAGCTGTCCTCGACGTCGGCCACGTCGCCAAGGCGCACCGGCTGGCCTGCGCGCATGGCCACGATCAACCCGGCATAGTCGGCTGCCTTGAGCAGTTGTGCGTTACCCTGGATGACCATGGTCTGGGCCGGCCCGTCCAGCACACCGAGCGGCGTATTGGCGTTGGCCGCTTGCAGCGCGGCCGCCAGTTCATCCATCGACAGGTCGCGCGCCTTCATGCGGCCGGGATGGGCGCGCACCCGCACGGCGAAGCGCTTCTGGCCCAGTACCGTCAACTGCGCCACGCCGGGCAGGCCCGACAAGGCTGGCGCGATCAGGTTCTCCGCGTAGTCGTTCAGCTCCGACAAGTCCATCGATGGCGACGTCAACTCCATTGACAGCACCGGCGCTTCGGCCGGATTGACCTTGCGGTACGACGGCAGCTCGGTCATTTCTCGCGGCAGCGCGCGTTGCGCCCGCAGCAGCGCCGCCTGCACGTCCACCGCGGCGGCATTGATGTCGATGGCCGGCCCGAACTCCAGTGTCAGCGATGTCGCGCCCAGGGTGCTGGTGGAGGTCAGCAAGGTGACGCCGGCAATCGCCGAAAACTCCTTCTCCAGCGGCAGCGCCACCGACGCGGCCATCGTTTCCGGACTCGCACCCGGCAGGTTGGCCTGCACGTTGATGACCGGCGTGTTGTAGCTCGGTAGCGCGGACACGGGAATGAAGCGGTAAGCCAGCAGCCCGGCAATCACCAGGCTGGCCGACAGCAGCACCACCATCACGGGGCGCTCGATGCAATAGGCGGACAGGTTCATCCCCGGCCCGCCTTGACGCGCGCACCGGGCTTCAGATTCTGCTTGCCCTCGGTGACGATGGTTTCGCTGCCCGCCAGGCCGGTGACCGCCGCATTCGACCCGAACGCATGCAGCCGCGTCACCTCCACCTGTGCCACCGTCTGGTCCGGCCCCACCACATACACGAAGGTGCCGGCGGGGCTGGTGATCATCGCCGCCTGCGGAATCACGACCGCGCTGCGCAGCGTGCGCACGGTGACGCGCGCGTCCACATACTGCCCCGGCCACATGCCGGCGTCGCCATTCTCGAAACTCGCCTTGACCCGGATCGACCCCGCGACCGGGTCGACGCGGTTGTCGATGAAGCTCAGCGTCCCGCTGCGGTGGTTAGCCTCCACTGCGACCGCGCCGCGCTGGTGCGCCGCCAGCAGTTCGCCCACGTTCGACTCCGGCAGGGTGAATGCGACCGCAATCGGATCGATCCGGGTGACCGTGGCAAGCAGGGTACTCACCTGCACCAGGCTACCCGGATACACCGTGATCGCGCCAACCCGGCCCGCCATCGGCGCGCGGATCGTGTTGTAGCTGGCGCCCACCGTTGCGGCCCGCAACGCTGCCTGGCCGGCCCGCAGCAGTGCGCGCTGCGCATCGACCTCGCTGCGCAGCGTATCGACCGCGTTGATGGCGATGAACTGCTTCTCCAGCAGTTCCATGCTGCGCCCGTAGCGCAGCTCCAGGCCGGCCAGCGCCGCCTCGTCGCGCATCACCTGCGCCTGCGCGCGCTCCACGCCGGCGCGTTCGGCACGCTCGTCCAGTGAAAACAGCAGCTGGCCTTCCTTGACGAACTGGCCCTCGCGGATATGCACTTGCTTCACCAGGCTGGTGGTCTGCGCGTGCAGGTCCACCTCGCTGGACGGGGTCACCGTGCCATTCGCCCGCAGCACCACCGGTACGTCGCGCACCACCGCCACCACGGTATTGACCACGACGGCGGGCGGGGAGGGCGGAGCCGCCTGGGCGCGCGCGGGCGTGCTCCAGTAGCGCGCCGCACTGGCCACGGCCACCGCGCCGCACAGCAGGGCAATCGCATGCTGCTTGTTCATGCGGCCTCCCGCGCGCGTGGCGCCAAACGGAACAGGCCGAAGGCGCTCAAGAGCCCGACCGCGCAAAATATCATCCACGGCAGTTGCGGCCATTGACGCGCGCTTGAGAACTCGACCAGCCAGCCGCCGGTCACATTGCCGATCGCGCCGCCAAGCGCCAGGCTGAGCGAACTGAAACCGAGAAAGGTCCCCAGCGCCTGCGGATTGGCCATGCTGGCGATCAGGTTCTGCATGGTCGGCCGTACCAGGATGGCGCCCACCGAAAACGCCGCCACGCACACCAGGAAGGCCGCGAAGGTATGCGCCAGCGCGATGGCGCCGGCACCGAGCGCGATGATGGTCACGCCCAGCACCAGGATCTGCTGCGTCGACAGCCAGCGCTCCGCCACCCGCAGCAGGTGATATTGCAGCAGCACCGTCAGGCCGGCGCTGAGCGCGAACATGATGCCCACGCTATCCTGGTTTCCGCTCAGGCGTTCGGCCAGCAGCGGAAAGCTGATATTGATCTGTACCGCCACGAACCAGTACCCCATCATCAGGCCGGTGAACAGCAAAAAGGGCCGGTCGCGCGTCACCAGGCCGAGACGGTGCGTCATGGCCTGCGGCGCCTCCTGGATTTCCAGCGGCGGCAGCATCCACAGCGCGATGCCGCAGTTGAGCGCGAAGCACGCGGCCGCAGCCAGGCACACCATCTGGAAGTCCACATGCAGCAGCGCCACGCCGGCCAGCGGGCCAATGGTGCTGGCAATCCCGCTGACCCAGTTACTGAGCGAGTAGTAGCGCGGCCGCGTCTCGTCGGTGGTCAGGGCCGCAATCGCCGCCTGGTAAGGCGCCTCGAACAGTGCGCCACCGAGTGCCGACACCACCATCGCCACGCACAGCATGACGGCATCATCGGCGAACGCCAGGCTGGCAAAGCCGGCCGCGCGTAGCAGCACGCCCAGGCAGATCATGGGCCGCACGCCGAAGCGGTCTGCCAGCATGCCGCCCACCAGTGCGAGGCCCTGCTGGGTCATCTGGCGCAGTGCCAGCGCGCCGCCGACCACGGCTGCGGCCATGCCCGCGTTGCTCACGAAGTGCACGCTCACCAGCGGCATCAGCATCGCAAAGCCGACCACCATCAGGAAGGTGTACACCAGCAGGGCATTGAGTCCGCGTTTGCAGACCTGGCCGGATAGCACAGTCATGGCGCGCGGTACAGGTAGACGGAGGTCGGGTCGGCGCTGAACTGCGAGAACGGGAACGGTTCGGCGCATACCGCGCTGACGCCGTCGCCCAGGAAGCGCGGGATGATGCCGCTGCCCGTCTGTGCGTACACGATCAGCGGAATGCCGCGCCGCCGCGCCGCCATCAGGATCTCGTCGAACGACCCGTTGGACAAGGTCATGCCGGTGGCGATGATCATGTCGGCCTGCTCCAGGATCGGCAGCATGTCGCGCGCCACTTCCAGCCCGCTCTGGGTGCGGTCCATGTTGAAGTCGCACGGCAGGCAAATCCCGCCATGCCGCACGATCGCGTCCACCAGCGGATTGACCACGCCGATCAGGCCCACACGCTGGCCCGGCTTGATCGACACCAGCGCGGCAATCGCATTGTCGCGCGCCACGGCACGCACCGGCGGCGCGCCGGCTGGCAGCAGCATCGCTTGCGCCAGCGCCGATTCGCGCGGTGGCCGCACCGCGTTCAGGTAAGCGTCGAGCGCGGCGATGCGCACCGGCAGGCGCGGATCGGCCAGCAGGTCGGCCACGCTGCTGCCCGCCAGCGCGGGCGCAATCGTCGGGTCGAGCGCGTCGCGTTCGATGCAGCAGGCGCCAAAGGCCGCCCCCACGCGCAGCACCAGATAGTAGTTGCGGTAGGTTTGCTGGGTGCCCGGAAAACGCGTGCTCTGCGAAATCCACGATGCGCCGGCCACGTGCATCGACTCCGGCGCCGGTCCGTACAGGCCGCACTGCACGTCTTCGATCAGGCCCGCCACGTTCCACGGCGCGGCCGGCTCCCTGGCGCCGCCCGCGAAGCTGATCTCGACCCGGCTTAATGCCTTCTCCGCATATTTGCGCGCATCCAGGCCGTCCGGATCGACCGCGACCACGTGGCCCAGGTAGCAGGCGTTGTCGATCGGCGCGTCCAGGTCCTTGCCGGTGGCGTTCGCAATCAGCGCGCGCGCAACGTGCGGCGCGCTGGCCACGCTATCGATGCCGGTCATGGCATTGACCCTGCCTGCGCCCGCCGGGACCAGGAACTTGATGGCGGCGCTCTGCACGCCGGTCTCCTTGCGCGCAAGGTCGGGCTGGCGGCCAAGCGCCAGGTCGATCTGGGCGGACAGGAATGCAATGCCCGTCACCCGCTCGATCAACTCCGCAATGTAATTGCCGCCCGGGCGCGGATTGATCTCGACGATGCGCGGCCCCTTGCGCGTGATCTTCACTTCGGTGTGGCTGATGCCGTGGTCGAAGCCGACCGCCTGCAACGCCGCCGTCACCAGCTCGCATACCGCTTCGCTCACGTCGCCGTCCAGCCGCGCCGGGAACATATGCCCATCCTCGATAAAACAGGGGAAACCCGTCAGGCTCTTGTCGGTGATGCCGATGATGCTTGTCTGTCCGCCAAAGGTGCAGGCTTCCACGCTGACTTCCTCGCCCTTCATGTACTCTTCCAGCAGCCATAACGGCTCGCGCGCCTGCTCGCGGAAGTTGGCCGGGAATGCTTCCAGCGCGCTGAAGGCGGCGTGCAGTTCCGCTTCATCCCTGACCAGCTTGACGAACGCGCTCGATGCCAGGTCCGACGGCTTGAGGATCAGCGGATAGCCGATCTCGTTGGCCGCCTCGCGTGCCGCGTCCCACGACGTCACCGCGCGGAATACGGGATTGGGCAGCCCGGCCTTTTCCAGCGCCTCGCGCACCAGGTGTTTGCGGCGCACCATCGCCACGTTGCTGCAAAACGCCTGCGGCAGTTCCAGCACCTGCGCGACCTGGGCCACGGTGTCGATGTAGTAGTCGCAGATGGTCACCACGCCGTCGAATTTGAGCATGCGGTGCTGGGCGCGCAGGAAGGCAATCAGCGCCGGCACGTCGTTGGTCTCGGTCGTCAGTACGTTGGCGGCGTGCGCCAGCACCGGATGAATCGGAGCGTCGTCCCCGTCCAGATAGTGGCCGCGGTTGCGCGTTACGAAGGTGTAGGTGTGGCCGGCGCCGGTGATGGTGGCGGGGAAGATGCGGCCGGTGCCACCGACCCAGCTTTCGATCATTAACAGGTGTGCCATGGTGTGATTACTCCCTTTTCAGTTGAATGTTTCGGTGGCGGTGCGGCGCTTCCAGTCCATCACCGACCAGGGCAGCACAAGCTGCTCGTGCGAGTCGACGTGGACGGGCGCCAGCGCATGCAGTTCCAGCGCGTTCGCGTGCTGCGCGAAGACCGCGTCCACGTAGCGGTGACCGGTATCGGGCGCGATGAACAGCACAGTGCGCTCGGGACGCAACTGCGCTTCACGGGCGGCGGCAAGGTAGCAGCAGCCGCTCGACAGGCCGGCAAAGATCGCGTGCCTGCGCAGCAGGGCCACCGCGCCCGCCAGCCCATAATCGAAACCGATCCAGTGGATCTGGTCGTACAGCGCGTGCTGCACGTTGCGAAAGGGGATGCCGGTGCCGATGCCGGCGATGATGATGCCCGGGTCTTCGATATGGGCGCAGCCGAAGGTGACACTGCCGAACGGCTGTACCCCAACCAGTTCCACCGCATCGTCGGAGCAGCGCAGCGCGCGCGCCAGGCCGCCGGTGGAACAGCCCGAACCGACGCCGCCGACGATGGTCAGCTTATCGGTGCCGAGCAGGCGTTCGATCTCGCTGGCGATCGGCTCATATCCGGCGTAATGAATGTCGTCGTGGTACTGCTGCATCCAGTGCACATGCGGGTTGGCCGCGCGGATGTCCTGGATGCGCGCGACGCGCAGGCTCTGGTCCATCTTCAGCGTGGCCGAGGGCGGCACCTGTTCCACGTTCGCCCCGAGCAGCTGGAGCTGCACCATCAGCGTCTTGTCCACCGTTTTCGAGGCGATGATGTGGCACTGCATGTCGAACTTGTGGCATGCCAGTGCGAGCGCGTAGGCATAGATGCCGCTGGAGCTGTCGAGCAGTGTGTCGCCGCGCCGGATCACGCCCGCTGCCAGCAAGCGCTCGACCGCCACCAGCGTCGAATACACCTTCATCGTCTCGAAACGGGCGACATACAGGTTGGGGCCGAGGCGTACGAAGTCCGGCGCCTTGATGGCGTCCGCAATGTGATCGAACATGGTCAGAATCCTGTCTGGACGAAGCGGCTTTGATAGCCAAGGCCGCGAAAGAATGACGAGAGCGCCCCCATTTGCGTGGGGCCCGGTTTGTGGATGTAGAGGTAGCCCGCCAGGCTGCCCGTATGCGCGACGAAAATGCCATCGGCGCCATAGCGCGCCTGGTTCTTGAGCAGCACGCCGAGGTTGCGCTTGGGGATGGCGTCCTGCCCCAGCACCGCGCTGGCCGTGGCGCATGCCGCGATGGCGGCCGGGTCGTTGCGCAGGAAAGCGTCGACCGCCTTGTCGAGATTGGCCGTGTAGGGCGTCAGCCGCTCCTGGTACAGCGCGAGCAGGCGCGCGCCGGTTCTTTCGGTATCGATGCGGTTGCCCTCGTCGATATAACAGGCATGGAAGGTCGGTGCGCTGCCGAAGCACTGCACCACCTGCTGGCGCCCGCTCAGGTACAGCGCGTAGGTATCCAAAAACACGCTGTCCGAGCGTTCGATCGCACGCAGGGTGGCCGATATCGATTCGCCAGGCGACTCGATGCCGAAGATCGCGTCGAGGCAGCGGATGGTGGCCACGATGTCGGCCGTCGAACTGGCCATCCCTTTCCCTTCCAGCAGTTCGGAATCGTGGCTCCAGGTCCCGGGCGGCAGGCGCTTGCGGTGCAGCGCCAGGTAGTGTGCGATCGCTTGCTGGCACTTGGTCTTGGTGGCGAGCGCGTGATCCGCGCCAGCGCGTTCGCCGTGGGTGAAGTGCATGCAGCTGTATTTTTTGACCGGTAGCGAGATCAGGCTGATATGTGCCGCGCCATCGTCGATATACGGGCCTTGAATCAGCTCGCCCAGGGTGCCGTGGCAGATCCCGCTGCTGATCGTTGCCGGCGCGCTGGCCGGGTCGGTCGGCCAGGCGAAGTCGCGCCGCGCCGCTGGTGTGGATCTGCTGTCTGCGAAGTCGATGGAAGGCACGGAATGATGGCTTTCGTGGTGGAGGTCGGGAGAGCATTACCTGACTGCTTGGCGTTAACGATAATGCATTATCATTAGTGGGGCAAGTGTTTGTTCAGCTTTATGGGATAATGGGTTTTTGCTTCAACAGCCTTGCCATGGAACGTTCTACACGCCAGCGGACAGCGATTCGTACTGTCATCGATGCGGCGGCCCGCCCGCTTACACCTCAGGAAATTCTCGCCGGGGTACGCGAGACCGTGTCCGAAATCGGCATCGCGACCATTTACCGCAACCTCAAGCTGCTGCTCGACGACGGCACGATCCAGACCGTGAGCCTGCCGGGCGAAAATGCGCGTTACGAAATGAGCCACGCGGCGCATCACCACCATCACCACTTCCACTGCGTGCCGTGCGATCGGGTGTTCGATGTCGAAGGCTGTCCGGGCACGATGGAAAATCTCGCGCCGGCGGGGTTTGTGATCGACCGCCACGAGCTGACCCTGTACGGCGTGTGTGCGGACTGCTCGGCGGAGCGCGCGAAGGCGGCGCCGGTGCCGAAACGCCGGGCGCGCGCGCCGAAGACGCATTAACCCCGTCGTTCCCGCCGAGTGCCGCCTTGGCGCGGGAACGACTGTTCGCGTCACACCCTGAACCGCCGCCCGCTCCACAGCATCAGCACCACTGCATCCGCCAGCATCCACAAATACCCCACCGCCCCGCCAATACGCCCGGCCACGCCATCGAGCGGCCGGTCCGCCTGGAAGCGCGGTATCTTGTCGTGATCCGTGAAGTTCAGCCGCGCCGCGCAACCCTGGCATGGATTGGCCGGATTGGCCGCTTCCGCCAGCGCGCGCGGCCAAAAAAACGCCCGCAGTTCGTCCGTATAGTCCTTTGTCCGCTGCAAGAAGCGCTTGTGCCGCTCCACGCCGCTGCCCGCTGCCTGCTGCAGCAAGGTATCGAACACCATCGCCGGCGATAGCCAGCGCAGCGCGGCTGCCCGTCCCGCCGCATCCTCGCTCTGGCGCGCCGCAGCCGCAACGCGCTCCTCCACCTGTCGTTCCACCGCCTGCTGTACCGCAATCTGCTTGGTTGCATACGACACCTTGCCAATCCGCTCTGCCGCCGCCGCATACGCAGGCTCGGCCCGCGCAAACCTGACGAACAGCGCGTCGCGATTGGCCGGTGTGAAGTCGTTCGCGCGCCGCAGGTCGTCGAGATACAGCAGTGGCGACGGCGCCGGATACGCCATGTCAATCAGCAGCGCACCGGCCGCCGGCACAAAGAAAGTAAATCCGATCCACACCGACACCAGCCGCAGATAGCTGCCCACCACCCCGATGCGGCTCGCCACCAGCGCCGTCAGCGCCACCCAGAACAAGGTGAAGCCGGCCAGCGCCGCGCCCAGCAGCAGCATCGTATCGAGCGCCTGCATGCTCCAGCAGGGGGTGTCCGCCACCAGCAGGGCCAGCACCGTCGCCACGAGCGTGAACGGCACGCATACGATGGCGGCAACGCTGAACTTGAGCATCACCAGTTGGCGGAAGGATGGCAGTTGCGCCGCCATCAGCCGCAGCGCACCGGAGTCGCGCTCCGCCGCCAGGCGAGAAGCACCGATGGCGATCAAGGCCAGCGGCAGCACATACACCAGCACGAACGCCAGGTCGAAGTCGCCCAGGCTCAGGATGCGCGGGTTGATGAAGTCGAACGCGGCAGCCGGCGGCGCCACGTAATCGAGATCGGTCTTGATATAGAACGGCAGCAGGCGTGACTGGCCGATGGCAAGCCCCGCCAGCGGCGACGGCGGCTTGAGCGCATACGCCGTGAGGCCGTAACGCATGTAGCCGGCGGCGTCGGACGGGTCTTGCCAGTACGGCAGCAGCGTGCCGGCGGGGCGGCCGTAGCGCGCCACGTCGGCCTGCTGCCTTGCGACCTTGGTTGCCGCGTGCATCTTCACCCGGTCGACGGTGGCTTGCTGTTGATCGGCATTGGCCTGGCCGTTGACCGCTCCCCACGCCAGCGCCGCAAACAGCAGCGCGCCGATAATCCACGTAAAGCGTGCCTTGAGCAGCATCGCCAGTTCGATCAGGAACAGTGCGCGCGTCATGGCTGCACTCCTTTCGCCGCGCGCCAGGCGGCAAGGCCGGCCAGGACGCACCATCCAGACAGCAGCAGCAATGGCGCCGCCGCGTTTACAAGCACGCCGTGCAAGGGCGGCGCGCGGTAGGCAAAGGCCGGCACCGATTCCCAGAACTGCTTGCCGGTCGACGCGCTCGCGTCCTCGTGCTCCGTGTGGCGCATCAAGTCTCCATTGAGGCGGTTGACCATCGCGCGCCGGTAGGTTTCGGCGGCGTCGATGAAAAGCCGGTGCTGGTAAAAGTCGGTACCGGCGACGGCCGCGCCGGCCGCTTGCAGCGCGACCGTCGGCGAGATGGCGCCCAGCCAGCCGAAGGCGCGGTCCTGCTCCTCCACCGAGTCGTAAAAACGGCCGAGAATGCGGTCGAAGACTTCATGCGATTCGCGCTCCGACTGGTCGAGCTGTGCGGCGCGCACATTGCTCACATTGGCCTTGAGCAGCGCCCGGCGCCGCGCTTCCCATTTCTCGGCGCCTTCGTAGGCGGGCGCCGCGTTCTCAAGGCGGCTGCGCACTTCCTGGTACGAGGGCACCGGCGCGAGCACCTGCGCGGCATTGCCGGCGGCGCGCGGCAGCACCACGCACAGCACCAGCCAGAGCACCAGCATGATGGTCAGTGCGGCGCGTCCGCTGGGCGCCTTGAGCGACACCGCCAGCGCAATCAGTAAAAACACCAGCAGGTACATGAAGTTCAGCAGGCTCCAGATGGCCAGCCGGCTCGCGCCGTTCCAGCCGGCGTCGGGCAGCGCTTGCAGCGCGAAGGTCCCCATCGCCACCACGGGAGCGAGCGCCATGCACACCAGCGCGCCCACCATCACCGTGAAACGCGCCAGCAGAAGCCGTGCGGGCGTGGCGCCATTACCGAAAGCCATGCGCAGGGTGCCGCGCTGGCGGTCCTGGGCAAAGCCGGCAAATCCTAGCAGGATCGCAAATATCGGCCCGAGCACTTCGAGCACTTGCGCCACCGAGGCGGCGCTGCGCATGATCGGATCGGCATCCTGGCCGGGGCGGAAAATCATCTCGTTGCGCTTGTGCGCCTCCAGCCAGACCGACAGGCCGACAAACGGTTCGATGCCCGGCGCCAGCACCACCAGCGGCGACGACGGCTTGACCGCCCACACGCCGAAATGCGCGGCGCTGTGCGGGTCTTTCTGGCCCTGGGCGACCCAGCGCGCGCGTTCGGATGCGGCGAAGCGCGTGCGTTCGTCGGCAAGGCGCGCGGCGCCGTTCATCGATGAAAAAAACACGATCAGCAGTAGCAGTGGCGCCAGCATGGCGACCCAGCGCAGGCGCGGTTCGCGCCACAGGCGCTGGGCTTCGGCGCGCAGCAGCGCCGCGCTCATTGCGCCAGCTCCGCGATATAGACCTGTTCCAGCGCCGCGTGCGCGGTCGCCTGCGGATCGATTTCGCGTTCGATGCGGCCCCCGTGCAGCACGCCGACGCGGGTGGCCACTTCCTTGATGCGGTACAGGTCATGGGTGGCCATCAAAATGGCGACGCCACGCCGGGCCGCCGCGCGCAGAAGGCCGGAGAGCTCGGACGCGGCCAGCGGGTCGAGGCCCGATGTCGGCTCGTCGAGCAGCAGCAGCTTCGCGTCGCGCGCCATGGCAATCGCGATGCCGACTTTTTGGCGCATGCCTTTCGAGTAGTTGCGCGCGTGGCGGTCGTGCGCATCGGCACGCAGGCCGGACTCGGTCAGCAGGCGGCGCAGGGTGGCGTCATCGAGCGTGATTGACGCCAGTAGCGAGAAGTAGCGCAGGTTTTCCAGCCCGCTCAGTTCCGGATAAATCGCCACCTGTTCCGGCAGATAGGCAATCGCGCGGCGCGTGCGGGCCGCGTCGCCCGCCACCGGTTCGCCGCACACATGGATGCTGCCGCCATCCGGCTGCAAAAATCCGAGGATCAGGTTGAGGGCCGTGGTTTTTCCGGCGCCGTTGGGGGCGAGCAGCGCGTACACCTCGCCCGCCTGCAAGGTGAGCGAGAGGCCATTCAGGGCCACGCGCTCGCCGAATCGGCGCGTGACATTGTCCATCTGGAGGGCAGGTTTCATCATATCCATGGGGTTGGCATAACTAAAAGATTGCGAAAGTGTCGAGGACTATACGATAATGAGAACTTATTATCAATAGAAGTCTTGCCGTGAAATTGAGAAAGCTGCCTTGCGCACTGCTTTGCCTGTACAGCCCTTTGGCCGCTTACGCCGACGATGCGCCGCCACCGATGCAGGTGGTCGTCATCGACAGTGCCCGCGCGCCGGCCGGCAGCGACAGCACGGGTGTCGGCAGCCGCCTGGACCTGACCCTGCGCGAAACCCCGGCCTCGGTCGATGTGATCGACCGCGACCTGATCGACGTGCGCGGCGCGCGCAGCCTCGACGAAGCGGTGCGCGGCGCGGTCGGCATTACCCAGGGCGGCAATGCCAGCGCGCCGTCGCAAAGCTCGTCGCGCGGTTTCAGTTCGGGCTTTGTCAGCTATCTGTATGACGGCAGCCGCATCGCTGTGCCGACCATGAGCGCGCGCACCCAGGACACCTGGAACTTCGAGCGTATCGAAGTGCTCAAGGGGCCGGCCTCGCTGATGTCGGGCGACGGCGCGATCGGCGGCGCGATCAATTTCGTCACCAAGCGGCCGGACCGCGCGCTGCCGGCCAGCGAAGCGATGCTGTCGTACGGGAGCTTCAATACCTGGCGCTTCGGCGCGGGCATCAACCGTCCACTGGGCGAGGCCAGTGCGGTGCGCATCGATTACAGCCACCAGCAGTCGGACGGCTACATCGACCGCAACAAGCAGCGCTACGACAGCCTGACCCTGGCCGCCACCAGTGCACTGACGCGCGCAATCACGCTCGACCTGAGCCTGGACCTGCTGTCCGATAACGTGAACGCGTATCAGGGTTCGCCGCTGGTGCCGCGCGCTGTTGCGACTGATCCGATGGGCGCGGTCAGCGATGCCGGCGGGCGCGTGATCGATCGCCGCCTCGCATTCAAGAACTACAACGTCGACGACGCCGTGATGAAGTCCGGCAGCGCCTGGGCGCGCGCCAAACTGACCTGGAAGCTCGCCCCCGGCTGGACCTTGCGCAACGAACTGTCGTACTACACGGCCGACCGCAGCTGGCGCAACGCCGAGAGCTACACTTTCAGCGCGCCGCGCCAGATCGTGCGCGACCTGGTTGGCGTGACCCACGACCATCACGTGTTCGGCAACCGGCTCGACCTGGCCTACAGCGGCGATCTTGCGGGCATGAAGCACCGCTTCGCCGCCGGTGCGGAATACAGCAAGACGCGCTTTGCCAGCGGCCGCCGTTTTTCCAACGGGGGCAATGCCGCCAACGCCGCGTTGACGGTCGACCTGTTCGATCCTGCCTACGGCAGCTACGACGCGCTGGGCGCCAACGCCGCGCTGTACACGGGCGCCGGCAACCGCACCAATTTTTCCACCAGTATTCCGACCGCGTCGCTGTACCTTGAAGACGCGCTATGGGTGACCGACAAGTGGACCATCGTGGCGGGCCTGCGCCAGGACCGGGTCAGGCTCGGTCGCCGCACGGCGGACCTGGACACGGGCGTGGCAAGCGCGTACGCGCAGACCTACGATCCGCGCTCGCTGCGCATCGGCACCGTGTACGCGTTCGACAAGGATATCTCGGTGTACGCACAGCACACCAGCGCCTCGGCGCCGGTCGGCTCGGGCAACCTGCTGCTGCTCAGCGCCGCGAATGCCGCCTTCGACCTGTCGAAAGGCACGCAGAGCGAAATCGGCATCAAGCAGTCGCTGTTCGGCGGCACGCTCGACACTACGCTGGCGCTGTACCGGATCGCACTCGATAACATCCTCTCGCGCGATGCCACGGTGCCGGCCCTGACCGTCAACAGCGGCAAGCAATCCTCGCGCGGGGTGGAGCTGGCGGCCGCGTGGCGGCCAACGCGCCAGTTGAGCATCAATGGCAACGTGGCGGTGCTGGACGCCCAATTCGACCAGATGCTCGAAGCGGGCAAGGTGTCGCGCGCGGGGAACCTGCCACCCAATGTGGCAAAAAAGACCGGCAACCTGTGGGTTGATTACAGGGTGGACCAGATGCCGCTCAAGCTGGGCGCCGCGCTCAATTACACGGGCGAGCGCTTCACCAACAACGCCAACACGATCCGCATGAACGCCTTCACCACGGCAGACGTGTACGCGCGCTGGCGCCTCGGCGCGGGCGACCTGACGCTGCGCGTGCGCAATCTGGGCGACAAGCTGTATGCCAGCTGGAGCGGGGCGAATGCGAACAGCCAGGTGATTCTCGGCGCACCGCGCAGCGCCGACCTGACTTACCACGCACGGTTTTGAGAGCTGCCTTTGTTACGGGCGGCTTAAAGGAACGCCCGTTTGCTGTGGCCAAGCCAAAAATCAGAGTAAGATTGCTGTTCTTATCAACTTGCAAACCGGAGTACACCATGAGTTTCGACAATTTTCTGACTCGCCTGAAAACCAAAGCCGGTGAAATGAAGACGGACGTCCTGAAATTCAAGAACAAGAATTTCATGGATGCGGCGATGGCCGGTTCCGCGCTGATCGCCATGGCGGACGGTAGTATCACATCGGATGAGAAGCAAAAAATGGTCAAGTTCATCGAGACCCACGATGCGTTGTCGGTGTTCACCACCAGCGACGTGATCAAGGCTTTCCAGGATCACGTGGGCCAGCTCGAATTCGACAAGGATATCGGCGAATCGAAAGCCTACCAGGCACTGGGCAAGATGAAATCGAACGGTGAAGCGGCGCGCCTGCTGGTGCGCATGGTGATCGCCATCGCTTCGGCCGACGGCAATTTCGATGCCAGCGAAAAGGTCGTGGCGGTCAAGATTTGCAAGGAACTCGGTCTGAGCCCGGCCGAATTCGAACTGCAATAAGAAGATGGGGTGGGCCGCAAGCCCACCCCGTGCTGTTTTATTTGCCCGAGGCGCGTACCTTGCCGAAGGCGTCGCCGGCTTTCCAGGCTGGCATCTTCGGTGCGTTCGCCACGCGCAAGCCCAGGTTCAGCGTGAACTGCGCCTGCTGCACCATGCCCGACAAATCCCAGGTCGGATCGTATTCGTCGCCCACCTGGTGATAGCGCGCCTGGTACGCGTCTTCCTTGGCCTTGCCCGCGACGCTATCCTTCACATAATCCTTGCCGCCTTCGATCGAAAAGGCCGGAATGCCGGCTTTCGCGAAGCTGAAATGGTCGCTGCGGAAGTAGCCGCCCGCCAGGTCCGGCTCCGGCTTGCGCACCACCAGGCGCATGGCCTTCGCGGTCGCTTCCGCCATCGCGCCCAGTTCCGTGCGTTCGCTGCCCTGGGTGCTGATATCCTTGGCCGCGCCGACGAAATTGAGGCTGTCCAGGTTCAGGTTGGCCGCGGTTTTGTTCGCGGGCCACAGCGGGCTGCTGGCGTACGCCGCGCTGCCCAGCAGGCCTTGTTCTTCGGCCGCCACCCACAGGAACATCTGGCTGCGTTTGGCCGGCGCGCGCACCGCTTCCTGCGCCATCGCCAGCAGGCCGGCGCTGCCGGAGGCATTGTCGACCGCGCCGTTGTAGATGGTGTCGGCGCCTTCGCCTTGCTTGCCCAGGTGATCCCAGTGGGCGCTGTAGATCACCACTTCGTCCTTGAGCGTCGGATCGGTGCCCGGTACCACGCCGGCCACGTTGAACTGTTCGACCATGCGGATGGCCGACTTCATCTCGCCTTTGACTTTGGCTTTCAGGGCCACCGGCTTGAAGTCCTTGTTCTCGGCGGCGCTGCGCAGCGCGTCCAGGTCTGCGCCGGCGGCGGAAAACAGGGTGCGCGCGGCGGCTTCCGTCATCCAGCCCTGCATATTGGCGCCCAGTTTGCCCTGCGCCAGCTGGAAGCGTTCGCTCAGCCAGCTGTTTTGCACCACGCTCCAGCCATACGAGGCCGAGGCGTCGGTGTGAATCAGCAGCACGCCGGCGGCGCCGTGGCGCGCGGCTTCTTCGAATTTGTAGGTCCAGCGGCCGTAGTAGGTCAGGCCCTTGCCGTTGAAGCGATTCGGCTCAGCCGCCGTCGGCGCCGGGTCGTTGACCATCATGACCAGTATTTTGCCCTTGACGTCGATGCCCTTGTAGTCGTCCCAGCCTGCTTCCGGCGCGCTGATGCCGTAGCCGACGAAGACCAGTTCCGCATCCATCGCGTGCACCGCCTTGGCGTCGCCCGGCGCCCAGACCCAGTCCTTGCCGAAAGCGAGCGATTGCGCCTTGCCGCCCGCTTCCAGCGCCACGCTGCTGCTCTCCGGCGTGGCTTTCACGCCCGCGATCTTGACCGACTGGCGGAAGCTGTCGCCGTTGCCCGGCTTGAGGCCGGCGGCCAGCGCCTGTGATTCAAGGTAGGCCACGGTCAGGTCGCCGCCGCGCTGGCCGGTACCGCGTCCTTCGAGTACATCGCTCGACAGGAACGACAGGTGGGCGCGCAGCGGCGCTTCCTTGACGGTGGGGACGGACGCGGCGCCGGCGGCGTACGCGGGGAAAGCTGCGGCCAGGCTGATAGCCAGGGCCGTGCTCACGAGGGAGGAAAGCATCTTTTGCATGGGTTCCTAGTGCGGTGGAGGGTGGTAAATACGGCGCCCACGGGGGCGGAGCGAAACATTGTATGCCATTCCGCCACGCCGTTTGCAAACGAAATCGCGCGGCCTTAGCGCAGCACCAGCATGTCCGTGGAGAGTGTGCGGCCGCCGCGCGGCGCATGCGTGCGCTTGCCCGGGATGGCGTCCGCAGGCAAGCCGGGGATCGACTCCTGGATATGGACGCGCGCGCTGGCGCCGCCTTCCAGCTCCAGCTTGACGTGCAGGCGCCGCTCGCCCATGCCGTGCAGGGTCAGCGTCCAGTCGCCGCCACGTTGTGTCGCCAGTGCGCGGCCGTCGAGATGCGCGGCCAGCACGCGTGCGCCGTCGACCCGCAGTTCGATGGTCGGCGCGGCGTTTTTCGAGGTGAGCGCAAACGCCACCTGGCGCCTGGCCGGCGTGCTGTCGTCTTCGAGCATGGCGATGTGCGGAAAGGCGATGCCGGTGCGCGGCGCCGCCGTGGATGCGCGCGCGCCGGCGCCATCGAGCCAGTACGATTTCCAGGTGCTGGCGTCGGCCAGGTAGGTGATGCTGTCCGCTGGCGCCGCCGGTGCTGCTGGCCGCGTCCACGCGGCCGCCGCCAGCGGGAGCAGGAGCGCGATCGCCGGCATCGTGCCGGTGGCCAGGATGGCGGCGCGCGCATGGCGCGACAGCGCCGCCGTCTGCGGCAGGTGCAGCGCACCCGTGGCCATCAGTACGCCGATCAGCGGCCACGCCAGCAGGTAGGTGGCGCCCGGCCTGGCCGCGCTCAGGACGATCAGCGCCACCAGCGCGCCCGCCATGGCGCCGCTCAGCGCCAGTGGGCCGATGCGCGTCGCGCCATGCCGCAGCGTGGCCCAGCACACCAGCAGGCACAGGGCGCCGGCGACGCGCGTGATGTGCCAGACGATGCGCTGCGGGTAATGCAGCGCGCCGGCCAGCGGCACGCTGAAGAACACGCGGTCCGCTGCGGCGATGGTATCGAGCGGCCGGGCGCCGAACGCGCGCGCCAGCGCTAGCATCGCCTCGCCGCCGTGCTGCATGGCGGCGCTGCCGTTCACGCTGTGCGCCGGGCTGGCGAAACGCATGCTGGCCAGGCCGATGGTGCGTAGTGGTGACGGATCGGCCGCCCCGCCTGGCCCGCGCGACGAGCCGGCCGGCACCGCATCCAGGCGCGCCCATACCGCCACGGTGCTGCCATTACCGCCGTGGGTATCGAGCAGCGCCAGTGGCGCGGGCCCTGGCGCGCCGTCGAAACGCAGTACCAGCCCGACCTTGCGGGTCCACGGGTGCTGCTCCACGAATGCGCGCGCGCCCAGCGAGCCGGCGTGCTCGCCATCGGCAATAAGCACGATCAGGTCGTTGGCCAGGGGCGCACCCTGGCCCAGGGCGCGCAGCGATTCGAGCAGGGCGGCCACCGCGCCGCCGGCGTCGGGAGCATCGGGCAGGCTGTCGTAGTGCGAGGCCAGTATCAGCGGAAGGTGGCGCGGCGGCGCGCTGCCACGGATGCGCAGCACGATGTTGTGCACTACCGCGACCGTGAGACGGGCATTGCCGGCGCCATCGCGCCCGCCGCTGCTGACGGTTGCCGTCTGTACCTGCGGGTCGAGGCCGAGCGCGCGCAGTTTTTCCAGCAGGTAGTCGCGTGCGCGCGCATTGGCGTCGCTGGCGATGGGGCGCGGCGCCTGAGCCAAGAAGGCGGCATGCGCCAGCGCGCGGGTGGCCGAAAACGCCGCCGGAGCGGCAGCGGGCGGCGCCGCCGGCAGCGCGGCGGGGCACAGCGCGCGCCAGGCCAGCGCCGCCACCATCAGCAGCGCGGCGGCCAGTCCCGCGACGCCGGCTGGCATGGCGGCGCGTCTGTTCATGCGCATGGCGGGCCGGGCGCTTCGCTCAGTCGAGCGTCCAGACGTAGGCGATCTGCGCCCATGCCGGTTCGGCGACGCCGTTGGTCGTGGCCGGCTTGAACTTGCACATGCTCAGGGCGGCGACGGCGGCCTTGTCGAGTTCACGCGAGCCGCTCGACTTGTCGACGCGGGCGTCGCTCACCTTGCCATCCACGCCGACCAGCAGCGCGAGGCTGACGGTGCCGGTGTCGCCATTGCGGGCGGCGCGCGCCGGGTAGTCGGGTTTGACGCAGGCGGAAGCGTCGGCCAGCACGGCGGTCCGGGCCTGTTTGGCCGCCGGCACCACGGACGGCGGGATGACCTGCTCGACCTTGCGCCCCGGTTCGATCGCCGGCGGCGGCGGCACCTTGTCGATGACGGTGCCGGTGATGGCCACGTCCGGTGGCGGCGGCACGATATCGATCACCGGCCGGGGGATCAGGAGCGGCGGCACCACCGGATCGGTCTTGAACTGCTCCGGTTCCGGCGGCGGCTCAAGCGGCTTTTCGAGCACGGGTGTCACTTCGATCGGCCCCGCTTCGGTGACGGTGACTGGCGCAACCCGGTTCATATTGTGGATGAGCGCCACGCCAACGGCGATGTGCAGTGCGGTGACGATGGCCATTTTGGTGAATTTGTTGCCGCTGCCAATGTGCTGTTGAGAGAAATGCATGATGTGCTCCGTATTGTTGTGTTCACGAAATGGCTCGCATGGTGGAAGTTCGCACCGCTTTTTCCAGTCCACGGATCGAATATATGCTATGTCCTAGCAATTGAAAAGGGTTTTCGTAGTAATCTTATTGCTGTGCTTGCTTCCATGCGGGTGATTCTTCTGGCAAATCCTGCCGGGTGGGCGATGGCTCGCGTCAGGGGCGGATGTGTGAAATAATCTGGTAGGCGCGGCGTGCCTGCGGTCGGGTCGCACATATTGGTGCGATTCAATGGCAAGGCGGGGTAAGTCAACGCAGCCTTTACCCGTGGAGAATGAAAGTGCAGACTGAGCAAAAATCGATTCGGGTCTTGCTGGCGGACGACCATCCCATTGTGATGACCGGTTTCGCCATGTCGCTGGCCGGTGTCGGCATGGATGTGGTGGGACAGGCCAAGACGCCCGATGAAGCCGAAGAGATGTATGCCGCCCTCGATCCGGACGTGCTGGTGCTCGATATCCGCTTCGGCACCGAGCTGACCGGGCTGGATGCGGCCAAGAGCATCCTGCAAAAGTTTCCGGCGGCGCGCATCGTGTTCCTGAGCCAGTTCGACCAGGATAGCCTGATCAAGGAAACCTACCGCCTGGGCGCGCGCGCCTTCGTCACCAAGGATTGCGACCCGGCCGACCTGGCCACGGCGGTGCGCCACGCGCATGAAGGCAAGCTGTATTTCCTGCCGCAGATCGCCGAGCGCCTGGCCAACCTGTCGGTGCGCGGCGACGCTTCGCCGCAGTCGCAGCTCGACCAGCGCGGCCTGGAGATCTTCAAGCTGATGGCCGAAGGATTGACCAATGCCGAAATCGCCGAGAAGCTCAATCTGTCGACCAAGACGATCAGCAATATCAGCCAGTCGGTCAAGGAAAAGCTGGGCGTGCACCGGCAGGCGTATATCACCAAGCTGGCCGTCAAGTACGGCTTGATCGAGCCGTAGTGGGAGGTCGCGTGTTCGCAGGCTTGAGCGGATGGGTCGCGAATGCGCGCTGTCGCCTGGCTGTCATTCCTCTGGCCTTGGGCTTCACGCTCGCCAGCGCCGCCGCCGCCGGTGTCGCCAGCCCGGCCAACGCTGCCGACCCCACCGGCTTTCGCTTCCAGATCGTCACCGCCGACGATTCCGGCGTCACGCGCCGCATCGCCGACGACTTGTACAAGCAACTGGTCCCCATCTTCGGCGGCTTTCGCACCGAACTGGCCCAGCACCGGCGCATGGTGTACGTCGCCATCGGCCCGGTCGCATTGCGCAACGTGGCCGCGCGCAAGTGCGACTGCGTCGTTATCGCCGCCTTTACCTCCAGCCAGGTCTGGCGCTCCGTCACCGAAGGCCTGCTGCCCGCGCGCGCGCTGTCCATGACCGCCATCTACGCCGAGCCGGCCCCGGTCGACCAGCTGCGCCTGATCGAGCTGCTCTACAAGCGCCCCGTGCGCGTGGCCGCCATCGTCAGCAGTAATACCGGCTTTCTGAAACCGACGCTGCAAGGCATCGCCGAAATCGAACATTACGACCCCAGTGAGGATATCAACGTGGTCCTGAACCGCATCGGCAAAACCGAGGTCCTGCTGGCCATGCCCGACCGCAGCGTCTACAACACCGAAAACGTGCGCAACATCCTGCTCTCGACCTACCGCCACAACCAGGCGGTGATCGGTTTTTCGGCCGACATGGTCATGGCCGGCGCACTGGCCACCACCTATTCCACCATCGAGCAGATCAACGCCCAGGTGGCCGACGTGGCCAACGAATTCGTGGCCACGGGCGAACTGGCGCCGCCCCAGTTTCCGCGCTACTTCAGCACCGTCATCAACGAAGGCGTGGCGCGCTCGCTCGATGTGGCGGTCGACGACGCCGCCCGCCATTTCACGCGCCGTCCACCGGTGAGGCGCCGATGAAGCTGCGATTCTGGCAAAGCTGGAGCATCGGCACGCGCATGGCCTTCATCACCATGCTGCCGGTGGTGTTCCTGTTCTCGTCCTTCGTCGGCTACTCCTGGTACTCGCACCGCGCCCAGGTGGCGCTGGAGCTGGAAGAGCGCGGCCGCATCCTGGCCAAGGCCCTGGCCGAAACCAGCGAATACAACGTCATCTCGGGCAACCTGTCCGACCTGCGCCTGACCATCAATGGCCTGGTCCAGTCGGACAAGAGCATCCATCGCATCGAAGTGGTGGACGCCAACCAGAAGGGGGCCATCAGCGTCGTCTCGCAGAACTCCGCCGTCGGCGAAGACCGTTTTTACGAAGCGCCGATCAAGAAGCAGATGATCTGGATTAACCTGTTCTCGGACAACGGCGTGCCGCACGTGTCGGGGTCGAGCGACACCAAGCCGACCACCGTGCCGACCGAGGTGGTGGGCTACGTGCGGGTGACGATGTCGCCCACGAACATGCTGCACAAGCAGGCGCGCCGCTTCCAGGTCGAGCTGGTGATGGCCGCACTGGCGCTGGTGGTCAGCGGCGCGCTGGCCTACGTGCTGGCGCGCAGCCTGACCATTCCGCTCAAGTCCTCGATCGGCGCGCTGCGCGAAATCCGTGGCGGGAACTACCAGGTGGCGCTGCCCGTCACCACCGGCGGCGAGGTGGGGGAACTGCAGGAATCGATCACCGAAATGTCGGTGGCACTGGGCCGCTCGCGCCAGGACCTGGAAAACAAGGTCGCCGAACGCACCAAGGACCTGGTCGAATCGCGCAACGAAGCGCTCAAGGCCGATGCCGAAAAGCGCAAGCTGATCCAGAAAGTGAACTCGATCGTCGAAGATGAGCGCAAGAGCATCGCCATCGAGATCCACGACGAACTCAATGCCTCGCTGATCGCCGCGCGCCTGGAATCGCAAAGTATTCTGCACCTGGCCGGCAAGGTGGAGCAGGGCCCGATGATCGACGAGATCAAGCAGAAGTCGCAAGCGATCACCAAGCTCACGCTCGACCTGTACGCCAGCGGACGGCGTCTGGTGCGGCGCCTGCGCCCAGAGGTGCTCGACATGCTCGGCCTGCACGGCGCGGTGGAAGAAATGATCCGCCACTACGACGCCAGCCATCCGGAATGCCATTTCCAGTTCCACTCCGACGGCGATTTTTCGGGCCTGGAGAGCGAACTGGCCATTTCCGCTTACCGCATCGTGCAGGAAGCGCTGTCGAATGTGCTCAAGCACGCGGGCGCCACGCATGCGCAGGTGGCGATGACCTTGTCCGAGCAGGACGACACGCTGCATATCGAAATCGCCGACGATGGCGCCGGCTTCAGCACCGCCAGCGCCTCGTCCGGCATCGGCATTATCGGCATGCGCGAACGCGTGTACGCGCTGGGCGGCACCATCGACTTCAGCTCCGAGCCTGACAAAGGCACCGTGATCGGCATCGCCCTGCCGATCGCACAAGCGGCCTGACTGCTGTATCGTATTCCCACTGTATTAACCTTCATCGCACAACACATCATGTCGAACGAATTGAAAACGCCCTACGAACAGGGCAACCGGAATCAGACCACGACCTGGGCTGACTGCATCGCATGGTACGAACAGCTGGCGCGCCGCTTTCCCCGCGTGCTGCACTTTGGCGTCGTCGGCACCTCGGACGCCGGCCTGCCGATCCACGCTGGCGTCATCACCGCCGACGGCGTGTTCGACCGCCAGCGCCTGAGAGACGAAGCGCGTCCGGTCTTCTTCAACAATAACGGCATCCATCCGGGCGAGCCGGAAGGCGTGGACGCCTGCATGGCGCTGGTGCGCGACTTCTGCACCGAGCCCGCGCGCCTGGCCGCGCTGGGTAGAACCGTATTCCTGTTCGTCCCGCTGTACAACGTCGACGGCAGCATCAACCGCGCCAACACCTCGCGCGTGAACCAGGATGGCCCCGAGCAGTTCGGCTTTCGCGGTAACAGCCGCCACCTCGACCTGAACCGCGATTTCGTCAAGTGCGACAGCCTCACCGCGCAGGTGTTCAACAAGCTGTTCAGCGCCTGGGACCCGGACGTGATGGTCGACACCCACACCTCCAACGGCGCCGATTATCCGTACACGATGACCCTGATTCACACCCAGGCCGACAAGCTTGGCGGCGCGCTCGGCGAATTTTTGCGCGGCACCATGCTGCCGCATATGTTCGCCGAAATGGCGCGGCGCGGCTGGCCGACCTGCCCGTATGTCAATCCAGTCAAGGACAGCCCGGACCACGGCATTGCCGAATTCCTGGAAACGCCGCGCTTTTCGACCGGCTTCGCGGCGCTGCACCACACCATCGGCTTCATGCCCGAAACGCACATGCTCAAGCCCTTCGCCGACCGCTACGATTCGATGCGCGCGCTGGTCGAAACGGCGCTCGATTTCACGGTCGCGCAGGCGGCCACCATCCAGGCACTGCGCCGCGCCGCGCGCGACGAGGGCAAGGCGCGGCGCGAGTGGCCGGTGCACTGGTCCATGGATGCGGACAATCCTTCCACCTTCCCGTTCCGCGGCTATGCGGCCAGGTACACGCCTAGCGTGATCGGCGATTACACGCGCCTGTCGTACGACCGCAACGAGCCGTGGGAGCGCGACATCGCCTACTTCAACAGCTTCCCGGCTGATATCGTGGTGGCGACGCCGCGCGCGTATGTGGTGCCGCAAGCCTGGCGCGAAGTGGTCGAGCGCTTGCAGTGGAACGGCGTGGCGATGCAGCGCATCGAGGCCGACCGCATGCAAGAGGTGCGCTGCTACCGCATCGTGTCGGTCGACTCGCGCGCGAATGCGTACGAAGGCCATATGTTCCATGACGACATGCGGCTGGAGACGGTCACCCAGGCCGTGACCCTGCGCGCGGGCGACTGGTGGATTGCGCTGGACCAGGACATGGCGCGCTACGTGGTCGAAACGCTGGAGCCGCAGGGCCACGACAGCTTCTTCCGCTGGGGATTTTTCAACAGTGTGCTGGAGAAGAAGGAAGCGTTTTCGGATTACGTGTTCGAGGACCACGCGCTCGAACTGCTGCGCGACGAGCCGGCCTTGCAGGCGAAGTTCGAGACCTGGAAGGCGGCCCATCCGGATCTGCTGTCGGACCAGTGCGCGGTGCTCGACTTCATCTTCGCCAATTGCGCGCGCTATGTGGAGCCGGAGTGGCGGCGTTATCCGGTGCTGTCGGTGATGTAATGCCGTGCGGCGATGTCGCATTCCCTGGTTTGAGGGAATCAGCCTACCGTAAGCAGGCTGTTTGATACAGTCACATGAGCTGGTGTTGGTTTTTCCATGCAAGAGGGAGGCGCGGACTGCCTCCCTCGCGTCAAGCAATAAATATTTCCCTGAATGCCAAGGCCCGGGTAATCACGACGCAGGGCGTGCCGGGTTTCATAGGCGATTATTAGTAAGATACTTGTCCCAAGCATGATGGAAGTCCGACCGGCCCCCAAATTCCTTTGTGTAAAGCGCGTTGAGGTCCATGGCAAATTGTCCGGCAGGGGCGTCGGGATGGATAAATATTTTTCCGTTATTCTCATCAATGCGTTATGCGGCAGGCTGAGCCGCCCGATTGCCTGCTCCCGCTTGCGCGCAATAGATAAGATCCATACGGGTAAAAAATCATATCCGGACGCATGTATCTTACTGTTGCCCCGAATGGCGGCATGACATTGGTCGATATGCCAGTCGCATAATCCATCAAGCGCTTGTGTGAAAAAAACATCATCAGCCCACGTTCCGAAAATAATCCGAATGGTTCTGTTTTGGAGAGTTCATTCAAATCCTCATTCTTCGGACTATCTTTGGCGAGAAAACGTATCAACGCGAATTGCATGCGTTCAAAATCTTCATCGAAGGATGTTGTCATTGCATTGCGACGTTCAAACATGGTGTAGTAGGCAATACAGGTGAGCCATTCCTCCTGGTAACCAAAATAGAAAAATCCGGTAGCTGCTATCGTTAATTTCCAATACTCGCATGCCTCATAAAAGCTGGCGTTTTGCCTCAGCTCTTCAATGCGTGGATAGTCGGTCAGCGCTTGCAAATAACTCTGCTCCAGAAAATCCCGAGATGAAAGGCTAAGCCGCCAACCGTCCACGATGACCGGCAGGCAGCCTGTTTCTCCATCGATGATTCGCTGGGAAGCACGGCGTGCCGTCCAGGTCGCGTGTAAAGCGATGTCGGTACTCATTCTCCACGGGTTATCGTCTTCGCTCAGTCTGTCTGGAATGGCAAAACGGGCATAAGGAGGGGCAAGTGAATTATTTTCCTCGCCCGGCTCCAATTCCGCTTCATCGCTGAGCATTTTCCGAAGCGATTTGATCTTTCGTTCTTTTTGCTTATCCTCCAGAACGCTGGAGTCGGTGCTCTTTCCAGGCTGCGCAAAACCCGTTTTCTTCAGATGGAATTTCCCCAGCGAGTAGTAGGCATCAGGTTTGAAATCATTGCTGGCATAAATATGATTTTTTTTGAACATTCCTTCGATTTTCAGGTAATTTTCATCGTTCAAAATCGAAAATCTATATGCGTCGTCAAAACGATTGAAATAGACCAGATTCAAGCCTATCGATTTGAGCTGATCCCGAACATGGCAAAGGAAATTGTGGTTTCTTAGAGCCTCCCCTTGATCCATTTCTGCAAGAAGATCGATAAAGGTCCAATCGAAGTTCAGTATGCCGAGATCGCTCAGCATCTGGTCTATCGCAGTTGTGGTGTCAGCTGGCTCGGCTCTCCAGTCTATGGCCCCGATAGTCCCGTTGTCTTCAGCGGCTTCAAGTAGAAGAAATAATTGCTCATCTTTGTTCCCGGCACTGTCGGGCGACCCGTTTATGTCCTCGTCCGGCCCGGAAAAGAGAGCGGATCGAAGAATCTCCAGATCTAATTTTTTGGTTTTTCCCAATGGATCTCCACATTGCTTGCAATTAATTTCAGTAACGGCACCGTGGGTCGAGGCGGCGCAGCTCCGTGATCTTGAGCGCGCCGGCCTTGCAGCCGGGCGCCGGTCCCGGCCCACTATGTAGCGCCCCGTTTCGCTGTGGGCCGCCGCTTGCGGGTTGCCCACGATATCGCGCAGGTACTGGATCGATTGTTCGCAGGTCCAGCCGTCGGCCGCCCGGCGCCGTTTTCACCGGCGCGGATGATCGCTCAGCACACAATGCCGCCGATGCTCTTTCCGCTTTTCAGATCGAATCCGAACGCGCAGGAATACACGCCCTGCTTGCTGCGGCTGCACCACAGGCGTTCGTGATCCTTCGTGCGCACGCGCGTTGCGCTACCTTCGGTGCACGCGTCCTTGACGTCCTTGCCCATGGCATCGAACATCTCGCGTGCGGCCTTGCCGTCGATGGAAAACATGATCTTGGTGTCGGCAGCGGTGGGTTCGCCAGGGTCGCCGATGCCACGCGAATAGGTCCGGTATGCGCCCTTCAATCTGGTGAAGCCGGAGGCGTCTTCCTGGCTGTTCGCCGGCGACATGCCGGCGAGCGACAGGAGCACGCCGAGCAAAACGATGGTTTTCATTGGGTCTTTCCCTGGTTTCTTCCTCGATGATCAACGGGATGGTCAGGATCGGCCGCCACACAAGGTTATGGCCGATCCATCGATTCCTTTACTGGTTCTTCTCGATCCAGCGCTTGATCTTCACTTCCAGCAGCGACAACGGCAAGGTGCCGTCTTCCAGCACGATTTCGTGGAACTTGGGCAGGTTGAATTTATCGCCCAGCGCCGCTTGCGCGCGCTGGCGCAGCTCCGTGATCTTGAGCGCGCCGATCTTGTAGCCGAGCGCCTGGCCCGGCCACACCATGTAGCGCTCCGTTTCGCTGCGTGCCGTCGATTCCGGGTAGCCCAGGGTATCGCGCATGTACTGGATCGACTGCTCGCGGGTCCAGCCCTTGGCGTGCATGCCGGTATCGACTACCAGCCGCACCGCGCGCAGCATTTCGTCGTTCAGGTGGCCGAAGTAATCCTCCGGCTTGTCGAACAGGCCCATCTCCTTGCCCAGGGTTTCCGCATACAGCGCCCAGCCTTCGGTGTAGGCGGTGTTGCCGCTGAACTGGCGGAACTTGGGCAGGTCCAGCTCTTGCAGCAGGGCGATGTGGAAGTGGTGGCCCGGCTGTCCCTCGTGCAGGAACAGGGTCACCATGCCAGTGCTGCCGTACTGCGCCGGATCGTTCACCACCGACCAGAACACGCCCGGCCGCGAGCCGTCAATGGCCGGCGCCGAGTAGTGGTCCGAGGCCGTCGCGCGCGACAGTTCCGGCTCCAGGCGCAGGTCGAGCGGCGCTTTCGGCATCAGCGTAAACAAGGCCGGCAATTTGGTGCGCAGCAGCGCATCGAGCTTGCGGTACACGTCGATGACTTCCTGGTCGGTCTTGAACGGCTTGTATTTATCCTGCTGCGCTACCCACCCCGGCAGAGCGACCGCCGGCCCGGTGTAGCCCATCTTCGGCCCCACCACGGCGTACTCGCCCTGGATGCGCGCCACTTCCTTCAGGCCGATCGCATGGATCTGCTCCGGCGTCAGGCTGGTGGTGGTCTGGAGCGCCACGCGCTTTTCATACCACTCCTTGCCCTCCGGCAGGGTGCTCCAGCCGGTGCTGGTGCGCGCCGCCGGCAGGTAGTCCTTTTCGATGAAGCTGGCCAGGCGCACCAGCGCCGGCGCCAGCCTGGCGTCGATCGCCTTGCGGTAGCCGGTTGCCAGCGCGGCCTTGTCGGCCGCCGAAAAAGAGGCCGGCATGTTGCGGATCGGGGTGTAGTAAATGCTCTCTTCCACCTTGGCGCTGACCAGCTTCTGGAACTGCGGCAGCATCGATACCACCGCCGCGCGCGGCAGGGTCACGCCCACGCGCATTCCCTCGCGCATATTGGCGAGGGCCTGGTCGATCCATGCCGGCAGCTGCGTCAGGCGGTTCAGGTAGGCCTTGTATTGCTTGACCGTGGTCAGGGGCTGGGCGCCGTCGCCGCTGGCGTAGTTGGCGATGGTGACCGGGATGCTGTCCATCTGGTTCACGGGCAGCATCAGTTCCGGCAGGTTGGCGAACGACAGTAGACCGTTCAACTCGAATTCGAGCACGTCGTAGTTGGTCTGCGAGCGCAGGTCGAGCGCGCGCCGGTCCAGCGCGTGCAGGCGGTTGAGGAAGACGTTGTAGCGCGCATTCTGGCGCGCGTGCTCCTTGGGACCGATGCTCAGGCCGATCTGGTCGTCGAAGCGGTTGTCGCCACGGTCGGTGGCGTCGACCGGGTCGAAGCGCGCCACCGCTTCGTAATACTCCAGCGCCAGCGCATCAAGCTGTTTCTTGGCCTGGGCCGAGACCACGCCGGACACTTTTCCGGCCGGCGGCGCGGCCAGCGCCGCAGCGGGCGCGAAGGTCAGGGCGAGCGCCGCCCACAAGGCGGTCCGGGCAAGACTTTTATGCATGATGTATATCCGCTGGAAAAGTGAAATCGGCCATCAGGATACGCGATTTTCAGATCGCTTACCGCCCGTCCAGTGCGCGATAGATTTGCCATATCGGCCACGTCCGCACGAGTGGGAATTTGTATTGTCGCGCCAGCGCGCTCGCGCGTATGATCGACGCCAGACGACCTGCTTTCGCCGAGCCAGCAAACTGCGAGATGCTGACCGGCCCAGGCAAGCCCGGCTTGCAGCGCCTTGCGCCGAGCCCGTGGCCGCTGCCATTCAAGCCGCTCACCGATCCACGTGAGCGGCTTTTTGTTTTACGCTTGCGCGCCTGGTTTCTCGGTAAGAAAGCCGCGCCGCTTGAACCAGATCTCCACCGGAATCGTCACCAGTGGCGGCACCGCGGCGAGCACGGCGATGGTGCTGGCCCACCACGGCCAGCGCAGGCGCAGCGCGGACAGCACCGCCACGACCACGTAGAACATGAAGGCGACGCCGTGCAGCCGCCCGAACAGCCATACGCCCAGGTCAGTGGTGTCGGTGACGTACTTGAGGAACATGCCGATCAAGAGGCCGGTCCAGGTCAGGCCTTCGATCAGGCAGGCGACGGCGAACAGTTTTCCGATGCCTGTTGGTGTTTGTGTGGTCATGCCAGCTCCGCAATAGTCAGATGCGCGAAGCATAGTCAATCTGGCTGAGTCTATCAAGCAACTTTCATACAGGAGCGATGCGGTAAACACAGCGCGTGGCCCCGGCCAGCACATGCTGTTCGCGCGTCACCGTCGTGCCGGGACCGGCGATCTCGGTGAACAGTTGCAGCTCGGAGCGGCAAAAGCCCTGGCAAGTGCGCGCCGCCGCGCAGATGGGGCAGTGGTCTTCGATCAGCAGCCAGCCCTGGGCATCGGCCTCGATGCGCGCCATGTAGCCTTCGCCGGTGCGGATCGCGGCCAGCTGTTCCAGCCGCTCGACCACGCTGGCGCCGCCGCAAGCCTGTTGGTACAGCGCGCGCGCTTCGCTCTCGCGCTGCGCCACCAGCCTGTCCAGCCCTTCCTCGCCAAACAACTGGCGGATCGATCCGATCAGCTGCACCGTCATTTGCGCATGCGTGTCGGGAAAGCGCCGGTTGCCGGCCTCGGTCAGCACCCAGTGCTGGCGCGGCCGGCCCACGCCCGCCGCATCCTGCTGCTGGCCTTCGATCAAGCCCGCTGCGGCCAGCTTCTGTACCTGCTGGCGCGCCGCCTCGGGCGTCATCTCCAGCATCTGCGCCAGGCTGGCCGTGGCGCTCGGCCCCCTGGACTTGATGAAGAACAGGATGCGGTCGGCCGTCTTGCCATCGGCCGAATTATCCAACAATTTACTTGCATAAGTCATACTGCCGCCTTATTATCCACTTATTAATCCAACCAATTGCTTGCATATTAAGCCAATCCACCCCTCCTGTCGATCATCCACCATGTCCGCTGCCTTACCTTCCAGCGCCTCCTGGGGCGCGCTGTTTTCCGGCCAGAACGGCCTGCTGGCCCTGGCCCTGACCGGCGGCGTGGCGCTGCACGCGATCAATGTCCACATCGTCACCACCGTGCTGCCATCGGTGGTGCGGGACATCGGAGGCCTGGACTGGTATGCCTGGAACACCACCCTGTTCGTGGTCGCCTCCATCCTCGGCGCGGCCCTGTCGGTGCGCCTGCTGGCCGCCGCCGGTGCGCGCGGCGCCTGCCTGGCGGCGCTCGGCATCTTTGCGCTGGGGTCAAGCGCCTGCGCCAGCGCGATGTCCATGCCGTGGATGCTGGCCGGGCGCAGCGTGCAGGGCCTGGGCGGCGGCGCCCTGGCGGCACTGAGCTATGCGCTGATCCGCGTGGTGTTCCCCGCGCCCCTGTGGCCGCGCGCGGTGGCCCTGGTATCGGGCATGTGGGGCGTGGCCACCTTGTGCGGGCCGGCCGTGGGCGGCCTGTTCGCCCAGGCCGGGCACTGGCGCTGGGCATTCTGGACCCTGCTGCCGGTGGCCTTGCTGCAGGCGCTGCTGGTCGCGGGGCGATTGCGTCCGGCCGCCGCCGCATCCGCGCAGCCACCGATCCCGGTGCTCCAGATCGCGCTGCTGGCCGCCTCGGTGCTGGCGGTGGCCGCCGGCGGCTTGTCGCGCATGCTCGCCTGGCAGGGCGCGGGCGTCGCGGCCGGGATCGCGCTGGGCGTGGCGGCCATCGCCGTCGAGCGCCGCTCGCCGGTGCGCCTGCTGCCGGCCGGGACCACCGCCCTCAAATCGCCACTGGGCGCGGTGTATGCCAGCGTGGCCTTGCTCCTGGTCGGCACCACCACTGAAATCTACGTACCGTATTTTTTGCAGACGCTGCACGGCTACACGCCGCTGGCGGCCGGCTACCTGAGCGCGGCCATGGCGGCCGGCTGGAGCGCCAGTTCGATGCTGTCGTCAGGCCGCGAAGGCGCGCGCGCGCTGGCGATGCTGCGCGCCGGCCCGCTGCTGGGCGCAGGCAGCCTGCTGGCCCTCGCGCTGCTGGTGCCGGCCGGCGACGTCCTTTCGCCCGCCATGCTGATGCTCCTGTGCGGCCTGGCGCTGGCCGGCGCCGGCGCTGGCGTGGGCCTCGGCTGGCCGCATCTGCTCACGCGCGTGCTGACGCTGGCGCCGGCGGGCGAGGGCGGCCTGGCATCGGCGGCGATCACCACCGTGCAGTTGTACGGCATGGCGATCGGCGCGGCGGTGGCGGGATTGGTGGCCAATGGCGCCGGATTGACCGAGCCGGGAGGCAAGGCGGGCGCGCAGTCGGCGGCCATGTGGCTGTTCGCCAGCTTTGCGCTGGCGCCCGCACTGGCGGCGCTGCTGGCACGCGCGAGCGGCAAACGATAGGAGAAGAGGATCATGCGCGAACAACTGGAAAAACTACTGGCAGCGGGGCGCGATAACGCCCTGCTGCGCTTCGGCCTGGGCAACGCCTGCCTCAAGGAGGGCGACGCGGCGGCGGCGGCGCTGCACCTGCAACAGGCCACGCGGCAAAATCCCGCTCATTCGGCGGCCTGGAAGCTGCTCGGTAAAGCCTGGCAAGCGCTGGAGCGGCCGCAGGAGGCGGAAGCGGCCTGGAACAAAGGACTGGAAGTGGCCGTGAAGCAGGGCGACCTCCAGTCCTCGCGCGAGATGACGGTGTTCCTCAAGCGCTTGCGGCGCTGACGGCTATTTGTAGAAGCGCCAGCCCGCCTTGAAGTCGCGCGCGACCTTCTCGTTCTTCAGGCGCGCGCGTACCAGTTCGATGGGCAGCACGCCGCCTTCGAGAATGCGGTCGTGGTATTCGAGCAGCGTCATTTTTCCGCCGTCGACCAGCTCGCGTTTCAGTTCGCGCAGTTGCAGCGCCCCGACCATGTAGCCGGCCTGGTACAGCGGCGGATAATCGCCGTTGAACGAGCGCCGCACCTCGGCGCGCGCGTTATCCGGCTCGTGGCCGACGCGGGCAATCAGCATCTCGACCGCCTGCTCGGGCGTGACTTTACCCATGTGGAAGCCGAGCGAAAACAGGATGCGCGCCGCCCGGTGATTACGCCAGAACATCATCCCGATCCGGTCTTCCGGCCTGACAGCGAATTTGCGCTCATACAGCAGCATTTCCCAGTACACGGCCCAGCCTTCGGTGAAGAAGGGCGAATCGAACAGGCGGCGCTGCGGCTGGTAGCGATCCGCCATGAACCCTTGCAGGTGATGGCCTGGAATGAGTTCGTGCTGCACGGTGGCGCGCGAAAAGTGCGGGTTATTGCCGCGCATGGACATCAGCTTTTGCTCGTGCGTCATGTCGGCCGTGGGATAGGACACCAGGATCGTGTCGCCGCCCAGGAAAAAGGGGTTGATCAGCTGCGATTCGGGCGAGAGCATGTCCATGCGCCAGCTGCGGCGCGCCACTTCGGGCACCGTCACCAGCTTGTTGGCCGCCATGTAATCGATCGCTTCCTTGGCCAGGCCCAGCACCATGGCCGGCTGTTCGCCCGGCGCCACGTACATGGTCTTGACCTTCTCCATGGCCGCATGCCAGTCGCTGCCGAAACCCATTTCGGCCGACGCCTTGCGCAGTTCGGCCTCGCCCCAGGCCAGCTCCTTTTCGGCCAGCGCCATCAGTTCTTCCGGCGTGTACGGGATCATCTCGCGCCGCAGGGCGCTCATCAACCCTTCGCGTCCGATCGGGTCGCCCGTCACATTGAGCAGCTTGGCCGACGCCTTGCCCACCAGCCGTTCGTTCAGGCTGGCCGCGTAATCGCTCATGGCCTTGTCCAGGTCCGCGTAGGGGCGCTTGACCCACCACGTGAGCTGCGGATCGTAGCCTTCGTAATACGCGTACCAGGCTTTCAGGTCCTTGGCGGTGGCCGCCAGCACCTGCGCCGCGCGGTTGGCCACGCTGCGCGAGGCCATCGGCTTGGGCGCATTGATGTCGGCGCCGGCCAGCAGCGTTTCCTGCGCCTTGCGCACCGCCACCAGCGCCTGCTGCAGCACGGCCGCACTGGCCGCGCCATCCTGCGCCTGCATCACGCGGCGCGCTTCGGCCATGTCGATCAGCGGACGCACGAACGGCGCCAGCGGCTCGGCCTCGGCGAAACGCTGGCGCTGGGCCGCCAGCTCGCGCAGCTCGAAGTCGATCTGGTTGCGCAACATGACCGCGTCGATACGGTCTTCCACGCCGAAGCTGTCGAACGGCAGGGCGTCGAGGGCCGCGCGCCACTGCTCGAAAAACTCCTGCATCTGGCGCGCGCGCGCGCTGCCGTTGGCCACCGTGTACAGTTTGTCGAGGCTGGCGTAGTCGAGCTGGTAGCGCTGGATAAAGGCCGGCATGGCTTGCTGCGCGATGCCGAAGTGCGACAGCGGCGGGGTCAGTGCGGGCGTTGGCGCGGTAGCCGACGCGGTAGCCGGCGCGGTAGCCGGCGCGGTAGCCGATGCGGTAGCCGGCGCGAAGGCCGGCGCGGCCAGCGCCGCCGCCAGGATCAGGGAGGCGCGCATCAGTTGGTGGCCAGCGCGAAAGGCGCGCCGTTCTTGAAGGTGTAGATGGTGACGGCCGACTGCTTCATATTGCCGTTCGCATCGTAGGCATAGGTGCCCACCACGCCCTTGTAGCTGCTGGCGCGCATGGCTGCGGCCACCACCGACGGATCGAGCGAATTGGCGGCCTTCATCGACTGCACCATGAACATGGTCTGGTCGTAGAACGCGGCCGCGTACACATCGGGTGCCTGCTTGAAGCGTGCCTTGTAGCGCGTCTGGAAGCCCGGGCCGTCGGCCTGCTTGTCGAGGATCGCGCCACCCTGCGCGCACAGCACATTGTCGCCGACCGCATCGCCACCGAGCTTGGCCATTTCGGGGCTGCACAGGGTGTCGCCGCCGAGCAGCTTGACGTTCAGGCCGAGCTGGCGCATCTGGCGCGCCATCGGCGCGCCCTGGGGCGCGTAGCCGCCGAAGAAAATCGCATCGATGTTCTTCGATTTGAGCTTGGTGAGGATGGCGGCGAAGTCGCTCGCCTTGTCGGTCGTGAACTCGTGGCCCGCCACCGTGATGCCGGACGCCTTGGCCTGCTTGACGAATTCGGCGGCGATGCCCTGGCCGAAGGCGGTGCGGTCGTCGATCACGCCGATGGTCTTGAGCTTGAGCTGCTTGGCCGCGTAACCGGCCATCGATCCGCCCAGTTGGGTGTCGCTGGCGACGATGCGGAACACGCCCTTGTAGCCGCTCTGCGTCACCTTGGGATTGGTGCCGACGGTCGACATGATCGCGCCGGCGTC
This sequence comes from Massilia sp. DJPM01, assembly GCF_030348125.1. Lineage (NCBI taxonomy): Bacteria > Pseudomonadati > Pseudomonadota > Betaproteobacteria > Burkholderiales > Oxalobacteraceae > Massilia > Massilia sp. DJPM01. Next base: position 36,249 of record NZ_JAQOZV010000024.1, read on the forward strand.
GTTGTAGATGCGCGAGGCCGGAATGGCCACGCCGGAGTTGTAGGGGCCGAGCACGAAGTGCACGCCGGCGTCGACCAGTTTTTGCGCCACCGCCACGCCGGCTTTCGGATCGCCCTGGTCATCCTCGGACTTGAGTTCGAATTTGATGGTCTTGCCGCCGACGCTGACTTTTTTGGCGTTCAATTCTTCCAGCGCGAGGCGCACGCCGTTTTCGTTATCCTTGCCGGCGAAGGCGTTGGCGCCCGAGAGCGGCCCGGTGATGCCGATCTTGACGACCTGCTCCTGCGCCAGCGCGGCCTGGGATGCGAGCAGCAGGGACGCTGCGGCGAAAGCAATACTCTTATTGTTCGATGCCATACGATGTCTCTCCTCTGATCTGGACAGCGGCATCATCGCACGATTCGGCACAATTTTATATGCCGTTTTAGGCAGGAAGACGCTTCAAAATCAGGTCGAGCGGCAGCGCCGTTGTGTACTTGATCTGCTCCATCGAGAAGGCCGACGACACGCCGCTCAGGTGCGCCGTCTTGATCAGCTTTTTATAAAAGCGGTCGTAGCCGCCGATGTCGGTGGTGACGACCTTGAGCAGGTAGTCGACATCGCCGCTCATGCGGTGAAACTCCATCACCTCGGGCAGGGCGATGACGGCGGCGGCGAAGCGGGTCAGCCATTTTTCGTCGTGTTCGGTGGTGCGTATGCTGACGAACACCGTGACCGGCAGCCCGACCTTGTCGCGGTCGATGATGCTCACGCGGCTCTGGATATAGCCTTCTTCTTCCAGCCGCTTGACCCGCTTCCAGCACGGGGTGCTGGACAAGCCGACCTTCTCGCTCAGGGCCGCGATCGACAGGGTGCCATCGGCCTGCAGGGCCGCGAGGATGGCGCAATCATGCTTATCGAGAGAATTCATTCTGCTTTCCGCTGAAATTTGGTATGAATATGCTTAACGAGTGCGAATACCAGCAAATTTTGGCATATTTTCTCACGTTTAAGACGATAACATATCACGCAAGAATGACATTACCGTTTCCCCCTCCTGTTGCCGCTGCCCGGACCTGCCATGCACACTGAAATCTACCTCGACGCCAATGCCACCTCGGCCGTTCATCCGGCCGCCATCGCCGCCGCCGCCCTGGCCATGCGCGACTGCTACGGGAACCCGAGCAGCAGCCATGCCACCGGCCTGAAAGCCAAGGCGATGCTCGACGGCGTGCGCGCACTGGCGCGCCGCGTGCTGGGCGCGGGGCAGGGCGGGCTGACGTTTACCAGCGGCGCCACCGAAGGCATCCAGACCGCCGTGCTGTCGGCGCTGTGCGAGCTGCGCGCGCGCCGCGCCAGGGGCGAAGCGAGCGGCGACCTGCTGCTGTACGGCGCCACCGAGCACAAGGCGGTGCCCGAAAGCCTGGCGCACTGGAACGCGCTGCTCGGCACCGGACTGGAACTGCGCGCGCTGCCGGTCGATGCCGACGGCCGCCACCGGCTCGACGTGCTGCGCGAGCTGGCGCCGCGCGCGGCGTTTGTCTGCACCATGGCCGCCAACAATGAAAGCGGTGTCATTTCGGACCTGGCCGCCATCGACGCCGTATTGCGCGAGTGCGCGCCCACGGCGCTGTGGATGGTCGACAGCGTGCAGGCGCTCGGCAAGCTCACGCTGGACCTGGCCGCGACCCGCATCGATTACGCGCCGTTCTCGGGCCACAAGCTGTATGCGCCCAAGGGCATCGGGATGCTGTATGTGCGCGAGGGTGCGCCCTACACCGCGCTGATGATGGGCGGCGGGCAGGAAGCCGGCCAGCGCTCCGGCACCGAAAACATGAGCGGCATCGCCGCCCTGGGCGCGGTGCTGGCGGCGCTGGACGATGGCGTGAGCTTTCGCAGCCACGCGCAGCTGGTGCACATGCGCGAGCGGCTGGCCGGCGCCCTGCGCGCGGCGCTGCCGGGCATCGTCTTCAATGCGCCGTTCGAGCACAGCTTGCCGACCACCCTGAATTTTTCCGTGCCCGGCCTGGCCGGCAAGGAATTGCTCGACCTGTTCGACGCCGCCGGCGTGCGCGTGAGCGCCGGGTCGGCCTGTTCGGCGGCCAAGGCCGCCCCCAGCTACGTGCTGGCGGCGATGCAGCTGGACGCGTGGCGCTGCGCCTCGGCGGTGCGCATGTCGTTCGGGCCGATGGCGGACGACGCCCTGATCGACGCCGCCTGCGAGCGCATCGCCCGCTGCGGCGCGGCCTTGCGCGCCAGCTGCCTGATTCCGTCGGCGGCGCCCGCGCCGGGCAGCGACGGCGTGGTGCAACTGGGCTTCGAGGGGGCCTGTACCTGGCTGGTGCTCGACGCGGCCAGCCGCACCTGCGCCATCATCAATCCGCTCGCCGCGCTGGCCGTGCGCATCGCCGAGCAGGTGCGCTGCCAGGGCTACCGGGTGCGCGCCGTGATCGACACGCATGGCGGCGCCGGCGGCGGACGCGCGGCCCTGGTGGCGGCGCTGGGCGGCCAACTGGCCGGCGGCATCAGCCACGAAGCGCTGGGCTGGCCCGCGCTGGCCGACCAGGCCATGCTTGAAAACGGTGACGTCGCCAGTGCCCTGATGTTCGGCACCCGCGTGCTGGCGCGCGTGGCGCACGCCGATGGCGCCAGCTACCTGTTCGGCGAGCGCTCGGCCGCCGGCCTGGCCGCCGCCGATGTGCGCTTTGCCTTCACCGGCCCGGACGCGGCGATTCAACAACTGGCGCAGCTGGTGTCGCCCCAGGCCATCGTCTGTCCGGCCTGCGAAGCGGGCAACCTGCCGTGCACCACCTTGAGCGCCGAATGCGGCGGCGCCGCCGCGGTTGCCAACCCCTTGGCGATGCAGCTCGAGGCACATGGCCTCGAGCGCTTCTTCAACGACCATCCGGACGCGCTGCTGATCGATGTGCGCGAAGCCTACGAGCACGCGGCGGCGCACGCCGGCCACTGGCACGGCCGCACGGTGCACAGCGTGCCCTTGTCGCGCCTGGCCGACCGCCTGTCGGGCTGGTTGCGCGCCGAGGAGCGCCCGCTGGTGTTCTTTTGCCGCAGCGGCGGACGCAGCATCAAGGCCGCGCAGTGCCTGCACCGCCTGGGCTACCGCAATGCCTGGCATGTGGCGGGCGGCGTCGCGGGCGGCAGCTTGCCGCTGGCCGCTTGACGGCATTGACGTCACTCATCGTTTGATGCTTCGTATCATGTGCCATGCTACGAAGTGCAATATTGCCGGCGGAATGAGCCAAAACGGCCGTGATTGCTTCTGACCGACAACCCTCAAATGTTCGCTGGCGCACAGTCATTCCCATAGCACCGTTATAAGATTGCAACAGCCGTACGACCCGGTCGCAACTCGCTGTCCAGCAGCGTGTTGGCTACTCATGCCCACGCGAGGTCTCTGTTGAATCAAGAAAACACAAAATTAGCGGACACGCTCTATGCCTGGCGCAATGTCCTTGACGGCGAACGACGCGTCGACGATGAATTTCCCCTGCGCTCGGAATTGTTCAGTGCCGCCCAGATGGCGATGCACGGCAAGCATCTTGCCTCCTCCCACCAGCTCAGCGAGCGCGGCGGTTCCGACCGCCTGCTGCCGCGCCTGACCGACAACGCGGCGGTCATCACCGACACGTGCACGGAACTGACGACGGCGATCAAGGCCGGGCGCCAGATTACGCCCGCCTCCGAATGGCTGCTCGATAACTTCTACCTGGTCGAAGAACAGATCCGCATCGCCCGGCGCCACTTGCCGAAGAATTACTCCAAGCAGTTGCCGCGCCTGGCCAACGAAGATGCCGACGGCAATCCGCGCGTGTACCAGATCGCGCTCGAAATCATCTCGCACGGCGATGGCCGGGTCGATCCCGAAAGCCTGTCGCGCTTCGTCGACGCCTACCAGGAAGTGGCGACGCTCAAACTCGGCGAACTGTGGGCCATCCCGATCATGCTGCGCATCGCGCTGATCGAGAACCTGCGCCGCGTGGCCGCGCGCGTGTACGACAACCGCGTGCAGCGCGACCGCGCCAACACCTGGGCCGACCAGATGAGCGAGACGGCCGAAAAGAATCCGAGCGACCTGATTTTGCTGGTGGCCGACATGGCCCGTTCCGGCCAGCCGATGAACAGCGGCTTTGTGGCCGAACTGGCGCGCCGCCTGCAGGGCCAGAGCCCGGCCCTGACCCTGGCGCTGCAATGGGTGACCACGCGCCTGGCCGACGCCGGCCTGACCATCGAACAGCAGATCCAGGCTGAAATCGGCCAGCAGGCCGCCGACCAGGTCTCGATCAGCAACAGTATCGGCAGCCTGCGCTTCCTCGGCACCATGGACTGGCAAGAGTTCGTCGAGACCATGAGCGCGGTCGAACAGACCTTGCGCCTGGACCCGGCCGGCACCTATGGCAAGATGGATTTCTCCACGCGCGACAATTATCGCCACGTGATCGAAAAGCTGGCCCGGCGCAGCGACTTCACCGAGGTGCAGGTTGCCGAAATCGCGCTCGAACTGGCGCTGGCGAACCGCTCGCCGGCCGCCGGCGGACTCGATGAACGCACCCGCCACATCGGCTACTACCTGGTCGGCAGCGGCCAGGCGCAGCTCGAAAAGCGTCTCGCCGTGCGCAATCCGCCGCTCGAAGCGCTCAATAAAAGCGGGCGTGCTGCGCCCCTGTCGACCTACCTGGGCGGCATCGTCGTGCTCACCCTGCTGTTTACCGGCACCGCCATCATCCACGCGCGCGCCGACGGCGTCGACGACTGGGTGCTGGCGCTGCTGGGCGTGTTCGCCCTGCTTGGATCGAGCCAGCTGGCGCTGGCGCTGGTCAACTTCATGGCCACCCAGCTCACGCGCCCGCACCCGCTGCCGCGCATGGACTTCAAAGAGGGCGTCCCGACCGACGCGCGCAGCATGGTGGTGGTGCCGACCTTGTTGTACAGCCGCGACAACGTGGCCTCGCTGTGCGAAGCGCTGGAAGTGCGCTACCTTGCCAACCGCGATCCGAACCTGCGCTTTTGCCTGCTGACCGATTTCGTCGACGCGCCCAAGCAGCACATGCCGGGCGACGAGGACCTGGTCGAGCAAGCCCGCGCCACCATCGCCGAACTCAATGAGAAATACGGCTGCGATGTCGACGAAGAGATCCTCGGCGCCGACGGCGAGCCGGCCATGTCGCGCTGCCACCTGCAACCGTTCCTGCTGCTGCACCGCCCGCGCGTATGGAGCGCCAGCGAAAACGCCTGGATCGGCTACGAACGCAAACGCGGCAAGCTGGCCGCGCTCAACGCTTTCCTGCGCGGCGGCGCGCGCGAGCAGTTCTCCATGGTCGCCGGTTCCACCGACGGCCTGGCCAACGTGCGCTACGTGATCACGCTCGACACCGACACCCAGCTGCCGCGCGACGCCGCGCGCCAGTTCATCGCCACCATGGCGCACCCGCTGAACCGCCCGACGCTCGACAAGGCTGGCAAACGCGTGCTCGAAGGCTACGGCATCCTGCAACCGCGCGTGGCCGCAGCCCTGCCGGGCGACACCGCCTCGCGCTACGAGCACCTGTGCGGCGGCGAACCGGGCATCGACCCGTACACCCGCACCGTCTCCGACGTGTACCAGGATGTGTTCTACGAAGGCTCGTTCGTCGGCAAGGGCATCTACGATGTCGATACCTTCGAGACGGTGCTCGGCCAGCGCCTGCCCGACAACCAGATTCTCAGCCACGATTTGCTGGAAGGCTGCTACCTGCGCGCCGGCTTGCTGAGCGACGCCCAATTGTACGAAGAATACCCGGCGCGCTACAGCGACGACGTGAGCCGGCGCCACCGCTGGATCCGTGGCGACTGGCAGCTGGCCGGCTGGCTGCTGCCGCGCGTGCCTGGCGCGAACGGCAAGCGCGAATCGAATCCATTGAGCGCGCTGTCGCGCTGGAAGCTGTTCGACAACCTGCGCCGCAGCCTGATCGCCCCCACCCTGACCGCCTTGCTGGTCTTTTGCTGGGCCCTGATGCCAACGCCGCTGTTCTGGACCCTGGGCGTACTGGCGGTGATCTTCCTGCCGACCTTCTTCAGCGCCATGTTCGACATCATCGAAAAACCGCACGACGTCCTGTGGCGCCAGCATCTGGCGACCGCGTTCAAGAGCGCGCGCCTGATGTTCGGCCACTCGGCGCTGCAACTGGCCTTTTTGCCGTACGAAGCATATTTCAGCCTCGACGCCATCGTGCGCGCCTCGTGGCGCATGCTGGTCACGCGCCGCCGCCTGCTGGAATGGCGTCCATCGAGCCTGAACCGCTCCAGCACCGACATGGAGAGCAACTGGAAAAGCATGTGGATCTCGCCGCTGCTGGCCGTGGCCACCGCCGCCCTGCTCGGCTACTTCCAGCGCGCAGCGCTGCCGATCGCCGCACCCGTGCTGCTGCTCTGGTTCTTCGCACCGGTGGTGGCGTGGTGGATCAGCCTTCCCTTGGCCCGCGCCGCGACCGAACTGTCGTCGCCGCAGACCATGTTCCTCGAATCGCTGGCCCGCAAGACCTGGAGCTTCTTCGAGACCTACGTCACGGCGGAAGACAACTGGCTCGCGCCCGACAACATGCAGGAGCACCCGGTCAAGGTAGTCGCACACCGCACCTCGCCGACCAATATCGGCATGGCGCTGCTGGCCAACCTGACGGCGTGGGACTTCGGCTTCATCACCACCGGGCGCCTGCTCAAGCGCACCCGCGACACGCTCAACACCATGGCGCGCATGGAGCGCCACCAGGGCCACTTCTATAACTGGTACGACACGCTGACCTTGAATCCGCTGCACCCGATGTACATTTCGGCGGTCGACAGCGGCAACCTGGCCGGCCACCTGCTCACGCTGGCGCCGGGCCTGACCCAGCTGGCCGACCAGCCTATCGTCGGCAAGCAGACCCTGGCCGGCATCGCCATCACCCTGAACGTGGTGCAGGAACACGCGGTCGATGCCGGAGCGGGCGTCAAGGCCGCCATCGACACCATGCGCAGCCACCTGTCGGCCGACCGTGTGCGCGAAACCGAAAGCCTGCCCGGCATGGCCGCCGAACTGGCGCGCCTGGCCGGCTGCGCCGACGCGATCCTGGCCGCCATGCATCCGGTGGGCGAACCGAACCTGCAAGGCTGGGCCGACAAGCTCGCCGAGCAGTGCCACGGCGCGCGCGACGAACTGCTGCAACTGGCGCCGTGGATGCGCGCGGCCCAGGAGTACGTGGTCGACACCAGCCTGACGCGCATTCCGACCCTGCGCGAACTGGCCAACTTCGCCCTCACCGGCAGTGCCAGCACCGACCTCGCCCCGAGCGAGCGCGAACGCCAGCAAACCCTGACCGACCTGGTGGCCCAGGGCAGCACCCGCGCCGCCCAGCGCATCGAAGACATCAACCGCATGGCGGCCGAGGCGCGCGAGTTCGCGAACATGGACTTCCGCTTCATGTACAACACCACCACCAACCTGCTGGCGATCGGCTACAACGTGTCCGACCGCCGCCTGGACGCGGCCTGCTACGACTTGCTGGCGTCGGAAGTGCGCCTGTGCAGTTTTGTGGGCATCGCGCAGGGCCAGTTCCCGCAAGAGCACTGGTTCGCGCTGGGACGCCAGCTGTGCATCATCGGCAACGAGCAGCTGCTGCTGTCGTGGAGCGGCTCGATGTTCGAGTACCTGATGCCGCTGCTGGTCATGCCGACCTACCAGAACACGCTGCTCGACCAGACTTACCATTCGGTCGTCAACGCGCAGATCGAGTACGGCAAGCAGCGCGACGTGCCGTGGGGGATTTCCGAATCCGGCTACAACACCGTCGACGCCAGCCTCAATTACCAATACCGCGCCTTCGGCGTGCCGGGCACGGGCCTGAAACGCGGCCTGGCCGACGACCTGGTGATCGCTCCGTACGCCACCATGATGGGTTTGATGGTGAGCCCGGACGCCGCCGTGGAAAACCTGCAGCGCATGGCCGACCTGGGCTTCATGGGCAAGCATGGCTTCTACGAAGCGATCGACTACACCGCTGCGCGCCTGCCGCGCGGCCAGACCTTTGCCGTGATCCGCTCCTTCATGGCGCACCACCAGGGCATGGGCTTCCTGGCCTTGAGCTACCTGCTGCACGACCGTCCGATGCAGCGCCGCTTCGAGTCCGACCCGCTGTTCCAGGCCACCTTGCTGGTGCTCCAGGAACGCGTGCCGCGCGCCGGCGCGTTTTACTCCAACACCGCCGAACTGGCGGTCATGCGCGCCCCGGCGCAGGAAGTGTCGACCGCCGCCACCCGCATCATCACCCAGACCACCACGGTGCAGCCGGAAGTGCAGTTGCTCTCGAATGGACGCTACCACGTGATGGTCACCAGCGCCGGCGGCAGCTACAGCCGCTGGAAAGACCTGGCCGTGACACGCTGGCGCGAAGATGGCACCTCCGACAACTGGGGTAACTTCTGCTACGTGCGCGATGTCGACAGCGGCCATTTCTGGTCGACCGCCTTCCAGCCAACGCTGGTCGAACCGAAGTCGTATGAAGTCATCTTCTCGGAAGGGCGCGCCGAATTCCGCCGCCACGACCGGGGCCTGGACCTGTACACCGAAATCGTGGTGTCGCCGGAAGACGACATCGAACTGCGGCGCACCCGCATCACCAACAAATCGAACGTCAAGCGCACCATCGAGTTCACCAGCTACGCCGAAGTGGTGATGGCGCCGGCGGCCGCCGACAACGCCCATCCGGCGTTCAGCAAACTGTTCGTGCAGACCGAAATCCTGCGCAACGAAAATGCCATCCTGTGCACCCGCCGTCCGCGCGCCAAGGACGAGCAGATGCCATGGATGCTGAACCTGATGACGGTGCACGACGGCTTGCTGGTGGACGTCTCGTACGAAACCAGCCGCAGCGAATTCCTCGGCCGCGCCAACAGCACGGTCGCCCCGCGCGCCATGCTCGAAGCGCAGCCGCTGGGCGGCAGCGAAGGCTCGGTGCTCGATCCGGTGGTTGCGATCCGCTACAAGGTCACGCTCGAACCAGACCAGGTGGTGGTGCTCGATGTCGTCACCGGCATGACCGACACGCGCGAGCAGGCCGTGCACCTGATCGACAAATACCAGGACCGCCATCTGGCCGACCGTGTATTCGAACTGGCATGGACCCACAGCCAGGTCGTGCTGCGCCAGCTGAACGCCACCGAATCGGACGCGCAGCTCTACAGCCGCCTGGCCAGCACGGTGATCTACCCGAATGCCTCGCTGCGCGCCGACGCCGGCATCCTGATCCGCAACCAGCGCGGCCAGTCCGGCCTGTGGGCGTATGCGATTTCGGGCGACCTGCCGATCGTGCTGATGCAGATCAAGGACCCGGCCAACATCGACCTGGCGCGCCAGATGGTGCAGGCGCACGCCTACTGGCGCCTCAAGGGCCTGGTGGTCGACCTGGTCATCTGGTACGAAGACCAGTCGGGTTACCGCCAGCTGCTGCACGACCAGATCATGGGCCTGATCGCCTCCGGCATCGACGCGCAAGCGATCGACCGCCCGGGCGGCATCTTCGTGCGCCTGCTCGACCAGATCGCGCAGGAAGACCGGGTGCTGATGCAATCGGTGGCGCGTGCCATCATTTCCGACAGCCGCGGCACCCTGGCCGACCAGGTCAAGCGCGCCGTTCCGGTGGCGCCGAAACTGCCGCCGCTGGTGGTCGAAGCGCGCGCCGAGGAATACCAGCCGCGCGCCGGAATTCCTGTTGAAGCGCGCGACCTGATCCTGCACAACGGGCTGGGAGGCTTCAGCGCGGACGGCACCGAATACGTTATCCGCACCGATGGCCAGAACCGCACGCCGGCGCCGTGGTCCAACGTGCTGGCCAACCCGAACTTCGGCAGCGTGGTGTCGGAGAGCGGCCAGGCTTACACCTGGAGCGAAAACGCGCACGAGTTCCGGCTCACGCCATGGGCCAACGACCCGGTGTCGGACAGCAGCGGCGAGTCGTTCTACATCCGCGACGAGCAGACCGGCCGCTTCTGGTCGCCGACCGCGCTGCCGGTGCGCGCGGCGGGCGAATACATCACCCGCCATGGCTTCGGCTACAGCGTGTTCGAGCACAGCGAAGAGGGTATTCACACCGAACTGTCCACCTTCGTGGCGCTCGACGCCTCGATCAAGTATTCGGTCATCAAGATCCGCAACGACAGCACCGTGCCGCGCCGCCTGTCGGCCACCGGCTATGTGGAGTGGGTGCTGGGTGACCTGCGCGCCAAGTCGGCCATGCACGTCACCACCGAGCAGGACCCGATGAGTGGCGCGATCTTCGCGCGCAACGCTTACAACACCGAGTTCACCGGCCGCGTGGGGTTCTTCCACGTCGACGCGCAGCACAAAACCTTCACCGCCGACCGCAATGAATTCATCGGCCGCAACCGCACCCTGGCCAGTCCGGCGGCGATGGGCCGCGCGCGCCTGTCCGGCAAGATCGGCGCCGCGCTCGACCCCTGCGCCGCGCTGCAAGTGATGATGGAACTGCAGCCGGGCCAGGAACGCGAACTGGTGTTCATGCTGGGCGTGGGTGGCCGCCGCAATGCGGACGCCAGCGGCCTGGTTCAGAAATACAGCGGCAGCGTGGCGGCGGCGGCCTCGCTGGCGATGGTGCGCAAGCACTGGGACCACACGCTCGGCGCGATCCAGGTGCAGACGCCCGATCCGTCGCTCGACGTGATCGCCAACGGCTGGCTGATGTACCAGACCATCGCCTGCCGCCTGTGGGCGCGCAGCGGCTACTACCAGTCCGGCGGCGCCTTCGGCTTCCGCGACCAGCTGCAAGATGCCATGGCGATGATCCACACCGAGCCGCACCTGCTGCGCGAGCACTTGCTGATGTGCGCGGCCCACCAGTTCGTGGAAGGCGACGTGCAGCACTGGTGGCATCCACCATCGGACCGCGGCGTGCGCACCCATTGTTCGGACGACTATCTGTGGCTGCCGCTGGCGGCGCACCGCTACGTCATCGGCACGGGCGATCGCAGCGTGCTGACCGAGCCGGCACCGTTCCTGGAAGGGCGCATGCTCAAACCCGAGGAAGAGTCCTACTACGACATGCCCGGGCGTTCCAGCCAGACCGGCGACCTGTACGAGCACTGCGTGCGCGCCATCAAGCGCGGCCTGCGCTTCGGCGAGCATGGCTTGCCGCTGATCGGCACCTGCGACTGGAACGACGGCATGGACCGGGTCGGCAACGAAGGCAAGGGCGAGAGCGTGTGGCTGGCCTTCTTCCTGTACGAAGTGCTGCAACGCTTCGCCGAGGTGGCAGTGGTGTACGGCGACCCCGCGTTTGCGGAAACCTGCAAGCGCGAGGCGGCCACGCTGGCGGCCAACGTGGAAGCGCATGCCTGGGACGGCCAGTGGTACCGCCGCGCCTACTTCGACGATGGCACGCCACTCGGATCGCACACCAACGACGAATGCCAGATCGATTCGATCTCGCAGAGCTGGGGCGTGCTTTCGGGCGCGGCCAATCCGCAGCGCACGGCGTCGGCCATGAAAGCGGTCGACGAGCGCCTGGTGCGGCGCGACTATGGGCTGGTGCAGCTGCTCGATCCGCCGTTCGACGATGGCGTGCTCAATCCGGGCTACATCCGCGGCTACGTGCCGGGGGTGCGTGAGAACGGCGGGCAGTACACGCACGCCGCGATCTGGACCGCGATGGCGTTCGCCAAGATGGGCGACACCGAGCGCGCCTGGGAGCTGCTGCGCATGATCAATCCGGTGCAGCATGGCAGTACCCCGGAAAGCGCGGCCCTGTACAAGGTCGAGCCGTATGTGGTGGCCGCCGACGTGTACGCGGTCTCGCCGCACATCGGCCGCGGCGGCTGGAGCTGGTACACCGGGTCCTCGGGCTGGATGTATCGCTTGATCGTCGAGTCGCTGCTGGGCGTGAGCCTGGCCGGCGACAAGCTGACCATGACGCCGCGCCTGCCGGCCGACTGGCCTGGCTTCACGCTGCAGTACCGCTATCGCGAGACGGTGTATGCGATTTCGGTGCAGGCCGCCGACGCCGATGCGATGACGGTCGACGGCGTGCCGCAGCCGATGAATGTGATCCAACTGGTCGATGACGGCCGCCCGCACAAGGTGGAACTGCGGGTGCGCCGCCAGCCGTCGGCACCGGCATAAACAGCGCCGATTCCCGCGCGCGGCTCAGGCCCCGCGCGGGATTTTTGTCCTAAATTAGACATTTTCGTGTTTCATACAACAAATGTTTAATTTAGTTTTCCACAGGCGCGCCGCGCTGCTCCACGGCAATAAATCCCATTCTCCCTGCTAAGTCCGTCAGTAATTTGTTGACTTGTGGAAAAATACGTGTCGATTCACGTAACGAAACTCCATTTCGGCAAATAAATTATTTCAAAATGTAAATACTCTGTCATGTTTACGTCATGCATAGTTGCGAGACTTCATTTGTCTGTAACTATCAACGTAAACGGGATTCCCATGCGCCACCTCACGACATTCAAGCTGTTCCGCCCACTCGCGATCGCCCTGGCGCTTTCCGCCAGCCACGCCGTCATGGCATCCGAAGCGGACCACCAGGAGTTCGAAGCGACCCTGCATGTGCCGTATGCCGGCGCAACCCAGGCGCGCGTGTTCACCTTGGCCTTCGAGTATCCGCACGTCGAGCGCTTGCAGGAAGTGAGCTGGAAGGTGGAGCTGGTCAGCCCATCCGGCCAGGTGGTCCAGCGCTGGCATGGCGTGCAGCGCATGTTCCAGAAGCCGGTCGAGGTCAAGGTGCGCTGGGCTGGCCGTGCCGGCCTGGCCGACGGGGTCTACCAGGTGCGCATGCAGGCCGTCTCCAACGATGCCGCCGAGCGCGGCCGTGAGCCGGATCTGTCGGAAGAATCGGTCGACCGCCTGCTGGCGGCCGGTGCCGGCGAGCTGGTCGAGCAGAGCTGGGACCTGGTGCTGGGCAAGACCGCCAAGCCGGCCATGCCCGCCTTCCGCGCATTGCAGACCAACAAGGCCGAAAGCCGGGTTGAAAGCAGGGCCGACAGCAAGTCGAGCGGGATGTCCTCGGTGCAAATGGCCGCGCCCGCACCGGGCGCGCTGCCGTACACCATCTACTTCGCCAATCTGCACAGCCAGACCAACCACAGCGATGGTGGTGGCACGCTCGGCAGCTGCTCCGGTGCCCAGGCGCCGCAAAGCGCCGCCCACGGCCCGGCCGAGGCCTACGCCTACGCCCGCAACAAGGGCCTGGACATCCTCATGACGTCCGAGCACAACCACATGTACGACGGCTCCGACGGCACCGACACCTCGGCCAGCCCGGCCACCGCCAAGGCCCTGTTCAAATCGGGCCTGACCGCGGCCGCCGACTTCAATGCCGCCAATCCCGACTTCCTGGGCGTGTACGGCCTCGAATGGGGCGTCATCAACAACGGCGGCCACCTGAACATCTTCAACACGCCGGAATTGCTGGAGTGGGAGCTCAACAGCAGCGGCCAGGTGATCGGCGACACGCTCACGCCCAAGGGCGACTACAGCGGCCTGTACACCATGATGCGCCAGCGCGGCTGGGTCGGCCAGTTCAACCATCCATCGTCGAGCGGACAGTTCCTCATCAATGGTGTGCCGCTCGGCTACACGGCGGACGGCGACCAGGCCATGGTTCTGTGCGAAGTGCTCAACACGTCGGCGTTCTCGACCAACACCACCGAAACCGAAACCGGCCGCAGCACCTTTGAGGGCGCGTGCAACAAGGCGCTGGAATCCGGATTCCACATCGCCTTTGCCACCAACCAGGATAATCACTGCGCCAACTGGGGCGCTTCCTACACCAACCGCACTGGCGTACTGATTCCGAACGGCACGCCGCTGACGCAAGCCAGTTTCATCGAGGCACTCAAGGCGCGCCGCGTGTTCGCCACCATGGACAAGAGCTCGCAACTGGTGCTCACTGCCAACGGCCGCGTCATGGGCGAGCGTTTCAGCAACAGCGGCCCGCTCAACCTGATCGCCAACTTCGCCAGCACCAGCGGCAGGACGGTGTCGACGGTGTCCATCGTCGAAGGCGTACCGGGGCGCAAGGGCACGGTCAGCCAGCTGTCCGGTACGGCAAACACCACCGTCACCCCATCCGTCGGCGAGCACTTTTACTATGCCAAGCTGACCCAGGACGACGGCAAGATCTTGTGGTCGGCACCGATCTGGGTAACCCAGACCGATGGCGGCGGCGACACCACGGCCCCGCGCGTGACGGCGGGCGAATCCGGTGGCAGCGGCATCATCAGCTTGACCGCCAATGCCAGCGACGACGTGGGCGTGACCCGGGTCGAGTTTTACGTCGACAACCAGCTCAAGGCGACCAGCGGTGCGGCGCCGTACAGCGCCACGATCGACTCGACGACCTTGAGCAATGGCAGCCACAGCCTGGTGGCCAAGGCCTACGATGCCGCCGGCAATGCCGGTACCTCGGCCGCGGTGACGTTCAGCGTGAATAACGCCAGCGGTGGCGACACTACGCCGCCGGTGGTCAGTGCCAGCGCGAGCGGCAGCAGCGGCACCATTGGCCTGGCGGCGACGGCGAGCGACAATGGCGGCATCAACCGGGTCGAGTTCTATGTCGACAACGTTCTCAAGGGAACGGATACGACATCGCCCTATTCGCTGAGCCTGAACTCGGCGACCCTGAGCAACGGCAGCCACCAGTTGACGGCCAAGGCCTTCGATGTGGCGCTTAACAGCGCGGTCTCGGCGCCGGTCAGTTTCAGCGTGAGCAATGCCGGCGCGGCGCAGCAACTGCTATTAAATAGTGGATTCGAGTCGGGAGCGAGCGCCTGGGTTGCCACCAGCGGCGTGATTACCTCGTCGGGGCAGGCGGCGCATGGCGGTAGCTGGAAGGCTGCGTTCAATGGTGCGGGCTCGGTCAATACCGACAGCGTGTACCAGCAGGTGACGATCCCATCGACGGCGACGAGGGCGAACCTGGCGTTCTGGCTGAAAGTGGTCTCGAGCGAAACGACGACCACGAGCGCCTACGACAAGCTCAAGGTACAAGTGCGCAGCGGCAGCAATGCCGTGCTGGCGACCTTGGCGACGTACTCCAACCTGAACAAGGGCAGCAGCTACGTGCAAAAGACGTTCGACCTGTCGGCCTACAAAGGGCAGACGGTGCGGATCTACTTTGAAGGCGTGGAAGGCTCGATGGTCCCGACCGCCTTCCTCATCGACGACGTGACCCTCACGGCCCAATAACCAAACGCAACAATTCCCCAACCGGGGTCTGACCTCTGATTCGAAACTTTTTTGTTATAAAAACGGCGGGCGGTGAACAGGGGCACACTCCCGTTCACCGCCCGCCGTTTTTTTACAACAAACCGTCGCCGCGAGTACAGCGCTGGAACAACCGTCATCAAAACTTGCAAAATTAGAGAGCTTCCTCGCGTGGATCGGCCTACGGTTTTGCAATGTTTCGAATCAGAGGTCAGACCCCGGTTGTGGGAGTTGTGGGGCTGTTCTAGGACTAAAAGCCGAAGCGGGCGCCGGCGCCGAGGAGGGTGGCGATGCCGAGCACGGCAAAAATGGCGGCGGCGATGCCGTGCACCAGTTTCAACGGTACTTTGTTGGCAATCCGCTCGCCGAAATATACCGCCGGCACGTTCGCCAGCATCATGCCGAAGGTGGTGCCGGCCACCACCGCCAGCATCGAGTCGTAACGCGCCGCCAACGCCACCGTGGCGATTTGCGTCTTGTCGCCCATCTCGGCCAGGAAGAAGGCAATCAGGGTGGTCAGGAAAACCCCGTATCGCCCCATCCCCGGCTGGTCGTCGCCATCGAGCTTGTCCGGCACCATGGTCCAGGCGGCCATCGCCAGGAACGACACCCCCAGCACCCAGCGCATCACATTCGGTCCCAGCATGGCGCTGATCCAGGCCCCCAGCGCCGCCGCAAACGCGTGGTTGGCGATGGTCGCCACCAAAATCCCCAGCACGATCGGCACCGGCCGCCGGAACTTGGCCGCCAGCAGAAACGCCAGCAGCTGCGTCTTGTCGCCAATTTCGGCGAGGGCGACGATGCCCGTTGAGACTAGAAAGGCGTCCATACACATGATCCAATGCGGAAAGCGCGGATCATAGCAGAGCCGCCAGCGTGGCTACGCGCGCCAGCGCACCGTCAATACGCGCCTGCGCGCTATCGTCCAGCCAGCGGAAGTGATATTCTGCCTGCGCCAATTCACACGCCACCGACCCGGAAAGACCATGAAGACATCGACCCTCCTGCGCGCCGCCGCCTGCGCCCTGTTCGCCCAATTGAGCGCCCACGCGTACGCCCTCGACCCCCTCAGCTACGCTCGCTACGACCAGGTGAAAACCAGCGCCGTGCACATGGACCTGAAGGCCGATTTCGCGAAAAAGACCTTGTCCGGGCACGCCGAACTGACGCTCAACTGGCTCGATAAGTCGGCCCGCATCCTCGATCTCGACACGCGCGCGCTGACCATCTCGAAGGTGCAGGCGCAGGTCGCCGACGGCAAATGGGTCACCGTGCGCCACACGCTCGACAAGGCGGATGCCGAAAAAGGCCAGGCCATGCACATCGACCTGGCCGCGCTGCCGGCGCAGCCGCAGAAGGTGCGCATCTATTACCACACCTCCCCGAAGTCGACCGCGCTGCAGTGGCTCGCGCCGGTGCAGACCATGTCGGGCAAGCGCCCGTTCATGTTCAGCCAGTCCCAAACCATCGAGGCGCGTTCCTGGGTGCCGCTGCAGGATACGCCGGCCGTGCGCTTTACTTACAGCGCGCACATCGAAGCGCCCAAGGACCTGCGCGTGGTCATGAGCGCCGATAACGATCTCAATGCCACCGGCAAGGGCGGCTGGGACTTCAAGATGCCGCAGCCGATTCCCTCCTACCTGCTGGCCATCGGCATCGGCGAGATCGATGTGCGTGCACTCGGTTCGCGCACCGGCGTCTACGCCGAGCCAAAGCGCATCGGCGCGGCTGCCTATGAATTCGTCGATACCGAAAAAATGGTCGCCGCCGCCGAATCCCTGTTCGGTCCTTATCGCTGGGGGCGTTACGACATGCTGGTGCTGCCGCCATCGTTCCCCATCGGCGGCATGGAAAACCCGCGCCTGACTTTCCTCACGCCGACCATGATCGCGGGCGACCGCAGCCTGGTCGACCTGATCGCGCATGAACTGGCGCACAGCTGGTCGGGCAACCTGGTCACCAACGCGTCGTGGAAGCACTGGTGGCTCAACGAGGGCTTCACCACCTACGTCACCACCCGCATCCTGGAGTCGCTGTACGGCCCCGAAGTGGCGGACATGAACCTGCAACTGGAGCAGGAAGAAGCCATCGCTTCGCTGGCCACCATCCCGGCCGCCAAGCAGGCCTTGCTGACCAAGGACCCGGACACCTCGTCGGCCAACTACACCGATGAAGGCCTGGCTTACCCGAAAGGCGCGTGGTTCCTGCGCACCCTGGAGCAGCGCGCCGGCCGCGCAGTGTTCGATCCCTTCCTGCGCGGCTGGTTCGACCAGCATGCGTTCCAGAGCGTGACCACCGGGCAGTTCGTCGATTACCTGCGCAAGAACCTGCTGGCGCAGCATCCGAAGGTGCTGAGCGAGGCCGAACTGGAAGAGTGGCTGCACGGCGCCGGCATCCCGGCTGGTGCCAAGCGCGTGGTCTCGACCCGCCTGGCCGCACTCGACGCGACCCGCGCCAGCTGGCTGTCGGGCGTCACCCCCACCGCGAAGCTCGATACCAAAAAATGGAATGCCACCGAGTGGATGAAGTTCCTGAACGATATCGACAACAAGGCCACCGCCGCCCAGCTCAAGGAACTCGACCAGACCTTCGGCCTGGCCAAGAGTACCAATAACGAAGTCGCTTTCCGCTTCTACCGCGCCGCCATCAACGCCGGTTACAGCGAGGTGCGCGCACCGCTCGAAGCTTTCCTCATGAGCGTCGGCCGCCAGAAATTTGTGGTGCCGCTGTACGCCGCACTGCGCGCCAAGCCGGCCGACAAGGTCTTCGCGGAGTCGGTCTACAAGAAAGCGCGCGAACGCTATCACCCGGCCACCCAGGCCAGCGTCGACAAAAAAATGGCTGGCAAATAAAAGGACCGACACGTGCTCCATATGAACCGTATCGCGGCAGCGATCCTGCTCGCATTCACCAGCTTCGCGGCCGTCGCCCAGGCGCCCGCCACCCCGGTCAGCGCCAGTGCGCCGGCACGCGCCTACGACCTGGAGGCCGACGTCACCAGCGTGATGAAGACCTTCGATGTTCCCGGCATAGCCATTGCGATCGTCAAGGATGGCAAGGTAGTCGCCACGCGCGGCTTCGGCGTGCGCAAGCTGGGCGAGCCGGCGCCGGTCGACGGCAAGACCATCTTCGAAGTGGCGTCGAATTCCAAGGCATTCACTGCCGCCGCGCTGGCGATGCTGGTCGACGAGGGCAAGCTGGAATGGGACGACAAGGTCACCAAACACCTGCCGGACTTCCAGATGTACGACGCCTACGTCACCCACGAGATGACGGTGCGCGATCTGCTGGTGCACCGCAGCGGCCTGGGACTGGGGGCCGGCGACCTGCTGTGGTGGCCGACCACGAATTTCACGACCGATGAAATCATCGCGCAGCTGCGCTACGTGCGCCCGGCAACGAGTTTTCGCAACAGCTACGCCTACGACAATCTGCTGTATATCGTGGCCGGCAAGATCATCGCGCAAAAGGCTGGCAAGCCTTGGGGCGACGCGGTGCGCGAGCGTATCCTCAAGCCGCTCGGGATGAATACGACCACCACCAGCCTGGCCGAGAATGCGGGCAATCCCAATGTCTCGGCGCCGCACAGCAAAATCAACGGCAAGGCCGCGGCGGTGCGCGCGCTGCCGGTGCCGAACGCTGTCGGCGCGGTCGGCATCAATACCAACGCCGAGGATATCGCGCGCTGGATGATGGTGCTGCTCGACGGCGGCGCCATAGCCGGCGCGCCGAAAGACGCGCAGGGCAAGGACGCGCGCCTGTTCAGCGAGGCGCAAAGCCGCGAGATGTGGACCGCGCAAACGCCGATGAAAATCAGCGAACCGAAACCGGCGCTGGCGGCGACCAAGCCGAATTTCTTCGCCTATGGCCTGGGCTTCCAGCTGCGCGACTACAAGGGCCGCAAGCTGGCCTTGCACGGCGGCGCGCTGCAGGGTTTTTATTCGCGCGTGGTGATGGTGCCGGAAGCGAAGCTGGGCATCGCGATCTTTACCAATGCCGAAAGCGGCGGGGCGCTGGGCTCCCTGCAATACCGCCTGCTCGATCATTATCTTGACGCGGCGCCGAGCGACTGGATCAAGTTGATCAGCGATGTGGAAACCGAGACGCGCAACAAGGACCTGGCCAAGCAGAAGAGCGCCGGCGCCACCCGGGCCGCCGCCTCGCGCCCGTCGCTGCCGATGGCATCCTACGATGGCGAGTACAACGATGCCTGGTACGGCACGGTGACCATCAAGCCGGTGGGCGGCAAGCGCGTGATGAGCTTTACCCGCACGCCCGACCTGACAGGGGAACTGGAGCACTTCCAGCACGATACCTTCATCGTGCGCTGGAAGGAGCGCAATTTCAACGCCGACGCCTACGTGACGTTTTCACTGAACCCGGACGGCAGTATCGAGCGCATGAAGATGGCGCCGGTGTCGACCGAGACCGATTTCAGCTACGACTTCGCGGACCTGCTGTTCACGCCCGCGAAGAAGAAGGACGCGAAGGAAGCAAAGTAATCTCCGCTTAGCCCTTCGGAAGGGCGGCGGTCAGGTCAACCCAGCTTTTCGGCTGCGGTTGGCCGCGTTCGCGCACCCCGAAAAAGCTCACCACCTGTTCGCCTTCGTTGTCGTAGAACTCGACCGAGGTCACGCCGGCGCGCCGTACCACCCAGCCGCTCTTGAAGGCGCTCTCGCGCAGGTGCAGGTTGAAGGCCGGATCGAGCACGTTGTACCAGCCCGGGCTCGCCGCCGTCTTGGTGATTTTGCCGCTGAAGATCTGGATCAGCGCGCCATTGCCCAGGAATGACATGATCGGCAGCTGCTGCTTGGCCGCTTCATCGAGCAGGGTGCGGACCGCTTCGGGTTTCAGGCGCTGGACCATGCCGGCCGGCGCCAGGCGCATGGCCTGTTCGCGTGTGATCTTGAACTCGGTCAGCAGGCGGTTGAACTGGTGCACGTCGCTCATCTCGTTCCAGGCCTGCTGGAATTCCTTCACATCGACCTTGGCGTCGGCCAGTTCGGCAGCCTTGGGCGCGCGCGCCTGCACTGTTAATACCGCGTTCTGCTCGGGGTGGCGGAAGTCGGCCACCAGCTTGTCGAATACCGCCACGCCGGCGGCGTCTTTCGGATAAATCTTGTGGATCGCGGCGCCGTTCTCGTCGAAGAACTGGAGGCTGCGTTTGACCACGCCGTCGGCGCCCGGCTGCGCCACCGCAAAGGCGTGCTTCCACTTCGAGAACGTGAAGCGCAGGTCGATCTCGCCTCCAAGGTAGCCGCCGGCGATGTTGCGCTGGCGCGCTTCGCGTTCTTCATCCTTCACCGCGTCCTTGGCGTCGTCGGGCTGGGGCTTGACCCTGGTGGCCACGCCGGTGCGTTCGATCACGCCATTCTCGTTGCGCGTCAGTGCCAGTACGGTGCCCAGGTCGAGCGCGCGGCGCATGATCTCGCGCGGATCGTTGCCGTCGCTGCGCAGGCGGGTGACGGTACTGCCGATGCCGGTCGCCAGCAGTTCGGCTTCCGATACGCCGAGCGTGCGCGCGGCATCCCGGATCATCACCTTGGGCTGTTCGGCGCGCAGCGTGTTCCAGCGCTCGGACAGGGTGGCGGCACCGGCGTGGCCCGCCAGGACAAGCAGGGCGCCGGCGATGGCCAGCGGAAGGGTGCGTAGGCGTTTCATGGAGTCTCCTGGGTGGTGAAAAAAATAGGGGTTAGTACTGGAACGTCAACATGGCTGCCGCATTGCGGCCGGGACGCGCCTGGCGTTCGATGTCGGCCAGCGTGGCGGCATCAAGGCCGGCGGCCAGCGAGCGCGAGGTCGCGTAGTCCCAATAGCGCTTGTCGCCCAGGTTGTAGATGCCGACATGGAGCTTGACGTGCTTGCCGATGTTCCAGTACGCGACCAAGTCGGCCACGGTGGCGCCGGCGATGCGAAAGCGCGGCGCGCTGGTGTCGCCGACGCTGTCCGACGCCGGCTGCTTGCCGGCGCTGGCGACGGCGCTCAGCGAGACGCCGTACCCATCGTTCGGCGCGTCGTAGGCGAAGGTGGCGCTGGCCTTGCGTGGCAGGGTGGAGGCCAGTTCGCCTTGCTTGCCGGTGCTGCTGTCGCGCGCCTTGCCGTGCGAGACGCCGGCCGCCGCCGCGATGCTGTAGCCAGCCAGCGGTGCCGACCAAGTGCCCAGTTCCGCGCGCAGCGAGGCTTCGCCGCCCCAGGTGCGTGCGCTGCCATTGTTTTGCGGGCGGTACAGGCCACGCGTGATGGTCGGGTAGTTCACCGGATCCGGTGCCTGCGTCACGTAGTCGATGAAGTTCTTGTACTCGGTGCGGAATACCGATGCGCTCAGCTGCATGCCCTTGGCCGGGCTGCTTTTCAGGCCCGCCTCGAAGGCCTGGCTGGTTTCCTTTTTCAGGTTCGGGTTGCCGAGAACCGCGTAGCCGACCCCCGATCCGGTGTAGCTGAACGAGTCGTAGGTGCCGGTGCGTTCGGCCGCCGTCGGCAGGCGCGCGCCGCGATTGAGGCGCGCATACACGGACAGGTCCGAGCTCAGGGCGACCGACAGGTTCAGGCTGGGGGTGGCGTAGGCGTCGCTCTCGGTCTTGATTTCGCCGGCCGCCGCAGGCACGGCGACCAGGTAGCCGGCCAGGTTTTTTGGCGTGAGCTTGCGGTACTCAAAGCGCAGGCCGGGCGTGAGCATGGCCGCGTAGCCGCCCAGCGCGAAACCGAATTCGCCGCGCAGGTAGGCGCTGGCCTTGTCGCTGTCCATGTCGGCCATGCGGTTTTTCATCAGGATCTGGTGCGCGCCGCTGGCGATGACGGTGCGGTCTTCCAGCCACGGACGGCGCGTTTCGGACTGTTCGTAGGCGGCGCCGTAGGCCAGGCCGAGCGACTCGCCCAGTTTCAGGGTGGCGTCCGCCGCCGCACCGGCGCTCTTGTTGAAGTAGCCGGTATCGATGTTGCGCAGGTAGGGCTGGTTGCCGCTGATGTAGCGCGCGCGGGTGCGGTCGTCGACGCTGGCGTCCTGCACGTGGATGCGGCTCTCCAGCGTGTCGAACAGGCCGCCCGTCGCGCCCGTGACGCGGTGTTCCAGGCTGACCCGGGTGCGTTTGGTGTGCGAATCCTGCAGCACGCCGTCCGGATAGGCGCCGCCGGTCTTGTTGACGTAGCTGCGCGTGTTGTCGCGTTCATAGCCGTCCAGGGTCAGGCCGATGCGCTGGCCCTTGCCTGGGCTCCACTGGAATTTGGCCAGCAGCGCGTTCGAGTCCCAGTCGTCGGGATTGGCCGCTACGCTGCCCTTGTTGCCGGTCTCCTTGCCGCTGCGGTGCACGGCGACGGCCAGCGCATCGAGTGCGCCCATGCGCGCCGCCCCGGTCAGGCTGTGCGAGCGGCTCTTGTTGGCATCGCTGTAGCCGAGCGCATACGCCAGGTAGCTGCGCTTGTCGTCGCTCAGATAGTCGCCCGGCGCCTTGGTGACAAAGGCGACGCTGCCGGCCAGGCCCGGCGTGCCGGCCGCCGCCGCGCCGGTACCGGAGCCGATGCGCACTTCGCGGAACATGGCCGGGTCGAAGTAATCGCGCCCGATGCCGAAAGTGTTCATGGCGGTGCCGTCCGGCTTGGGCGCGGCGTCGGGCAGGGCGATGCCGTCGATGTCCAGGCTGACCCGGTTGCCTTCGACGCCGCGGATATTGAAGCCGGTGTTGCCCGCCCCGTCCCACACGCTGCCGCTGCCGCTGAACGCCGCCGGTACTGCCACCAGCGGCTCGTAGCGCGCGATGGCGCTCATGTCGCCGGCGTTGCGGCGCGTCAGTTCAGCGGCGCTGATGACAGCCACGCTGCCTTGCAGCGCAGCGGGCGCCTTGTCCCGCGCGGGCGTGACGACGATGCCGGACAACTGCTGCGGCTCGCGCAGGCTTTGCGCATGCGCCGCGCTGGTGCCGATCACGGCCAGCAGCGTGGCATTGAGGGTGGTGCCGAGAACACGGCGCAGTGGTGCGGCAGCGGGCCGGCGCGCAGGAGCGCGTGCCGGCATCGGGGTCGAAGTGGTCATGGTGGTCCGGGTCGGAGAGTGTCAGGCTGGCTCTCGGACCTGGCGACGCGGGTGCGTCGGGAAGGAACACTTGCTGGCGGGTGTCAGATGATAACAAGAATCATTATCATTTGCAATGCATCCCGCTCAGCGGCGGATGAACGACGATTTACTTGCGGTTCCAGACATCCATCATGTCCTGGCTGCCCTGCAGGCGGATGCCGTTATCGGACAGGATGCCTTCGGTGGCGTCGATCATCTCCTTGCGTCGCACGACGATGTTTTCGCCGCCACGCTGGTCGAAGTGCAGCACGATCAGCTCATCCTTTGCGTCGCGCAGCAGCTGCACCATGTGGGCCAGGCTGCGCACGGGAACCTTGTTGACCGAGTAGATCACCGAGCCGAAACGGTTGGAGTAGCCGGCCACCGATTTATGCGGGAAGAAGGGCGAGCTGACCACCACCAGTTCCTGGCGCTCCGGCGTTGGCGGCTCGCCGCGGCGCGTCACCAGCGGGTTGGCCATGTAGCTGGCCGCCGCCATGTTGGTCACGTTTGAGTTGAGGAAGGCCAGGAAGTCGGTGCTGGCGCGCGAGAAGACGATCGGGCCATAGATGAAGTACGACGGGTAGCCGTTGTTCAAGTCGGGAATGAGCAGCTTGCGCCCGCCCACGGCCGGCACCTTGACGTTCATGCTCTTGCCGGCGCGGACAATCGTCAGCGGCACCGCGCCATCTTTCGTCACCTGCTGCACGCGGTACTGGAAGCGCACGCGCAGATTGGTGCCCAGCTTGACCATGCCCTGGTTATCGATCGGCGTATCGCCGATATGGGTAATCACGTCCCATTCCTTGAGCGGATAGGCGGCGTCGTTCTGGTTGGGGCGCTGCACCACGGCGCCGACGACATCTTTGCCGAGCTTGAGGAATTCGCGCAGGACCGGGTTTTCCAGCGTCTGCACTTCGTCCGTCAGCGATGGCTTGCCTTCATACTTGCCGTCGGCGACATCGCGCAGGAACAGGTCCACTTCCTCGTTCGGGATGATGTAGCCGATGTTCTGCGTGTTGGCGGCGCCGCCGAAGGCCAGGCCCACCATCTTGTCGTTGGCGATGGCCGGGCCGCCGCTGTTGCCAGGGTTGATGGCGGCATCTACCTGGATGCGCAGGCCGGTGGTGCCCATGCTGTAGTTGGCGAATTCGATGCGCGAGATGATGCCCTTGGTGATCGACAGCGAGGTGCCGCCGGTCGGGTAACCGTAGGCGAATACCTGGTCGCGCACCTCCGGCAGCACGCTGGCGCGCGCGACCGGCGCGTGGGTGTCGAAGAACGATTCGTCGTCGAGCTTGAGGATGGCCAGGTCGATCCCGCGCGCGACCGCCACCACCGTGGCCGACACCTTGCCGCCGGCCTGGCTGGCCTGCACCTGGACCTGGCTGGCATAGCCGACCACATGGGCGTTGGTCAGAATGCGCTTGCCGTCGATGACGACGCCGGAGCCGGTCACCTCGAGCGGCGAGGCCTTGGTCCACGGCTTGTACGGATCGGGACGGCGCAGCGTGGCAAACACCTTGACGACCGAGTTTTCCAGATTGGCGGGAATGGCGGCCACCGGCGCGGCCGGCGACGCGGTGCTGGTGGCGTCTTGGGCGGCATGGGCCAGCAGGCTTGCCACGGCAAGTGCAGCGGCAACGGCGATACGCGATATGTTCATTGGGTAATTTCTTGTTGGGGGAGGGAGCGATGAGCGTCAATCATACACGCGCATGGCGCGCCGCTCCAGCGCCCAGGAGGCGAAGCGGCAGACAAAAAAACGGCCCCTTGCGGAGCCGTGGTCACCTGTCAAGGCTTGACGAACTTGAGCGTCATGCGGTCGCTCTCGCCGATCGCCAGGTACTTCTCGCGGTCGACATCCTTGTTGGCCAGTACCGGCGGCAGCGCCCATACGCCATTCTTGTGGTCGGCCTTGTCCTTCGGATTGGCATTGACTTCCGACTTGGCGGCCAGCTTGAAGCCGGCGCTTTCGACCATCTTGATCACGTACGCTTCCTGCAGATAGCCGTTGCTGCCGTCGACCGCCTTGCCGGCCGGCGCGCGGTGATCGACCACGCCGAACACGCCGCCCGGTTTCAGGCTGTCGTACACCTTCTTGAACACTTCCTTGACCTTGTCGTCGCCATTGCCGGTCCAGTTGTGGATATTGCGGAAGGTGACCACCATGTCCACGCTGCCCGGCTTGGCGAAGTCGTACGCGGTCGGTACTTCAAACACGCCGCGCTGGACCTTGTCGAACATGGCCGGATTCGATTCCAACTTCTTGGTCAGGTTGGCGGCGTACTTGCGCGCGCCTTCCTTGGCCGACGTCGGCGACTCGCCGGCCGCGATCAGCTTGCCCTTCTCGCGCAGGTAGGGCGCCAGGATCTCGGTGTACCAGCCGCCGCCCGGCGACAGCTCGACCACGGTCATGCTCGGCTTGATGCCGAAGAAAGCCAGCGTTTCGTATGGATGACGGGCGCCGTCGCGCGCGACGTTGGCAGGAGTGCGGTCCTTGTTGGCGATGGCCGCCTTGAGGGCGTCATCGGCGTGGGCCGCGCCGGCCATGCCGGCGGCCAGCATCGTGGCCAGGATCAGTCGTTTCATGTGTTTTCGTCTCCGGTATTGGTGTGTACTGCGGGGGAAAGCTGCGGCGGGCGATACGGCATCGCCGGCTAGCGCGATGATCGAGTATGCGCGCTTGAAGGTCAAGCCGAATCTCATATGTACATACTGTCCGCCACAGCGTGCGGACACTGCTTCGGACAGTGCGGACACCGTCCGCCGGACACTCCCGGATTCCCGAATCAAGGACTTAGCCAGTGGCACAATCTTTGCGTATTCTTTTGGCCATTTTGCTGGTATGGTTCTTTCTGATTTTTTCATTCATATCAGTAGTTGAGATGGTTCAGTGAGCGGTAAAACAAGAGCGGGCGCTCAGTCCTGCGAGCCGCTACCTTCGTGGTGAGTGTTAGGAGATACTATGGAACGACGTGCTTTTCTCAATATCAGCGGCCTTGCATTGGGCACGATGCTGGTGCCGGTTTTCGGCAACGCCATCGCCGCTGAAGAATTACTCAATCCCCTCGCGGCAAAGTTCAAGAAAACCCTGGCGGACATCGCCCTCAATGCCGCCACCGGCGCCGGCGCCAGCTATTGCGACGTGCGCATCGGCCGCTACCTGAACCAGTTCATCACCACGCGTGACCTGAATGTCGAAAGCGTGACCAATACCGAATCGGCCGGCGTGGGCGTGCGCGTGCTGTGCAACGGCGCCTACGGCTTCGCCGCGACCTCCGACATGTCGCCCGACGCGGTGGCCGGCGCCGCGCGCCAGGCGGTCGCCATCGCCAAGGCCAACGCCAAGCTGCAATCCGAACCGGTGCGCCTGGCAAGCGTCAAGGGCGTGGGCGAAGTGGCTTGGGCCACCCCGATCAAGAAGGATTGGCGCACGGTCCCCATCAAGGAAAAAGCCGAGCTGCTGATCGCCGCCAACAAGGCCGGCATGGACGGCGGCGCGAGCTTCATGCAGTCGCTGATGTTCCAGGTGAACCAGCAAAAATACTACGCTTCGACCGACGGCTCCTACATCGACCAGGACGTGCACCGCATGTGGATGCCGGTGTTCGCCACCGCCGTCGACAAGGCCACCAACAAATTCCGCTCGCGCCAGGGCTTGTCCACGCCGGTCGGCATGGGCTACGAATACCTGGATGCGCGCTTTGATGACAAGATCAAGGCCGCCGGCGGCGTGTGCACCCTGTACAAGAATTCGTATGACCTGATCGAAGACGCGCGCGCCTGCGGACGCCAGGCCAAGGAAAAGCTGACCGCCAAGTCGGTCGCGCCGGGTAAATACGACCTGGTGCTCTCGCCCGAGCACCTGTGGCTGACGATCCATGAATCGGTGGGCCACCCGACCGAACTCGATCGCGTGCTGGGTTACGAGGCCAATTTCGCCGGCACCAGCTTCGCCACGCTCGACAAGTGGGAAACCAAAAAATTCAAGTACGGCTCCGAGCGCGTCAACATCGTGGCCGACAAGGTCACGCAAGGCTCGCTGGGCGCGGTCGGCTACGACGACGAAGGCGTGGCGTGCAAGCGCTGGGACATCATCAAGGACGGCATCCTGGTCAACTACCAGGCCACGCGCGACCAGGCCCACATCATCGGCGAAAAGGAGTCGCACGGCTGCTCCTACGCCGACAGCTGGAGCAGCGTGCAGTTCCAGCGCATGCCCAATATTTCGCTGCAGTCGGGGAAAGCCAAGCTCACGCCCGACCAGATGGTCAAGGACGTCAAGAAGGGCATCTATATCGTTGGCGCGGGCTCGTTCTCGATCGACCAGCAGCGCTACAACTTCCAGTTCGGCGGCCAGCTGTTCTACGAAATCAACAACGGCAAGATCGGTGCGCCGCTGGAAGACGTGGCCTACCAGTCGAACACCCAGGAATTCTGGAATGCCTGCGGCGCCATCTGCGACGAGAGCGACTGGCGCATGGGTGGCTCCTTCTTCGACGGCAAAGGCCAGCCTAGCCAGGTCAGCACGGTGTCGCACGGGTCGAGCACGGCGCGCTTTAACGGCATCAACGTCATCAATACCGCACGCAAGATCGGCTAAGCCAGGGGACCGCATATGAAAGTTCTGACTCAAGAAGAAAGCAAGCGCATCATCGACCGCATCATGTCGCTCACCAAGGCCGACGAATGTACCGTGCACGTGACGGGCGGGCGCACCGGGAATATCCGCTATGCGCGCAACAACGTGTCCACCGCTGGGCTGGTGGATGACGCCTCGCTGGTGGTGCAGGTCGCATACGGCAAGCGCCAGGGCACCGCCACTATCAACGAATTCGACGACAAGTCGCTCGAAAAAGTCGTGCGCCGCGCCGAGGACCTGGCGCGCCTGGCGCCGGAAAACCCGGAGTTCATGGCGGCCGTGTCGAAGCAGGCGTACAAGGCGTCGGAGACGTTCAGCCGCGCCACCGCCGCCATCGATCCGGAGTTCCGCGCCCAGACCGCGGCCTACAGCATCGAGGCTAGCCGCAAGAACAAACTGGTTTGCGCCGGCTTCTTCACCGACAACCACTCGTTCCAGACCGTCGCCAATTCGAATGGCGTGTTCGGGCACCAGGAAGAGACCAGTATCGACTTCACCTGCACCGTGCGTACCGAAGACGGGCGCGGGTCGGGCTGGGTCAAGCGCTCGGCTACCGACGTGGCGCGCTTCGATGCGCGTGAGGCGTCCGATGTGGCGATCGAAAAAGCCCTGCGTTCGGTCGAGGCCAAGGCCCTGGAGCCTGGCCGCTACACGGTGATCCTGGAGCCGGCCGCCACGTCGGACCTGATCGGTTTCATGCTGGGTGGTTTCGACGCGCGCCAGGCCGACGAGGGCCGCAGCTTTTTGTCGAAGAAGGGCGGCGGCACGCGCCTGGGCGACAAGCTGTTCGATGCGCAGGTCAATATCTGGTCGGACCCGTGGGACAAGGATGTGCCGGTGATGCCATGGGATGCAACGAACATGCTGGCGCGCGAGCGCATGAACATGATCAAGGATGGCAAAGTGTCGGCGCTCGATTATTCGCTGTTCTGGGCGAACAGGAAAGGCGTGCGCGCCATTGGCGCGCCCGGGAATATGATCATGGGCGGGACCAATCAATCGACCGCGGAGCTGATCGCCGGTACCAAGAAGGGCGTGCTGGTCACGCGTACCTGGTACATCCGCGAGGTGGATCCGCAGTCGGTGCTGCTGACCGGGTTGACGCGCGATGGTACGTTCTACATCGAGAATGGCAAGATCAAGCATCCGATCAAGAATTTCCGCTTCAATGAAAGCCCGGTGACGATGTTGAACAATATCGAGGCAATCGGCAAGCCGCAGGTGATCGCGGGCGATGAAGTGCCGTATTCGATGCTGATTCCGCCGATGAAGGTCAGGGATTTCAACTTCACGTCCTTGTCGGACGCGGTTTAACCGTCACCTTCGTCGTTCCTGGCACTGCCAGAAACGACTTCCCGCCGAGTGCCGCCTTGGCGCGGGAACGACGGGGCGCAAGCAGGAGTACATAGTGGAACGACGCACCTTTCTCAAGATCAGCAGCGGCGCCGCGGGCGCCATCCTGGTTCCCGTCTTCGGCAACGCCATCGCGGCTGAAGAATTAATGAACCCGGTCGCCATCGCGTTCAAAAAGTCGCTGGCCGACGCCGCGATGAACGCCGCCACCAAGGCCGGTGCGAGCTACTGCGACGTGCGCATCGGCCGCTACCTGAACCAGTTCATCACCACGCGCGACCTGAGCGTGGAGAACATCGTCAACACCGAATCGTCCGGCGTGGGTGTGCGCGTGATCGCCAACGGCGCCTACGGCTTCGCCTCGACCAACGACATCTCGCTCGACAGCATCGCCGGCGCCGCGCGCCAGGCCGTGGCGATTGCGCGCGCCAACAGCAAACTGCAAAGCGAGCCGCTGCGCATGGCGCCGCTCAAGGGCGTGGGCGACGTGGCGTGGGCCACGCCGTTCACGCGCGACTGGCGCACGGTGCCCATCAAGGACAAGGCCGACATGCTGATCGCGGCCAACAAGGCGGGCCTGGACGCCGGCGCCAGCTTCATGACCTCGACCCTGTTCCAGGTCAACCAGCAAAAATACTTCGCCTCCACCGACGGCTCCTACATCGACCAGGACATCCACCGCCTGTGGGCACCTTTGACCGCCACCGCCGTCGACAAGGCCAGCAACAGGTTCCGCACGCGCGACAGCCTGGCCGCGCCGGCCGGCATGGGCTACGAATACTTCGATGCCCGCCCGGCCGACAAAATCCAGGCCGCCGGCGGCGTCGCCACGCTCTACACCAAGTCGTACGACATCGTGGAAGACGCGCGCGCCGCCGGCCGCCAGGCACGCGAAAAACTCTCCGCCAAGACCGTCGAACCGGGCAAGTACGACCTGGTGCTCTCGCCGGAACACCTGTTCCTGACCATCCACGAGTCGGTCGGCCATCCGACGGAACTGGACCGCGTGCTCGGCTACGAAGCCAACTACGCCGGCACCAGCTTCGCCACGCTCGACAAATGGCGGACCAGGAAATTCAAGTTCGGCGCCGACCGCGTCAACTTCATCGCCGACAAGAACGAACCGGGTTCGCTCGGCGCGGTCGGCTACGACGATGAAGGCGTGCCGGCCAAGCGCTGGGACATCATCAAGGATGGCGTGCTGGTGAACTACCAGGCCACGCGCGACCAGGCCCACATCATCGGCGAGAAAGAGTCGCACGGCTGCTCGTACGCGGACAGCTGGAACAGCGTGCAATTCCAGCGCATGCCCAACATCTCGCTCGCCGCCGGCAAGGAGCGCTTGAGCCCCGACGAGATGGTCAAGGACGTCAAGAAGGGCATCTACATCCTCGGACGCGGCTCGTATTCGATCGACCAGCAGCGCTACAACTTCCAGTTTGGCGGCCAGCTGTACTTCGAGATCAGGAACGGCAAGATCACCGGCCCTCTGGAAGACGTGGCCTACCAGTCGAACACCCAGGAATTCTGGAACGCGTGCAGCGCCATCTGCGACCAGCGCGACTGGCGCATGGGCGGCTCCTTCTTCGACGGCAAAGGGCAGCCCAGCCAGGTCAGCGCGGTATCGCACGGATCAAGCACCACCCGCTTCAATGGCATCAACGTCATCAACACCGCCCGCAAAATCGGCTAAGGAAAACGCGTAATGAAACAGCTGAACCAGGAAGAAGCAAAGCGCATCTGCGACCGCGTGCTCGGATTTTCCAAGGCCGACGAATGCCGCGTGGTGATCAACGGCGCCCGCACCGGCAATATCCGCTATGCGCAGAACAGCGTGTCGACCGCGGGCCTGAACGAAAACATGCAGCTGACCGTCAGCGTCGCTTTCGGCAAGCGCCAGGGCACCGCCTCGATCAATGAGTTCGACGACAAATCGCTCGAAAAAGCCGTGCGCCGCGCCGAAGACGTGGCCCGCCTGGCGCCCGAGAATCCCGAATTCATGGCGGCGGTCGGCAAGCAGCAATACAAGGATTCGAACGCCTTTGCCCGCGAGACCGCGGCCATCGACCCGGACTTCCGCGCCGACGTGGCCTCGCACAGCATCCTGGCGGGGCGCAAGAACAAGCTGGTGACAGCCGGCTTCTTCGTCGATAACACGGGTTTCGAAACCATCGCCAACTCGAACGGCGTGTTCGGCCACCACGAATACACCAACGTCAGCTTCACCTGCACCGCCCGCACGGAAGACGGACGCGGTTCGGGATGGGTGACCCGCTCGGCCAACGACGTGCGCAATTTCGACGCCCGCGAAGCCTCCAACGTGGCCATCGAAAAGGCGCTGCGTTCGGTCGACGCCAAGGCCCTCGAGCCGGGCCGCTACACGGTGATCCTGGAGCCGGCCGCCACGTCGGAACTGATCGGGCGCATGTTCGGCGCGTTCGATGCGCGCCGCGCCGACGAAGGCCGCAGCTTCCTGTCGAAAAAAGGCGGCGGCAACCGCCTGGGCGAGAAGCTGTTCGACGAGCAGGTCAACATCTGGGCCGACCCGTGGGACAAGGACGTGCCGGTGCGCCCGTGGGACACGGTCTCGATGCTGCCGCGCGAGCGCACCGACATCATCAGGAACGGCAAGATCGTCTCGCTCGATTACTCGCTGTTCTGGGCCAGCAAGCAAAAGGTCAGGGCGAGCGGCCGCCATGGCAATATGATCATGGCGGGGGGCACCAAATCGCTCGACGAAATGATCGCCTCGACCAAGAAGGGCATTGTCGTCACCCGCACCTGGTATATCCGCGAGGTCGATCCGCAATCGCTGCTGCTGACGGGGCTCACGCGCGACGGCACCTTCTACGTCGAAAACGGCAAGATCAAGCATCCGGTCAAGAACTTCCGGTTCAACGAAAGTCCGGTGTCGATGCTTAACAACCTCGATGAACTGGGCAAGCCGCAGATCATCGGCGGCGATGAAGTGAACTTCCAGATGGTGATCCCGCCGATGAAGATCCGCGACTTCAACTTCACGTCGCTGTCGGACGCGGTGTAGGCAAGGCCGATGCGCAGCTACGATTTCTACTTCACGCGCCTGATGTACGAGTCGGGCGACTGGGACGTGGACATCCGCATGCCCAGCAACGTGCTCAATTCGCTGGTGGAGTACACCACGCTGCGCGTCGATCCGGTGGAGCGCGTGATCCCGCTGTCGGATGCGAAGATGCTCGAATCGCCCTTCTGCTACCTGGCCGGGCACAAACTGGTGCAGTTCACGCCCGCCGAGCGCAAGAATTTCGAGCGCTACGTGCGCGGCGGCGGTTTTGTGTTCGTGGACGACTGCAACCACGACATCGATGGCCTGTTCGCCAAGTCCTTCGAGGCGGAACTGGCACGCATTTTCGGCCCCAGGGCGTTGAAAAAGATCCCCAACACGCACCCGGTGTATTCGAGCTTCTTCCAGTTCGACGGCCCGCCCAACACGGGCAATGAGCTCAATGGCTGGGGCGACGACCTGGTTCACGATTACCTCAAGGCGATCGACATCAACGGGCGCGTGCGGGTGCTGTATTCGAACAAGGACTATGGCTGCGAGTGGGATTACGACTTCCGCAACAAGCGCTGGCTGGTCGTCGACAACACCCGCTTTGCGGTCAATATTATTCAGTATGCTTTGGGAGCCTGATAGTGCAGGAACATGATGCGCAAGCGTGGAACGAAAAAGACATCGCCGATTTGACGGCAAAAATCGGCGCGCTCAAGGCGAGCATGTCGAGCGTGATCGTGGGCCAGGACCAGGTGATCGAGTCGCTCGTCATCTGCCTGCTGGCCGGCGGCCACGCGCTGGTGGAGGGCGTGCCGGGGCTGGGCAAGACCTTGCTGGTCAAGTCGCTGGCCCAGGCCACCGACCTGCAGTTCCGGCGCGTGCAGTTCACGCCCGACCTGATGCCGTCCGATATCGTCGGCACCGAAATCCTGGAAGAAAACCAGACCACCCGCCAGCGCCTGTTCCGTTTCCAGCCTGGCCCGGTGTTCACCCAGGTGCTGCTGGCCGACGAAATCAACCGCGCGCCGCCCAAGACCCAGTCCGCCCTGCTCGAAGCGATGCAGGAGCGCGCGGTGACATTTGGCGGCGTCACCCACAGCCTGCCGAAGCCATTCTTTGTGCTGGCCACACAGAATCCGATCGAGCAGGCCGGCACCTATCCGCTGCCGGAAGCGCAGCTCGACCGCTTCCTGCTGCGCATCGACGTCGGTTATCCGACCGAAGATGAAGAGATGATGATGGTCTCGCGCACCACCCACGCGGGCCTGGCCGACGCGCCGCAGGTGATGGACCTGGACAGTTTGCTGCGCCTGCAAAAGCTGGTGCGCGACATCGAAATCGGCGAACACCTGCTGCGCTATGCCACGCGCCTGGTGCGCGCCACGCGCCCGCAAGAGAGCCACGTGGCCGCCGTCATCAAGCACGTCGGCTGGGGCGCCGGTCCGCGCGCCGGGCAGGCGCTGGTGCTGGCCTCCAAGGCGCGCGCGCTGATGCACAACCGCCTGGCCGTCACGCGCGACGACATCGGCGCGATGCTGCTGCCGGTGCTGGCGCACCGCGTGCTGCGCAACTTCGAGGCCGAGGCCGACGGCGTGGCGATTGCCGACATCCTGCTCGCCCTGCGCGCCGAGATCAAGGCCGACAAGGATTAGCCATCGCATGCTGTCGACGTCCGCGCTGCTGGCGCACACCAATGACCTGAACCTGATCATCCGCCATGTGCTGGCGGGGCTCGGTCACGGCATCCATGCGGGCCGCGAGCGCGGCGCCGGTGTCGAATTTTCCGAATACCGCGCCTACGCTCCCGGTGACGAATGGCGCCGCGTCGATTGGAAGCTGCTGGCGCGCGCCGACCGCTACTACGTACGCGAAGCGGAGCGCGACAGCCACGTGGCCGTCTGGCTCTGGCTCGACGCCACCGCATCGATGGCGGAACCGAGCCGCAGCGGCGTTGCGGGGCTCGACAAGCTGTGGTACGCGCGCACCATCCTGGCCTGCATCGCCGCCATCGCCCAGCGCCAGGGCGACGCCTTCGGCCTGGTCATCTGCAGCGGGGAGCGCGTGCAGTTCACACCCGCCGCGCGCGGCCCGCGCCAGATGCAGCGCGTGCTGGCGCAATTGAAGCGCGCGCAAGCCGGCGGTGCCCTGCCAGACAGCGAAACCCTGCGCGCCAGCATGCCGTTCGTGCGCGCACCCAGCCTGGTGTTCGCCGCCAGCGACTTTCTCGACTGGCCGTCCGGCCAGGCCGAGGCGCTGCTGCGCCTGCGCCGCATGCGCCACGACGTGCGTCTGCTTTGCCTGCAAACCCGCGCCGAGTGCGACGCGAGCTTTGCGCCGGAGACCACGTACCGCGATCCCGAAAACGCCGACGGCGTATTCCGCTTCACGCCCGACACGGTCGGCGTGTACCGCAAGAACCGCGACGAACACTTCGCCCGCATGCTGGCGCAGTGCCGCCGCAACGATATCCCGGCGCTGGCCGCGTGCATCGAGCAAGCGCTGCCCGCCGTGCTGCGCGCGTGGTTGCGCCAGGGCGGACCCGCATGAACGCCCTGTGGTGGCTGGGATTGGCCCTGTTGGCGCTGCCGGTGCTGTGGCATCGCCAGCGGCGCCAGCGCATCCGCCAGGAGCCGCTGGCCACGGCGCGCTTCCTGCCGCGCGCCGATCCGCAGCAACTGCGCGTGTGGCGCTGGACCGAGCGCTTGCTGCTGCTGGTACGCTGCCTGCTGATCGTCGCCGTGATTGCGTGGCTGGCCGACCTGGTGCTGCCGTGGCGCCGCGACGCGGTGCTGATACTTGCCGGTACCGACAGCGTCTGGGCCGAGCGCCAGATCAAGCAAGCCGGCTTGTATGACGCCAGCTGGATCGCGGTGCCGGCGGGCGATCCGTTCGCCTGGCTGGCGCGCCACGAGCGCGAATGGCGGCCCGATTCGCGTTTGCTGGTGCTCGGCAACGTGCCGATGCCCGCCATGCCGCCACGCTCGCGCCACCGGATCGAGGTGCGCAGCAAGGCGCCGCCGTTCGCGGCCACCGGGCAGCGCGTGGTCATTGTCAGCAAACGCGCGGCGCAATGGCGCGCCATGTTCGCCGCGCTCGATGGCCCGCGCCGCTACAAGGTTGACGAAGCACCTGACGGCACGGCCGAACTGGTGGTCTGGGATGTGCCGCAGGCGCCGCCCGCAAGCCTGCACGCGCCGCTCTGGTGGGCCGGGGACGAGGCCTCCTTCCCGGAACTGAAAAAGCCGGCGCAGGCCGACGGCATCCGTTATGCCGACAGCGCGCGCGGGCGCGTCTGGGCGTCGAACGCGTGGCCGCCGGCAGGCCCGGATGCCGCGCGCCAGCTGTTCGAGAGCTGGCAGCGCCTGCATTACGCACCCGTGCCTTACACAATGCCTTCGCAACTGATCGCACCCACGTCGTCGGCCACGCCGGGCCAGTCCAGCGGCGCCTTGCACTATTTGCTGACGCTGATCCTGCTTGGCTTGTTTGCGGTGGAACGGATACTGGCCCATGCAAGCCGACGCTGACATCATCGACCAGCTGCAGTTCGCCGCCACGCGCCGGCGCACGCCGCTGTGGATCGCGGTGATCCTGCCATGGGTGCTGCTGCTGTCGTTCCCCGGCATCGCGCTCTGTAGCGCGTGGGCGGTATGGGATTGCCGGCGCTTGCGCGCGCGCGTGCGGCGCGACTGGAGCAGCTGGATCGATGCCACCGTGCCTGCGCTGGAAGACAGCAGTGCGCTGCTGGCGGGGGCCACCAGCGCCATCGGCCAGCTCCAGCGCCGGCGCCTGCTGGCGCGCATTGCCACCACGCTCACCGACAAAGTGCTGGCGGCCATCGCCAGGGAGCGCGTGCGCTTCGACGTACGCTGGCTCGCGGCGAGCGTGTGCGCGGCACTGGCCCTGTTCGCATGGCGCCAGGTGCAGGCCATTCCGCCCACGCCGCGTGAAGTCAAGGCCCTGATTGCGAAGCAGACCAGCGAAATCACCGTGCGCGTGACGCCGCCCAAATACACGGGCGTGGCCATGTCGGTTGGCGTGCCGCGCGAGTTGCTGGTGCCCGAGCATAGCGTTGTCGAATGGTGCCTGCGCGCTCCGCAACCGGTGGACACGCCGATTGAACTGAGCGATGGCCAGTCGCTCGCGATTGGCCGCGCCTGCGCGCGCTGGAATGCGACTGAGTCGGTATTCTGGCGCTGGCGTGGCGCACGCTACAAGCTGCGCGTGATTGCCGACCAGGCGCCCGAGGTCACCATGTCCGCGCCGCGCGAGATGATCCACACGCTTGCGCGCGATGCCGCCAGCGCCACCATCACGCTGGCGGTGCGCGACGATTACCAGGTGCGGCGCGCCACCTTGCACCTGACGCTGGCGCGCGGCAGCGGCGAGAACATCCGCTTCAGCGACCGCGAACTGCCGCTGCCCGAGTCGATCGATCCGCGCACGCGCACCTGGCACAAGCAATGGACGCTGGCGGAGCTGGGCATGGAGCCCGGCGACGATCTGTATTTTTTTGTGCGCGCGGCCGACAATGCCGAGCGAGCGCACACCACCGTCTCGCCCACCTACACCCTGCGCCTGCCCGGGCCGGTGGAAGAGAGCGACGAGTCGTCGGCGCAGCCGATGCTGGTCAAGCCCGAAAACCTGCGCAGCCAGCGCCAGATCATCATCGACACCGAACAGCTGCTGGCCGACCTCAAAGCGGCGCCCGGCATGAACCCGGCCACCGTGCGCTCGCGCAGCGAGGCCATTGCCGACGACCAGGCCCAGTTGCGGCGCCGTTACGGCCAGTTCCTCGGCGAGGAGTCGACCCTGTTCGGCGGCGAGGAGCATCACGACAAGGACGAGAAGCACGACGTGATCGCCGAATTCGGCCACATGCACGACCAGGCCGAAAACGCGACCCTGTTCGACGAGTCGACCAAAAAGGTCCTGCGGCGCGCCCTGAGCGCCATGTGGGACGCCGAAAAGGCCCTGCGCGCGATCACGCCGGCGACCGCGCTGGCGCCCGAACACAAAGCGCTGGAAGCGATCAAGCAGTTGCAGCAAGCCGACCGCATCTACCTGCACAAGACCGCCTTCGTGCCGCCCGCGCTCAAGGAAGAAATCCGCATGACCGGCGACGTTGTCGGCGCCAAAAGCTACCGCCGCGAACAGGGCGCCCCTGCCGTGCCGATTCCCGCCGAGGTGCGGCGCCTGATCGAAGCGCTCGATGGCGATGGCGCCTTGCCGGCCCTGTGGAGCCGCGACGCGCACGCATGGATTCGCGAACGCATCGCCAACAAAGCACAGCGCCTCGAAGCGCAGCGCGCCGTGCAGGACGTGGCCGATGGCTGCACCGCCTGCCGCCAGGTACTGCGCGCCTGGCTGCGCGGCGCCATCACCCAGGCACCGGTACTGTTGCAGGCAAAGGCCGCCCCGCAAACCCCCTTCACCCGCGCCTTGCGCAACGGAGCTCACCGATGATCGCTGCCGGCCTGATTTTCCTGATGGGGATCGGCAGCGCCGCCGTCTACCTGTGGCGGCGCCAGTGGGCCGAGGCGCTGCTGATCTTGGTCGCTGCGGTGGCGCTGGGTGTGATTGTCGGCGACTTTCCGATGCCGGCCGGGGCGGCTGGAACGCTGTCGATCGATTCGGAGGCCGAGGCCATCGACCTGAACGAAGCGGCGGCCGTGAGGCTCAGCGGCGATGGCCTGAGCGCCGCGCAGTGGCACGACCTGCCGGCGCGGCCGCTGTTGTGGGAGGCGCCTGCGAGTGACGTGCTGCACCTGGATTTTCCGCGCGAACTGGCGCTCGGGCGCATGTTCGCGCTGACTGTGCGCCGCAGCCAGGCGTCCAGCTGGCGCCTGCAACTGCTGGCCGAAAACAAGCAGGTGATCGCCGATATCGCCGGCAACGGCGCGGCGCTGACGGTGCAGTGGCTGCCGCCGGTGGCCGAGACGCTGGTGCTCAGTGCGCGCGTGCTCGATGGCAGCGGCAAGCTGATGGCGCAGGGGCCGGTGCCGTTTTCGGTGTCGGCGCCGGTGCCGCTGCAGGTGATGGGGCGCTTCGGCGCACCGTCGTTCGATGCGCGCGCGCTCAATGACCTGCTGGTCGACAGCCATGCGGCGCTGGACTGGCAGGTCACCCTGGGCAAGACCGTCACGCGCAGTGAAAGCCCGGCGGCTACGCTTACCCAACCCAATCTGCTGGTGGCTGACGCCGCGCACGTCGAGCATCTGGGCGACGGCGCGCGCGCGGCCTTGCTGGCCCAGGTTGCTGCGGGCACGCCGCTGGTGATCCTGGCGGCGAACGCGCAGGACAGGCAGGTGTGGGCACGCGCTGTGCAGCTGGAACTGAGGGAACAGGCCGACTCCCGGCCTTCCGGCACGCCGCTGGCGCTGGCGTCGGCGCCGCTCAATCCGGCGCCGGCACCTGGCCCGTGGAGCGCGGCGGGCGACAGGATCTGGACGCGGCCGTGGGAAAAGGGCCGCATCGTCTGGCTTGGCGTCGCCGACTGGCACCGCTACGCGATCAGCGAGCCGCAGGCGCTCGGGCTGTGGTGGCAGGGGGTGCTCGACCGCGCCGGCGTCGAGCGGCCGCAGGACGTAGCCTGGCTCGACCCGCGGGAGATGCCGCTGCCCGGCCGGCGGCTGGAAGTGTGCGCGTTCGGCGTGCAGGGCGAGGTCGCCTTCCCCGAACTCAAACAAACGCTCGCCTGGCAGCGCCGCCCGGACAAGGCCGACGCCTCCTGCGTGGCCGTATGGCCGCACAAGGCCGGCTGGCTGGCGATGCACAGCGGCGGCGCCAAGCCGCAGGCCGGCAAGCTGTATGTGTACGCCAAGGACGACTGGCCCCTGTGGCAACAGGCGCAGCGGCGCGACGCCACCGCGCGGTATGCGGCGCGCACGCCGGTGCCGGCGGCGGCGGGCACCGTGCCAGTGCCGGCATGGCCGTTTGCGCTGCTGTTCACGGCGGCGATGCTGCTGCTGTGGTGGCGCGAGCGGCGCTAGCGCCCGGCCGGTGGGGCGTCGGCTTGGGTTAAGATGCCGTTGCCAGCCTCGCAATCCCGCCTTCACTTTCGTCACCCTGGAGCTCTTTATTCGTATGGCCGCCCATATCCTGTCCCGGCTGTTTTCGTTGCGCCCAAGCGCTGTCGACGCGCAACTGCTGGCATTCCATCCCCGGCCCGGACTTAGCGGCCTGTCCCGCTTTGGGGGGGAATTCCTTTACTTCGGCATGAAGGAAGCGCGCGCCTGCCTGTTCGTGGGCCTGTTCTTTGCGGCGGTGTTTTCGGTGCCGCGCGCCGGCCTGTGGGGCATCCCGCGTTACGACGTGCTGCTGGTCGTCGCGCTTGCCATCCAGGGCTGGATGATGTGGGCCAGGCTGGAGACGCGTGATGAACTCAAGGCGATCACCTTGTTTCACGTGGTCGGCTTTGCGCTGGAAGTGTTCAAGACCTCGGGCAGCATCCAGTCGTGGTCCTACCCGGACCCTGCGTACACGAAGCTGTTCGGCGTGCCGCTGTTTGTGGGATTCATGTATGCGGCCGTCGGCAGCTACATCATCCAGGCATGGCGTTTGTTCGATTTGCGGGTGATCCATCACCCGCCGCACTGGATGGGCGTGGTGATCGCGCTCCTCATCTACGTCAATTTTTTCACGCACCACTACATCGGCGACTATCGCTGGTATGTGGCGGCGTGCGCGCTCGGGCTGTATGCCAGGTCGACCGTCATCTTTCGGCCGCTTGACGTCGAGCGCCGCATGCCCTTGCTGCTGGCCTTTGTGCTGATCGGTTTTTTCATCTGGCTCGCCGAAAACATCAGCACCTTTTTCGGTATCTGGAAGTACCCCAACCAGCTTGGCGCGTGGTCGATGGTGCATGTCGGGAAGTGGAGTTCGTGGTCTTTGCTGGTCGTGATGATCTTCACGATGATCGTCAACCTCAAGCACATCAAGGCGCGCATTCACGTGCCGGCATAGGCGCTGAATGAAAAAAGGCCACGCCGTCGCCGGCGTGGCCTCGTCATGCGACGTTGAAAAGCTTAGAAAGCCCAGTCAAGCTTCGCGTACATCTGGCGGCCGTTGATGCCGATCGGGCAGGTTTCCCAGCAATGGGTGAAGCCCAGTTGCGGGAACGGTGCGGCCTTGGTCTTGTCCCACTCGGTCGGGTAGGTGTCGAACAGGTTGTTCACGCCGATCGATGCGCTGATCTTCTTGGTGAAGGCATAGCGCAGCGACATGTCGACCAGCCACTTCGCTTCCCAGGTCTGGATGTACGGGGCGGTAAAGCCCTGGCCCTGCACGGCGCCGTAGTAGTTGGCGCGGGTGTTCACGTTCCATGGGCCGGTGGTGTAGTCGGCCGCGAGCACGTGCTTCTTGCGCGGCTGGCCGCGCTCGATCAGGGTCACTTGCGCGTCGTCGAACAACTGGGCGCCGGTCAGCACGGGCGACTGCGATTTGCGGGCCTTGACTTCGGTCTTGCTGAAGCTCATCTGGCCGGACAATACCAGGGTCGAGCCGCTCCACTTGGTGGTGTGCTCGGCCACCATGTCCAGGCCATCCGTGGTGGTGTCGATCGCATTGGTGAAGAACTGGGCCTGGCCGACCTTGAGCGGATCGAGGATCGACTTGATCGGGCACTTGGACGCCGGCACGCAGGCGCCCGATTCCGGTGCGATATTGCTCGAGAAGACGATGCGGTCGTCGATGTCGATGCGGTACAAGTCGGCGGTCACCGAGAAGTTGGGCATCGGGCGCACGATCATGCCGATGCTGGCGCTCTTCGAGGTCTCTTCCTTGAGCGGGGAGATGCCGAAGGCACGCGTGACCGGGCTGCCTTCGCGCGCGGTCAGCGTTTCGGTCAGCACGCCGGCCGAATTGAGGTTGGTCGACACGGAGCTGTAGAACTTCTGCTGCACGCTCGGTGCGCGGAAACCGGTCGACACGCTGCCGCGCATGCCGAACTGGCGCGACGGATCGTAGCGCATGCTCAATTTGCCGGTGGTGGTGTTGCCGAAGTCAGAGTACTTTTCAAAGCGCACCGCGGCGGCGACCAGCAGCTTCTCGGTGATGTTGTGTTCCGCATCGAGATACATGGCGATGTTGTGACGGCCCTGGTCAACTTCGGTGCCCGGGGTGTAGCCAGGGAAGCCTTGCGCGCCCGACGCTGCGATGCCGCCGACCTGGTCGAAGATCTTGATGGCCGGGTTGTTGGTGCGGCCGTACTGGTACGACACCGGGTCGCCCGCTTCAATGGCGTAGTTGTCGCTGCGGTACTCGAAACCGGTCGCCAGCTGCACGGTGCGGTCGCCAAACTTGATCGGGCCGCGAATGTCGGCGTTGAAGGTGGTCTGGTTGAATTTCAGCTTGCCGGTATCGGCTTCCAGCGGCGATTCGGCATAGATGCCGCCACCCGGTTTCGGCTCGTACCAGTAGCTGACGTTGATCGAATTGCGTTCATGGAAACCGAGTTCGCTGCGGCCGTGGTTCACGCTCACGTCGAACTTCCAGTCGTTGGCCAGCTCGCGCTTGTAGCCGACCGCGAACGAGACGTCTTTCACCGTCGTCAGGATGTTCGGCAGATAGCCGTTCGGGTACACGGCAGGCACGGTGCGGCCGTCGCCCGGCGAGCGGAAAAAGCCCGCCGAGTCGCCGGTGCGCTTGGAGACGCCGCCGAAGGAGTAGATTTCGCTGCTGTCGTCGATCGGCAGCGCCGCATTCCACCACAGGTAGGCATCTTTCGCCAGGCTGTCGCCGATGCGCTGGGTCACGCGCGGCGGGTCGACCCGCGCGGTGTCGGGGCCGGCGCGGTTGGTTTCGTTGCGGCGGCGGCCTTCGACCGACAGGTTCAGGTAACCGTTTTCACCCAGCTTGAAACCCTTGTTGGCGCTGCCGGAGATCAGGTCGCCGTCGCCTTCGGAGGTGGTGCCGACGCTGCTGCTCAATTGCGTTTCGTTGGTCTGGGTCTTGAGGACGATGTTGATCACGCCGGCGATCGCATCGGAGCCGTATTGGGCGGCCGCGCCATCGCGCAGCACTTCGATGTGGTGGATGGCCGACAGCGGAATGGCGTTGATGTCGGTACCGGCCGAGCCGCGTCCGACGGTTTGCTGCACATTGACCAGCGCCTGCTGGTGGCGGCGCTTGCCGTTCACGAGCACCAGCAGCTGGTCGGGGCCGAGACCGCGCAGGGTCGCAGGGCGGATGATGTCGGTGCCGTCGCTGATGAACGTCGACGAGAAGTTGAACGATGGGTCCAGCGTTTGCAGCAGCTTGCCCAGTTCCAGCGGACCGGCGGTCTGCATGTCCTTGATGTTGATCAGGCCAACCGGCGCGGCGGTATCGAGCGAGGTCTTGGCGGTCGAGCGTGAACCGAGGATCACGACGGAAGCGGGGGTGTCCTCGCCACTGCGGGCGGCGGGGGCGGTGCCTTGCTGCGCGTAGGTGCTATTGAGCGCGAGCAGGAGGGCCGATGCGAGCAAGGTGCGTTTGAGGTGAGGGCTGCCTGGGTAATTCGTCATGTAGATGTCTCGTTTCTTTTCATTTTTCGGGAATTCACTGGACACACCCTCGTGGGGCCAGCCAATGTGAAACGATACTACCTGACGAGTTTTGGGACGCGCAACGAGTCATGACAGAGTGTTGTAAATCCGTGCAATGGCAGCAATATTGCGTGCTTCGATTCATAAAACGCTGTAATCTCGACTACGTACCCCGCGCGCGCGCATCACTTATGCGCAGCCGTTATATGCTTATTCCTGTTGGTCCTGCATCCAGCCCTTCAAACCGGCCACCCAGTTCTTGGCGGGCAGGTTCATGCTCTTCTTGATGGCCCCCGCGCGCTCGTACAACACACTGAAATCGATCGACGGCGCGCGCTTGAACGCCACCACGACGATGTTCGCGTCATGCACTTCGGGCAGCCACACCACGGCGTCGAACACCAGTTCCATGTTCTGCAGGTTCTTGTCGTAGTTCGAAAAGTCGCCAAATACATTGGTGGTCATGATGCCGTCGTCGGACAGGCAATCCATGCAAGCCTGGTAGAACTCGGGCGAGTCGAGCACCGGCCCGCGCGCCTCCTCGTCGTACAGGTCCACCTGGAGCACGTCGACCGTGCCGTGGTTGGCCGCATCGAGCACGAAATCCATCGCATCCATCTGGCGCACGTCGAGGCGCGCATCGTTCGGCGGCAGGCCGAAATGCGCGTGGCAGATGTCGATCACGTTGGGATTGAGTTCGGCCACCGTCACGCGCGCGGCCGGAAAACGCTGGTAACTGAATTTGGTCAGCGCCGCGCTGCCCAGGCCCAGTTGGACGATGTGCTTCGGATGGTCGAGGAAGAGCATCCACATCATCATCATCTGCACGTATTCAAGCTCGATGTTGTCCGGCTTGGCCAGGCGCATGGCGCCCTGCACCCACGAGGTGCCCAGGTGCAGGAAGCGCACGCCCTTGAATTCGGTGATGGTGGCCGGCGGGTGGCCGGGTGCGTCGAAGCGGGTGGAAGCTGTGGTGTTGGACATCGCTGGCGGGGAAGGAAATGGAAGCCGATCTTACCATTCCGGCCGCTTAGGCCGGCAGGATCAGGGTCACCGTCAGGCCGCCGCCGTCGCGGTTGCCGAGCGTGATGCGCCCGCCGTGCGCTTCGGCGATTTCGCGCGCCAGCGCCAGTCCCAGGCCGGTGCCACTGCGCTTGGTGGAGTAGAACGGCACCAGCGCATTGGTCAGCACGGCGTCGTTCATGCCCTGGCCGCGGTCCATCACCTCGATCCGCAGCACGCCCGGCGCCAGGCCCACTTGCAGCGTCACGTCGGTGGCCGGCGAGCCCGATTCATGGGCATTCTTGAGCAGGTTGAGCAAAGCCTGTTCCATCTGGCCCGGGTCGAACCTGGCTGGCTCCGGCGGCAGCGACCCGGCCACCGTCACGGCCACCTGCGATGCCAGCTGGCTGACAAAGGCGGGCCACGGGCACTCTTCGACGCGCGGCGACGGCAGCTTGGCGAAGCGCGCGTAGCCGAGGATGAAGCTCTCCAGGTGGCGCGTGCGC
Organism: Massilia sp. DJPM01; assembly: GCF_030348125.1. Taxonomy (NCBI): domain Bacteria; kingdom Pseudomonadati; phylum Pseudomonadota; class Betaproteobacteria; order Burkholderiales; family Oxalobacteraceae; genus Massilia; species Massilia sp. DJPM01. The sequence goes on from NZ_JAQOZV010000024.1 coordinate 80,603, forward strand.
TCTTCGATGGTTTCCAGGATTTGCGGCAGGCGCCCGGTCTGGCCGCGCCGCACCAGCTCCGCGCCGGAATGGGCCAGGGAGGTCAGGGGCGCCAGCGAATTATTCAGTTCGTGGCTGATCACGCGGATGACTTTTTTCCAGGTCTGCACTTCCTGGCGCCGCAGTTCGTGGGTCAGCTGGCGTAGCAGCAGCAGTTCGTGCTTGCGGCCATTGAGGCTGAAGCTGCGGCGCGCCAGGTGATATACCTCTTCATCTTCGCCGTCGCCGGCCGTGAACAGGCCGTCGCCGCCGCGCGCCAGCGCATCGACCAGCGCGGGCGAGGCCTGGCTGAGGATCTCGGACAGGCGATGGCCTTCGAGCTTGCGGCCGTCGCCCAGCATCTGGCGCGCCGACAGGTTGGCGTACACGATCGCTCCCGTGTTCTCCGCGCCTTCACCGACGAGCAGCATGGCCACCGGGGTGTTCTGGACCATGGTATCGAGCAGCAGTTCGCGCTGCACCAGCGCCAGGCGCTGTTCGCGCAGCACATTGCCGAGCGCGTTGTGGGCCGCCACCAGGTCGGCCAGTTCATCGTTCTGGGGCCAGTGCAGGCTGAACGAAAAATCGCCATCCTTGTAGCTGGTGACCGTGCCTTCGAGCGCGCGAAACAGCGACAGGATCGGGGCGATCTGGGCGCGCATGGTAATGACCGCGATCGGCACCACGCATATCAGCGACAGGGCCAGCACCAGTAGCGCACGCCCCGGCAGCAGGTAGTCCAGCCCCAGCGCGATGAGGATGCCCAGGGCCAGCAGGGTGCCCACCAGGGCGGTCCAGCGCGTGACGAGCGACAGGCGCAGCGAGGTATGCATGCGCATTCCTAGCGCGCGATCCCGAGGCGTTCCATGCGCCGGTACAGCGCCTGGCGCGACAGCCCCAGGTCGGCCGCCGCCTGCGCCACCACGCCGTTGGCACGCGTCATGGCACCGACAATGGCGTCGCGGTCCGGCTCCACCTCGATGCCAGCGCTTACCGCCAGCGTCAGCGGCAGGCCAAGATCGGTGGCCTTGATGACGTCCCCGGCCGCCAGCAGGCTGGCGCGCGCCATCACGTTTTTGAGTTCGCGCACATTACCCGGCCAGGCGTGCGCCAGCAGCGCGGCCTGGGCGCAGTGGTGCAGGCTCTTGCCGCGCGCGAGAAAAGCGGCCGCCAGCGGCAAAATGTCGGCCGTGCGCGCCGCCAGGGGCGGCAGGCGCAGTTCGATCACGTTGAGGCGGTAGAACAGGTCTTCGCGGAAGGTGCCGGCGCGGATCATCGCGCCCAGGTCGGCGTTGGTGGCGCTGATTACGCGCACTTTCACCTGCCGTTCGCGGTTCGATCCCAGGCGCTCGAAGCGCCCCGTTTCGAGTACGCGCAAGAGCTTCATCTGGCCGGCCAGCGGCAGGTTGCCGATTTCATCCAAAAACAGGGTACCGCCATCGGCCGCTTCGAACTTGCCTTCACGCGCGCGCGAAGCGCCAGTGTAGGCGCCCGCTTCGGCGCCGAACAGTTCGGCCTCGATCAATTCGGCCGGCAGGGCGCCGCAATTGAGCACGACGAACGGCCCGCGCGCTACCAGCGAATTGGCCTGGATGATCTCGGCGATGCGTTCCTTGCCGGTGCCATTCGGGCCGCTGATCAGCACCGGCACGTCGGACCGCGCCACCTGGCAGGCCAGGTGCAGAATGCGTTCCGTGGCCGCGTCCTGCCATACCATGCCGCGCAAATCGAAACCCTGTTCCAGGTCGCGCCGGGCGCGCCGTTCGTGCTGCACGCGCTGCTGCAAGGAGCGGTTGGCCTGTCCCAGTTCGATCAGGTTGGTCACCGTCGCAATCAGGCGGTTGTCGTTCCATGGCTTGGACAGATAGTCGGCCGCGCCCGACTTGACCAGGTCGACCGCCGCGTCCAGATGGGTCCAGGCGGTCAGCAGGATCACCGGCAGGTCGGGGTGGCGCTTGCGGATTTCGCGGAACAGCGCCGTGCCTTCCTCGCCCGAGGTGGTGTCGGCGGAAAAGTTCATGTCCTGGATGACCAGGTCCACGCTGGTACGGTCCAGGATGGCCAGGCCTTCTTCGGGCGAGGTGGCGCGCAGCGCACCGATGTCGTGCAGCGAAAACAGGACATCGAGGGCGATGGCGACGGCGGCGTTGTCGTCAATGATCAATACAGTAGGCATGGCCGCTAGCATACCATCGGAACGCAGGCCGTCAGGCACTGCGGGTCGCCGTGGCCGGGGAAATGGAGGCGGCGCGGTACGCCGGTCCGGCCACCGCGGCCACGCCCAGCGCCCAGAACACGCCGGCGCCCACCACCAGGTAGGCGATCGGCAGGCGGGCCATGTCCAGCTGGCTGACCAGCAGCTGGTTCAGCGCCACCGACGCCAGCACGCCGCATAGCACGCCGACGCTGGTGATCATGAAGTTCTCGGTGATGAAGTAGCGCAGGATGTCGATGCGGCGCGCCCCCAGCGCGCGCCGCACGCCGATCTGCTTGCGGCGCTGGGTGACCCACAGGCTGGCCATGCCGACGATGCCGCTGGCGGTAATGAGCAGCAGCAGCACGCTGACTGCGATCAGCATCCACGACAGCGCCAGGTCGGCCCGGTAGCGCTCCTTGCGGTCCTCGGCCACCGTCTTCATCTTGATGATGGCGCGGCCGCCGCTGTTGGCGCGCAGCGCGGCCTCGGCCTCCTTCATGACCCGCTCCAGCTGCCCCGGCTCGGTGCGCACGGTGTACATGATGGACGCGAACGACTGGCGGATCGGGGCGATCAGGGCAAAGCCGCCGCGCGTGGCCACCTCTGCGTTTTGCGACTGCAGCGTGTCGACCACGCCGACCACGGTAGCCGCATTGGCATCGTCGCCGTTACCGAAATACAGCGTCTTGCCGACCGCCTGGCTGGCGCCCGGCCACAGCTTGCCGGCCAGCGCCCTGGTGATCACGACCGACCTGGGGAACAGGTCGTCGGGCGAGGTCTTGCCGTCGATCTCGACGACGTCGGCGGGCGCCAGGTCGCGCCCTTCCACCAGCGTCAGGCCCCAGGTCTTGACCAGCGAATCGCCGGAGTAGTACATGGAGGTGGGGGAGCTGTCGTTGCCGGCCGTGCGCGAGGTGGTCAGGCCGGTGGTCCAGCCGGATTGCGACATCGGCGCCTGGTTGGCAAAGGCCGTGGACAGCACGCCGCCGATGGCGCGCAGGGCCCGCGTTTCGGCCTGCTGGCGCGCCAGCTGTTCCTGGTGACTGCCTTCTACCAGGTGGCGCACCTTGATGTGGACCACGTTGGCTTCGTCGGCGATGCCGCTCGGGCGCGCGGCCACGGCCTGGCGCACGTTGACGATGTGGAGCGCGTTGCTCAGGATCGCCAGGCTGATCGCCACTTGCAGCGCCACCAGGATGGCGCCGGTTTTGCTGCGCAGGAGCGCGGAGAGGATGGGACGGATTTCCATGTCGGGTCTTTCGTATGTTACTGCGATTTGAGTTGGATCGCGGGCGTGACCTGGCAGGCGCGCCAGGTCGGCAGCAGGCCGGCCAGCATGGCGGCGCCCAGCGACATCAGGAACGTCAGGCCGAGCATCTGCCAGTCCATGTGGGCGACGATCTGCAACTGCTTCGATTGCATGCCGATCAGGGCCAGCGCGCCGAAGGCCAGCCCCAGTCCCAGCATGCCGCCGGCCAGGCCGATCACCGCGGTCTCGGTCAGGAACTGGCGGAAGATCTCCTTGCGCGAGGCGCCCAGCGCGCGCCGGATGCCGACCTCGGAGGCGCGCACCGAGAATTTGGCCAGCAGCAGGCCGATGGTGTTGACCAGGCAAAGCAGCAGGAAGCCGAACGCCAGCCAGGCCGACAGGCGGCTGTCGTTGGCCACCACCTTGCGAAATTCGAGCCACTGCATGACGTCGAACAGCTGGTTTGGCTGCTTGCGTTTCAGGCGCCCCAGCTTGCGCTGGTCGGCCGCGTAGTTGTCCAGGTAATCCTGCAGCCCGGCGCGCCCGGCGCCGGTCTTGGTCTCGAAAAAGAACTGCAGCCAGGTGCATTCCGAATCGAGGAAGCCTTGCCAGCCCGGTTCGGCGCGCCCGCGGCAACTGAGGGTGCCTTCCGGGTTCGATTCGTGCCGGATCGCGGTGGCGAAAGGCAGCATCATTTCATCCTCCGCGCCGAAGGCGCCGCTGCCGCCGATCAGCTTATAGAACTTCGGTACCGGCACCCACGGCTTGAGCACGCCCACCACCTGGAACTGGGCGTCCATCAGGCGAATGCGCTTGCCGACCGGGTCGACCGCGCCGAACAGCTTTTCGGCCAACGCCTGGCTCAGGACCACGACGTCGGCGCCGGCCTTGTCGTCGGCCTCGCTCCACGGCTGCCCGTACCGGAACGGCACGTCCATCATCGCGAAAAAGTCGCGCGTCAGGGCCATGCCCTTGACCGACATCACGGCCAGGTCCTTGCGCTCCGGTTCGAGCGGCGCGGAGACGCCGTACAGCACCGTGCGCCGTTCGCCCTGGCCGCTCTTGAGGAAATTGGTGGCGTCGATGTAGGTCGATTGCGGATCGCCGTGGTCTTCGTCCTGCGGATTGAAGTTTTCGAGCGGGCCGTTGTCGATTCTCGGGACGAACAGGCGCTCGCTCTTGTGCGGAATGGGATTGCTCGACATGACGTGCAGGATGGTCAGGGTGGCGACGCTGGCCGCCACGCCGATGGCCAGGGTCAGCACCATCAGCGCGGTGAGGGCCGGGTTGCGGCGCAGGCTGCGCACGCCCAGCAGGAAATAGTACGAAAACATGGATTCTCCTTATGCGACCTGGCTTGATACCCGGGCGCCGGCCAGGACGGCCGGCTTGCGCACCAGGTCCGACACCTGGCCGTCGATGATGTGCACATTGCGCTGCGAACGCACCGCCAGTTCCGGGTCGTGGGTGACCATCAGGATGGTGGTGCCCTGGGCGTTGATCTCTTCGAGCAGTTCCATCACGCCACGCGCCATCTGGGTATCGAGGTTGCCGGTCGGTTCATCGGCCAGCAGCAGCTTGGGCGAGCCGGCCAGCGCGCGCGCGATCGCCACGCGCTGCTGCTGCCCGCCCGACAGTTCGGCCGGATAGTGCTTCATGCGCGAGGCCAGGCCGACCTTGGACAGCGCGTCTTCGATGCGTTCCTTGCGTTCGGCGGCGTTAAAGCCCCGGTAGCGCAACGGCACGTCCACGTTGTCGAACAGGGACAGGTCGGCAATCAGGTTGAAGCCCTGGAAGATGAAGCCGAGCTTTTCGTTGCGCAGGCGCGAGCGGGCGTTGTCGTCCATGCCCTTCACATTCACGCCGTCGAGCACATATTCGCCATCGGTGAATTCTTCGAGCAGGCCGGCGATGTTCAGGAAACTGGTCTTGCCCGAGCCGGAAGGGCCGGTGACGGTGACGAATTCGCCCTGGTTGACCTGGATCTCGAAACCGCGCAGTGCGTGCGTTTCGATCATGTGGGTGCGGTACACCTTGCTCAGATTGGTCATGCGCAGCATGGATGGTCCTTTCGTTGGAAATCAATGATTGATCAGTTGTGAATCGAGACGCGCGCGGCGTTGGCGAAGCTGTCGGTGCCGGCGATGACGACCTTGTCGCCGGGTTTCAGGCCCGACAAGATCTCGACCGACGACACGCTGGTCGCGCCCAGCTTGATCGGGGTGCGCACGGCCACGCCGCCTTGCATGACGTAGGCGAAGCGGCCCCCTTCGTTTTCGACGAAGGGGCCGCGCGGCAGCAGGATGACGTCGCGCTTTTCTTCGATCAGCAGGCGCGCGCTGACGCGCTGGCTCTGGCGCAGGCCCTTGGGCTGGGCGCCGTCGAAGCGCACCCGTGCCAGCACCTGGTTCTTGACCACCTCCGGCGAGAGGGCCGACAGCTTGCCGCTGGCGGTGGCGTTGCCGAGCGCGATCTCGGCGCTCATGCCCAGGCCCATGTCGTCGACATAGGTTTCCGGGACTTCGAGTTCGACTTCGAGGCGCGACAGGTCGACCAGCGTCATGAGGGCGGCATTGGCCGCCACCACGCTGCGGTTTTGCACCGACAGCGTGCCGATGAAGCCATCGACCGGCGCGCGCACGCTCAATTCGTCCACGCGGCGCTGGGCGTTGGCCATCGACAGGCGCTGGCGATCGAGTTCGGCCACCTTGGTTTGCAGCGCCAGGCCGACGTCGTCGCCTTCCAGCGTGGCTGCCTGGGATGCGTGGCGCGCGCGGATGCCGGCCGAATTGAGCGCGTCCTTGGCTTTTTGATAGTCGATCTTGGCGATGATGCCTTCCTGGGCCACGCTGTCGTAGCGCTCCAGCGTGCGCTGGGCCGACAGGCGGTCGATCTCGGCGGTGTCGGCTTCGCGCTGGGCCAGCAGCTTTTGTTTCTTGGCCAGGATGCGCTGGCGCGCCACTTCCGCTTCGAGCTGCTGGTAGCTCGATTGCTCGCGTTTGAGCGCGTCCGACAGGTCGGGCGATTCGAGCAGCGCCAGGACCTGGCCTTTTGTCACCGTGTCGCCGGCGGCCACCTTGAGCGTGACCGTGGCCGGCGCGCTGGCGTACAGGGTGGGACTGACGGCGGCCACCACGCGGCCATTGACGGAGGCGTCGCGCACCAGCGTTCCGCGCGTGACTTCGGCCACGCGCAGGCGCGCCGCGCTGACCGCATGCTCGCTGCCGCTCCAGGCGGACAGCAGCAGCGCGGCGCCGCCCAGCGCGCCCAGTGCCAGCACCGCGGCCACGATGCGGCGCTTTGCCTTGTGCGCGGGCGCTGCGCTGATGGTGGCGTCCTGGGAAGAGGTATCTCGGATCATGGGTTTGTCTGAACAGTCAATAGCAATAGTAATAGCAAAAGCAAAGCAGGAAGCGTGCCAAGCGCTAAGTGGCTGATTTATATGGAATTCGTCAATGCGGCGGGGCTGTCCGCGCCGTCCGGACGGTCTGTATGGACAGTGCGCGGACAGGGTGGACTTGCATTTTGTTAATTAATCCACATCTGGCAGGCTGGCTGCGCGATCCGCGCGGCCGCAGCCCAGAAAGGCAGTATGTCCGCGTTCGTATCGAAGTTGTCCGCCGTGTGGACGCAAGTGGTGACCAGTTTGCGCGCGTTCCTGATCATTCCCGGCCGGGAGCCGGTCGATTACGGTTTCGTGGCGAGCGACGTGGCGCAGCTGCACCGGCTGTGCGCCGATCCGGCGCGCGGCGCGCTCGATGACGCCACCTGGAAGGACCTGCTGCTCGATACCTACCGCGCGCAGTTATCAAAAGAAGTGAGCATCTTCGGCCAGCAGGTGCTGTACCGGCGCCTGCGCGAGGGGTTGGGCGACGACGCCTGCGCCGCCGTGGGCGAACGGGTGCGCGAGCTGATGCGCGATCCGGAGCGCCTGGCCGCGCTGCACCGCGACTGCACCTCGCTGCGCCATGCGGACAAGGAAATCGCCACCTTGCTGTTCGCGGATGCCGCGCCGCCAGCGCCCTGGTGGGTCGGCAAAACCTGGCCGCTGCCGCTCCTGCTGCTGGCGTCGATCGGCGCCGTGATCGTGACCCCGGCCGCATGGCTGGCCACCGGCGTGGTCGCGTACATATTAATGAGCACCCAGATGCGCTATCACGAACGGGTGGACGAGTGGGATCTGTCGATGAACGCGCTGCAGATGGTGCTGCGTGTGTCGAGCATCCTGGGAGCGAGCAAGGATGCCTTGCTGCTGCCGTTCGCCGGCGCGGGCGCGGCGGCGGGCAAGCTCAATCGCCAGCTGTCGCGCGCGCCGATGGTGGAGATGACGCCGGGCGCGCGCACCTATCTGGACTGGTTCATGCTCGACAACGTGAACCACTACTTCAAGGGCGTGCGGCTGGTGCACGGCAACCTGGACTTCCTGCGCGCGTGCTTTGCGCGGGTGGGCGAGCTGGAAGCCGATATTGCGCTGGCGCGCCATCTGCTCGATGCCCCCGCGCTGTGCTGGGCCGGGCGCCATGCGCACAATACGCTGGCGCTGGAAGGCACCGTGCATCCGCTGCTGCCGCAGGCGCAGGCGCTGTCGGTCAGGATCGATGGCGGCGGCGCCTTCATCTCGGGCCAGAACGGGATCGGCAAGAGCACCTTGCTGCGCACCGTGGGCGTGAACCTGGTGACGGCGCGCGCGTTCGGCTTTTGCTACGCGCGGCGCGCCAGCGTGCCGGACCTGCCGGTCTACACCAGCATGCAGAGCGTGGATTCGCTGCTGAGCGGCGAGAGCCTGTACATGGCCGAACTGCGGCGCGCGCAGGAGTTGCTGGCGGCGGCCGACGGGCCGCATCCCGGCATCTGCATCATCGACGAGATTTTCCGGGGCACCAATCACCTCGAATCGGTGTCGGCCGCGGCCTCGGTGCTCGATGTACTGGCGGCCAAGGGGCTGGTGATGGTCTCGTCGCACAACCTGGTGCTGGCGTCCTTGCTGGCGCACCGGCTCGCGCCCCTGTGCGTGCGCCTGGACGGCGCTGGCCGGCTGGTGCTGGAAGCGGGCGTGCTGGCGCATACCAACGGCATCGCCCTGCTGGCGCAGCGCGGCTTCGGCCCGGCCATCGAAGCGCGCGCGGGCAGGGTGTTCGACTGGCTCAATGGCTACCTGGCGCATCCGGGCGATTGCGACGGGGTGCTGGCGGGCGACGCCGCGAGGGAAGCAGTGCCGGCTTAGCGCACGTTGACGAAGCCGGCACGCGGGCCAGGGTTAAGGGCCGCGCTTGCGCAGCGAGTGCCAGGTTCCCACGGCCAGCGCCGCCGCCACGATCAGCAGCGCGCAGATGTTCGCGGCCGAGCCCCGGCCTTCCAGGATCGCCTTGATCCACAGGTAGGGACCCATGGGCGAGAGCACCATGAAGATGCTGCCCGGGACATGGGCGTGCGGCGGCTCGAGGACCAGCCACAATTGGGTGGCGATAAAGGTCGCGGCGAGATACCACAACAGCAGCTTGAATCCGGTTTCGATATAGTTACTCATGTTGTCCTTGAGGGCGGTGATGGCTTATTTCTCACGCTTGAGCGGCGTGCCCTTGTCGATGACCTCGCGGCAGTCGCCTTTCATGGTGGCGTTGTCGTAGTCGCTCCAGCCGTAGCTGTCGACGTAGCGCTTGTGCTGCGTGAAGCCGGGATTGACAAAGCTCCATTCCAGGCGCTCGTCGGGGTAGCGGATGTCGGCCAGGTCGAGCAGGGTGTGGAACATGTTCTCGGTCGCCAGGCGCGCCTTGCCGTGGCGCTGCAGCTGCGTCACCTTGTCCGGATAGCGCGCCAGGTACTGGTCCGAATACCAGACCAGCGCCGGCACGTGGAATTCGTACTGGCTATTGTGGCCGTGGAAGGCCAGCTTGCAGCTGTTGTCGTACAGCGTCTGGCCGTGGTCGGACACGTACAGCATGGCGCTGCGCTGTTGCGATCCTTTCAGCTGCCCGATCACGTTGGACAGGAACCAGTCGGTATACAAGATGCTGCTGTCGTAGCTGTTATTGAGCTCGGTCTTGAGCGCGGGATCGCTGTAGACCGGCTTGTCGACGCCGAACAGGGAGGGCTGCCAGCGGTCGAACTGTTTGGGGTAGCGCTGGCTGTAGTTCCAGTGGCTGCCCAGCGAGTGCAGCACGATCAGCTTTTTCGGCGCCGGGTCGGCGATGGCGCGGCGCAGCGGGTCGAACAGGATGGCGTCGAAATTGGAGTTGTTGGTGAAGCCGCCCAGGTTGAGGAACTGGATCACGTCCGCTTCCCTGGCGAACACCGACACCGGCGTGTCGAATTCGCCGAACGAGATCTGGTTCGACAGCCAGTACGTCTTGAAGCCGGCTTCCTTGTAGGCAGTCAGGAAGGATTTTTCGGCAAAACCATCCTTCAGGCTCTTGATGGCCGGTTTGCGCGAGATAATCACCGGCACCGACAGGCGCGTGGCCGAGACGGACGTGATCACGTCGGGCAGGGTGACCAGGTTGGCTTCCTTGGCGAGCAGGGGATTGGTGTCGCGCGTGTAGCCGTTCAGGCTCCAGCGGTCGAAGCGCGACGATTCGCCGATCACCATCACCACGATTTCGGGCTGGGCATCGGGCGCCGCCTGGCGCGCGCCGAAGCGGAAGTGGCTGTTGCGCTGGCCCAGTTCGGCCAGGTGCTTGCGTTCTTTATAGAAGTCGACGCCGCGCGCCGTGATGCCGAATGGCCAGGTTTGCGCGAACGCGTCGAATTCGAGCGGCAGCACGGCCCAGCGCGGCAGGGGCGGGGATGTCCAGCCGGTGTGCGCGGCGCCCGGGGTGGGCTTGCTGGCACTGGCCGACGCCGCTGTCGAGGCGGCACGCGGCGCCGCGCCCACGCCGAATTCGACGCCGTACGCCCACAGGCCGGCGCCGATGGCCAGCAGGCCCAGGCTGAGCCAGCGCGAGCTGTCGTCCCAGTCCAGTTCGCGGGCGCGGCGGGCCGCCTGGAAACTGGTGATCCACCAGGCGCTGACGGCTGCCATGACGGCGGCCATCAGCCAGACTGTCTTGCCGAGAAATTCGAGCGCTTCCTTGGGGCTGGTTTCAGCAATGATGCCCAGGTGGTGGGTCGACATGCTTTGCCCGTAGAAACTGAACAGGTAGATTTCGGTCGGCAGGGCCAGGAAGGCGGGGATCAGCAGCCAGTGGAACCAGGCGGGACGCTTGAACAGCGCCCACACCGCCACCCAGGCTACCGCTTCGATGCCGAGCACTTGCCATGGACGGTCGAGCCGCTTGCCAAGCAGCATGGGGAAGAAGGGGATGGCCGACAGTGCCGCGTAGGTCAGCAGCAGGTAGAGCGGGGCAGGGCGCAGCAGATGTCGCATCAGGGAAGCATGGTCCAGCAAAATTGGCCATTATCCCGGGTTTTTAGTTCTCCTTGCCAAATATTCGATGCAGCAAAGCGTTGCCTTGATTGTAATTATATGTATACGGATGCAATGGATGATGCCGCATGCTGCTACAATGGCAATGTTTTATTACTAATAACCTGAATGAGAGTAACTCCATGAAAACCACAATTCGTATTGCCGCGCTGACCATGTTGATCCTGAGCGCAGGCGCCGCGTCGGCTATCGACCTCGGCGGCATGCTGGGCGCGGGCAAGGATCTGGCCAAGGCCGCCACCGTCAGCGACAAGGATGTGATCGAAGGCTCGCGCCTGATGATGCGCCAGATGGACAAGGAAGAAAAACTCGCGCCGGCCGGCAGCAAGTACGCCAAGCGCCTGGCGATGTTGACCAAGGGCCTGGAAAACGAAGATGGCCTGAAGCTGAACTTTGCGGTGTACCAGTCCGCTGAAATCAATGCATTCGCCACGCCGGACGGCAGCATCCGTATTTACGCCGGCTTGATGGACCTGATGAACGACGAGGAACTGCGCGGCGTGATCGGCCATGAAATCGGCCATACCAAGCTGGGTCACTCGGCGTCGCAGATGAAAAAGGCGCTGGTGCTGTCGGCCGGTACCAAGGCGGCGGGCGCGAGCGGCAACCAGATCGGCAGCATGGTCGCAGCCAACGAAGAAACCATCAAGGCCTTCGGCAATGCGCAGTTCTCGCAGTCCGATGAGACCGCGTCGGATGACTATGGCTTCAAGTTCATGCAGAAGCACAAGTACGACGTGCGCGCGATGGAATCGGCATTCCGCAAGCTGGCCAAGCAGGAGCAGGGCGAAGGCAGCATGATGGCGAGCCACCCGGGTTCGAACGCGCGCGCCGATCGCATGAAGGCGGCGGCTGACAAGCTGTAATAGTCAGGTTGAGTACCACTGAGCCAGCTCCGTCGTCTCCGCGCCAAGGCGCGGGGAGTCGTTCCTGGCAGTGCCAGGAACGACGGCTTTGAGGTTGGCGGGCGCAGAGGGCACGAGCGGCCATGCTTGCTGCAACGCCCTGTCTCACCCCCGCCACAGTCCCTGTTTTCTCTAGCATCATCGCCCCACATCCGCATTGCCAAGCGTTAAACTGTTTGACTGCCTGCCACTTCGCGCCTATACTCGCGAGTTCTCGATTTTATTCTGCGCATTGTTTACGCATTCAGCGCCGCTCCTCGCAGGGCGGCTGTCGGTGCCTCTCCTGCGCAGTGCTCGTCGGGACTCCGTTTTAGTCCCCGGACACTCTGTCCGGGTTATTCATGTTGTAATTTTGTTGGATTTATAACGATGCCAACCATCAATCAACTGATTCGCAATCCACGTGTCGCTCTGACCGTGAAAAGCAAATCGCCGGCGCTGGAAAACAGCCCGCAAAAACGTGGTGTTTGCACCCGTGTGTACACGACGACTCCAAAGAAGCCTAACTCGGCTCTGCGTAAAGTCGCCAAAGTTCGCCTGACCAACGGTTTCGAAGTCATTTCGTACATCGGCGGTGAAGGCCACAACCTGCAAGAACACAGTGTCGTGCTGCTGCGCGGCGGTCGTGTAAAAGATTTGCCGGGTGTGCGTTACCACATGGTTCGCGGTGCACTGGATACCCAGGGCGTCAAAGACCGTAAGCAAGCTCGTTCGAAATACGGTACGAAGCGCGCTAAAGCAGGCAAGAAGTAATTTTTCGCCCCGCTTTCACTAGAAGTTTAACGAGTTGAACCGACCGTAATGGTCGAGTAAGTGGATGGCTATGATGGCCTCCGCGAGTGCGCACCGCGCGCTCAACTGAAGATAGGAAGGAATTGATATGCCACGTCGTCGTGAAGTACCCAAGCGCGAAATCTTGCCAGATCCAAAGTTCGGTAACCAAGATGTCGCCAAATTCGTCAACGTACTGATGCTGTCCGGTAAAAAATCGGTCGCAGAAAACATCATCTACGGTGCATTCGAGCACATCAAGCAAAAGTCCGGCAAAGACCCGCTCGAAGTGTTTGCAACCGCGATCAACAATGCCAAGCCGATGGTCGAGGTTAAGTCCCGCCGCGTCGGTGGTGCCAACTACCAGGTGCCAGTTGAAGTTCGTCCGGTTCGTCGTATGGCGCTGTCCATGCGTTGGTTGCGCGAAGCCGCAAACAAGCGCAGCGAAAAATCCATGCCGCAACGCCTCGGTGGTGAACTGATGGAAGCCGCTGAAATGCGCGGTGGTGCTATGAAGAAGCGGGACGAAGTTCACCGCATGGCAGAAGCGAACAAAGCGTTCTCGCATTTCCGCTTCTAATCAATTGGCCACGCCCTGGCTTGCACATTTGTGTGAGCCCAGGCGTGGCCATGTATCTGTTGTTCGAGGCCGGGCTCATTTTGTTCACAAAATGCCGCTCGGTTTTGTCCATTAAAAGATTTAGGAATAATTATGGCACGCAAGACCCCCATTGAGCGCTACCGCAATATCGGTATCTCGGCTCACATCGATGCTGGCAAGACCACCACGACCGAGCGCGTCCTGTTCTACACGGGCGTGAACCACAAGATCGGCGAAGTGCATGATGGCGCGGCCACCATGGACTGGATGGAGCAAGAGCAAGAGCGCGGTATCACGATTACCTCGGCTGCGACGACCTGCTTCTGGAAAGGGATGGCTAACAATTTCCCTGAGCACCACATCAACATCATCGACACCCCGGGCCACGTTGACTTCACGATTGAAGTTGAACGCTCGATGCGCGTGCTCGACGGTGCCTGCATGGTTTACTGCGCAGTGGGCGGTGTTCAGCCACAGTCGGAAACCGTATGGCGCCAGGCTAACAAGTACAAAGTGCCACGTCTGGCTTTTGTCAACAAGATGGACCGTACCGGCGCCAACTTCTTCAAGGTCTACGAGCAGATGCGCGCTCGCCTGAAGGCGAACCCGATTCCGCTGCAGATTCCAATCGGCGCCGAAGACAACTTCAAGGGCGTGGTCGATCTGGTCAAGATGAAAGCCATCTACTGGGACGACGCGTCGCAGGGCATGAAGTTCGACTACCGCGACATTCCTGCTGAGCTGCAAGAGCAGGCTGCCGAGTGGCGTCTGAAGCTGGTCGAAACCGCTGCTGAAGCGAACGACGAACTGATGAACAAGTACCTGGAAGAAGGCGATCTGAGCGAAGAAGAGATCAAGAAGGCGCTGCGTCAGCGTACGATCGCTTCGGAAATCGTTCCGATGATGTGCGGCACCGCGTTCAAGAACAAGGGCGTGCAAGCCATGCTCGACGGCGTGATCGAATACCTGCCATCGCCAGTCGACATCCCGCCAGTCAAGGGCATGGACGAAGATGACCAGCCGACCACGCGTAAAGCGGAAGACACCGAGAAATTCTCGGCGCTGGCATTCAAGATCATGACCGACCCGTTCGTGGGCCAGCTGATCTTCTTCCGCGTCTACTCGGGCATGATCAAGTCGGGCGACACCGTCTACAATCCGATCAAGAACAAGAAAGAGCGTCTTGGCCGTATTTTGCAGATGCACGCTAACCAGCGCGAAGAAATCAAGGAAGTCCACGCCGGCGATATCGCCGCCGCGGTCGGCCTGAAAGACGCGACCACGGGCGAAACCCTGTGCGATCCATCGTCGATCATCACGCTGGAAAAAATGGTCTTCCCTGAGCCGGTGATTCAGCAGGCAGTCGAGCCGAAAACCAAGGCTGACCAGGAAAAAATGGGCCTGGCGCTGAACCGCCTGGCACAGGAAGATCCTTCGTTCCGCGTGAAAACCGATGAAGAATCGGGCCAGACCATCATCGGTGGTATGGGCGAGTTGCACCTGGAAATTATCGTTGACCGCATGAAGCGCGAATTCGGCGTCGAAGCGACCGTCGGCAAGCCACAAGTGGCTTACCGCGAAACGATCCGCAAGGTGTGCGAAGAATCCGAAGGCAAGTTCGTCAAGCAGTCGGGCGGTCGTGGTCAGTACGGTCACGTGGTCCTGAAGATCGAGCCGCAAGAAGCCGGTAAAGGTTTCGAATTCGTCGACGCGATCAAGGGCGGCACCGTTCCACGCGAATACATCCCTGCAGTTGAAAAGGGTGTGCGCGGCACGCTGAACGCCGGCGTGATGGCGGGTTACCCAGTGGTCGACGTCAAGGTCACGCTGTTCTTCGGTTCGTACCACGATGTGGACTCGAACGAAAACGCGTTCCAGATGGCCGCTTCGATGGCATTCAAAGATGGCTGCCGTAAAGCATCGCCAGTCATCCTCGAGCCAATGATGGCCGTGGAAGTGGAAACGCCGGAAGACTACGCCGGTACCGTGATGGGCGATCTGTCGTCCCGCCGCGGTATGGTGCAGGGCATGGACGAGATCCCAGGCGGCGGCGGCAAGATCATCAAAGCCGAAGTGCCACTGTCCGAAATGTTTGGTTACTCGACCTCGCTGCGTTCCGCAACGCAAGGCCGCGCTACCTACACGATGGAATTCAAGCACTATTCGGAAGCGCCTAAGCACGTGACTGACGCAATCGTTACGGCCAAGGCCAAGTAATTTAGTCAGTTTTAGTCAGTTGAGGACAGAGCACATGCGTGAAAACCGTGCTCTGTCCCACAAAAATGAAAATTTAAAGGAAATGCAAAATGGCAAAAGGTAAATTCGAACGGACCAAGCCGCACGTCAACGTGGGCACCATCGGTCACGTCGATCACGGTAAAACCACCCTGACGGCTGCGATCGCAACCGTTCTGTCGAAGAAATTCGGCGGCGAAGCAAAAGCATACGACCAGATCGATGCAGCACCAGAAGAAAAAGCGCGCGGCATCACCATCAACACCGCTCACGTCGAGTACGAAACGGCTAACCGCCACTACGCTCACGTTGACTGCCCAGGCCACGCCGATTACATCAAGAACATGATCACCGGCGCAGCACAGATGGACGGCGCGATCCTGGTTTGCTCCGCAGCTGACGGCCCAATGCCACAGACCCGCGAGCACATCCTGCTGGCACGCCAGGTTGGCGTTCCTTACATCATCGTGTTCCTGAACAAGTGCGACCTGGTCGACGACGCAGAACTGCTGGAACTGGTTGAAATGGAAGTGCGTGAGCTCTTGTCGAAATACGAGTTCCCAGGCGACGACCTGCCAATCATCAAGGGTTCGGCACGTATGGCCCTCGAAGGCAATACCGGCGAAATGGGCGAAGTCGCGATCATGGCCCTGGCCGACGCACTCGACACCTACATCCCGACGCCAGAGCGCGCAATCGACGGCGCCTTCCTGATGCCTGTGGAAGACGTGTTCTCGATCTCGGGTCGCGGCACCGTTGTGACCGGCCGTATCGAGCGCGGTGTTGTTAAAGTCGGCGAAGAAATCGAAATCGTCGGCATCTCCGACACCGTCAAGACCACTTGCACCGGCGTGGAAATGTTCCGCAAGCTGCTGGACCAGGGTCAAGCTGGCGACAACGTCGGTCTGCTGCTGCGCGGCACCAAGCGTGAAGACGTACAGCGTGGC
>NZ_JAQOZV010000025.1:0-96729 GCF_030348125.1 Massilia sp. DJPM01
TTTACTGGCCGACGCAGATGATCTTGGTGGCGTACTCGTGGGCGTTGGACTTTTTGTTCGAGGCCCAGTCGATCACTTCCTGGGCTTGCTCGACGGTCATGATGGTGGCTTTTTCCTTGTTCTTGATGAAGGAAA
Source organism: Massilia sp. DJPM01 (assembly GCF_030348125.1). Taxonomy (NCBI): domain Bacteria; kingdom Pseudomonadati; phylum Pseudomonadota; class Betaproteobacteria; order Burkholderiales; family Oxalobacteraceae; genus Massilia; species Massilia sp. DJPM01. The sequence goes on from NZ_JAQOZV010000025.1 coordinate 136, forward strand.
CACCCTCGAACTTGCCTTCCTTGCTGCGCATGACTTTGGCGAACACAGGCGGTTTCAGCGCATCATCACTGAGTTTGTTTTGCTGGACGAGGTAACGCTGGTCAATATTTTCCATGGAGCACTTAAATAAACGGTTGAAGCCGCCATTTTACGGGCTCGCCCGCCGCGCGGCAAATCCATCGGCCGGGATGACGGGGCGGCCTGGGCCAGACCGCGCCACGGCGCGCGCCATCAGGCGCAGACCCGGACCCGTTCGACAGTCTCCGGCACCAGCGCGTGCAGCACCTCGACCCGGATCGCCGCTTCGAGCGAGGGAATCGAGCCGCCCGCGCGGTAATGAAAACCGACCTGCAGCACGTCGCCGGCCTTGCATTGCACGCCCTGTTGCAGCGGCAAGGTCATGTAATGGTTCAGCCAATCGATGGTGGCATTTTCTTCGCTCACGACCGCCAGCACGTTCTTGGTGATGAAACGCATGGCGTTGACGACACCGTTCTTCTCGACCAGGAACTTGCCCTCCCACGCGATGCGGGTGTCGAGCGGCTGGCTGAAGTCGAGGATGCTGTACACCGAAGGCGGCGCCAGTTCCACCGTGCCTGGATGAATCACCGTGGTTTCCTGGAACTGCACGATGGGGGCGTAAAACCCTTCGAAATCGTATTCCTGCTGCAAGGGCTGCACCGCCATGATCACCGCTTCCGGCAAGAAGCGCGGCAGCGGGCCGCCAAAGCGCGCCAGGTAGCGCCGCTTGAACGATTCGATCACTTCCACCTGCTTTTCGCGCAGCATGCCGACGTGAATCATTTCGCAGATCACGATATCGACCGGTTCCGGCGGCAGGTATTCGAAGGCGTCCGCATGCACCACCTCGACCTTGTGGCCGTTGGGGTTCATGGACATCATCTTGCGCGCTTCCTTGACCATGTCGGGATTGAATTCGACGCAGTAGACTTTTTCGGCCTTGGCGGCCGCGAACCACGACAGCACGCCGGTGCCGCCGCCGAGTTCCAACACCTTGGCGCCAGGGAAAACCGCGTAATGGATCGCTGACTTGAAACCGTGCATCCGGTTTTGGTCCATCAACATATTGTGGTGATAGTGGACAGGAATGAACTGCCCCAGATAGCAGCTTTCGATTTCGCGTTCGTTCAGCATAATTTTCCCTTTGAATTGGCAGCCAGGCCGTCCTGACCCGGATGCCCTGCGCCCTTGCCTGGCTTGATCAGTACGACATAATCATTATCAACAACATGGATGCTATTCGATGCCGCGAGATAACTCGCTTTTCCGTGCCAGTTCAGCGCTTGCGCGCGCTGCCGGATGCGCTCAAAGCCCCTTGCGGCCCAGGGAAAGATGGGCGTTGATGGCGTCGGCAATGCGCGGCTTGTCGGCGCGCTCGGCGATCTGGGCGGCGGTCAGGCTTTCGTTGTTCTTCAGGGTGGCGTCGGCGCCCTCCCGCATCAGCAGCCGGGCAGCCGCTTCCTGGCCTTCGCGGGCGGCGATCATCAGCGGGGTCAGCTTGCTGGGCGTTTCGGCGTCGATGTAGGCGTAATGGTCGAGCAGGATGCGGACGATCTCGTCGTCGCCGCTGGCGGCCGCGTAGTGCAGCGCCGTCCAGCCGGGATAGGTGACGATCGCGCCCTTGGCCAGCAAGGCCAGCACCGCCGGCTTGTTGCGCTTGAACGCGGCCATCATCAGGGCGCGGTTGCCGTTCGGCGCGGCCCGTTCGAGATCGATGCCGGGCTGGGCCAGCAAGACCTCGATGACGTCATTGGCGCCCTCGCGCAGCGCGAGGATCAGCACGGTCTGGCCGGTAATCGGATCGATCGTGTTGGGCGTGGCGCCGTTTTTCAGCAGTTTCTTCACCATGGACGCGTTGTCCATCTGCGCGGCCACCACGAAGTCGCGCACCGGGTCGGCTGCGGCGTTCGCGCCAGCCATGGCGAGCAAGGCGGCAAGAACAAAACGGATCATCAGGTTGAACATGAAGTTGACTCCCTACAGCCTTGAAAACATTGGGAAAACCGTGCACGCGCCGGAAATTGCGCAGTTACCGAAGCAATGCCAGGTTCAACGCGAACTTAGCTGCGTACCACCTTGAAAAGATTGAAAAAATTGTCGGTCGTCTGCTGCGCCACCGTGGCCAGCGGCACCTCTTTCAAGGCCGACAGGTATTCCGCCACATGGCACACAAAGCCCGGTTCGTTCATCTTGCCCCGGTGCGGCACCGGCGCCAGGTAAGGCGAATCGGTCTCGATCAGGATGCGGTCGAGCGGTACGGCGCGCGCCACGGCTTGCAAATCCTTGGCGCTCTTGAAGGTGACGATGCCTGAAAACGAGATGTAAAACCCCATCGCGATGGCAGCCTCGGCCACTTCCAGTGATTCTGTAAAGCAATGCATGACACCCGCCACGCCGCCCTTGTCGGTCCCCGCACCCTCTTCCTGCATGATGCGGATGGTGTCCGCGCTGGCGGCGCGGGTATGAATAATCAGGGGCTTACGCGTGATTCTTGAAGCGCGGATGTGCACACGAAAACGCTCGCGCTGCCATTCCAGGTCGCCCTGGAGCCGAAAATAGTCGAGACCGGTTTCGCCGATGGCGACGATTTTCGGATGCGCCGACAGTTCGACCAGCTGCTCGACCGAAGGTTCCGGGGTGTCTTCATAATCGGGGTGCACGCCGACCGAGGCGTAGATGTGGGGATATTCCTCGGCCAGGGCCAGCACCTGGGGAAAGTCCGGCAGGTCGACCGACACGCACAGGGCGTGGCTGACCTTGTTCTCGGCCATCTTGACGAGGATCTCGGGCATGCGCGCGGCAAGCTCGGGGAAATTGATATGGCAGTGGGAGTCGATATACATCCCGCCATTGTAAACGCTAGCCGATACGCTTGCCCAGAATGATCAGGTCGCGCTCGATGCCGTCCAGCTTGGCGACCTTGGGCAGATTGGCCCAGGTAGCGAAGCCGAACTTCTTGAACAAGGCCAGGCTTGGCACGTTATGGCCAAAAATGAAGCCGAGCAAGGTGTGCACGGCAATATTCGGCGCGTACGCGATGGCTTGTTCCAGGCAGTAACGCCCGATGCCCTTGCCGCGCCAGCTTTCGGCGATGTAGATCGACAGCTCGGCCGTGCCCGCATAGGCTGGGCGGCCGTAAAAGTCGGAATACGACATCCAGCCGATCACGGCCGGGCTGGCGCTGGCATCGTCGGCCGCATGCAGCACCCACAGCGGACGCCGCTGCGGGTCATGCTCGTCGAACCATGGCTGGCGCGAGGCCACCGAGACCGGCTCGGTATCGGCGGTCACCTCGCGCGAGGCGATGGTCGAATTGTAGATGTCGACGATGACGGGCAAGTCCTCGGGACGGGCAAGGCGGTGAACGAAAGACGGCATACGGCGCACGGTGACAGTCAGGTTAAGGGGGCGCGGGCGCTACAGCGTGTGGGTGGCGCGCGACGAGCGCAGGGCGGCGCCCAGGATCTCTTCGATGCGCAACTTGGCACGCTGGCCGGTTTCGTCATCGGGAAAATGCACGCCGATGCCCTGCGCCTTGTTATTGTTGGCGCCCGCGGGCGTGATCCAGGCGACCTTGCCTGCAATCGGATACTTGTTGGTGTCGTCCATCAGCGCCAGAATCAGGTAAATCTCGTCGCCGATCTTGTACGGCTTCACGGTGGGCACGAACATGCCGCCGTTGCGCAGAAAAGGCATGTACGCGGCATACAGCGCCGCCTTTTCCTTGATGGCAAGCGACAGGACCGAAGGACGCGTGATTTGCGGAGCACTAGGGTCAGTTGGGTTGCCAGACATTAAAATCCTTTCAGGTACAGCATGCAGTGTAATCAAGCAACAAGTCTTCGACAAACAATTTCGGCGACAGCGGATGGTCCGCGATCGCGCGCCGGTCGTTTGCATTTTTCATCGCGCGCAGCAGGTTCGCGGTGTGCACTTTGGCAGCGAGCACGGCGAGTTCCTTCTGGTAACGTGGATAATACCGGATACTACCCGCTAGTTTGTAGGAAAACAGATCGTAAAGCCAGCGCTGCATCCAAGAAACCAACGTCGACAGCGGTGCCTTGCTCAATTTCTCGGCAGTACGCAGCGCGCCATCGACGCTGGGATGCGCCAGGCACTGTAATAATGTTTCCAGATCCTCACGGTTGCCGGTGTCCGATTGGGCCAGCGCGGCCAGCGGCGCGCCGCCCTGCTCGCGCAGCCAGCTGTCGGCATCGGCCAGGCCCTGCTCCTTGAGCCAGGCCAGTGCGGCGGCCTGGTCGGGCATCGGCAGGGCAAACTTGCGGCAGCGCGACAAGATCGTCGGCAGCAGCCGGTCCAGGCTGTTCGACGAGAGCAGGAACACGGTGCCCGGGGGCGGCTCTTCCAGGGTCTTGAGCAAGGCGTTCGAGGCTGGCATGTTCAGCGCTTCGGCCGGATACACCACCACCACCCGCAAGCCCTGGCGGTGGGTCGAGATGTTCATGAAGTCGGCCAGGGCGCGGATTTGCTCGATCTTGATCTCTTTCGACGGTGCCTTGGCCGACTTGGATTTCTTGCCGCCGTCGGTATCGGCCCCCTCCTCGCCCTCGGCCGGCGCTTCGTCTTCCAGCGCCTCCGGACGCACGCGCCGGTAATCGGGATGGTTTTGCTGCGAAAACCAGCCGCAGGAAGCGCAGCTGCCGCAGGCGTGGCCATCCGGACGCACGTTTTCGCACAGCAGCGACTGGGCAAAGGCTTCGATGAAATCAGCCTTGCCGGTGCCGGCGGCGCCATGGAACAGGATCGCGTGCGGCAAGCGCTCGCGCATCAGCTGCAATTGCTGCCACGCGCCCGCCTGCCAGGGATAAATTGTATTGCTCATCGCGGCATTCTTATTTTAATCAATCACTTGCAGCAGTTGTTCGAGGATGCCGCCGAGCGTGGCCTGGATGTCCGCAATCGATTGCGTGGAATCGATGACCACAATTCGATCGGGGAACTGAGCGGCGCGGCGCAGGTATTCATTGCGGCATGCCGCAAAAAAATCCGCTTTTTCCTGCTCGAACTTGTCCAGCGTGCGGGTGGCGTCCAGGCGCGCGCGGGCGACATCGAGCGGCACGTCGAACAGCAGGGTCAGGTCCGGCTGCAGGTGCGGATGCACCCAGTGCTCCAGCGCCTCCATCTTGGCGCGGTCCAGGCCGCGCCCGCCGCCCTGGTAAGCGAAGCTGGCATCGGTGAAACGGTCCGAAATGACCCAGTCGCCGCGTTCGAGTGCGGGCGCAATGACCTGGGCGATATGCTCGCGGCGGCTGGCGAACATCAGCAGCGCCTCGGTTTCCAGGTGCATCTTGTCGTGCAGGAGCATGTCGCGCAGCTTTTCGCCGAGCGCGGTGCCGCCCGGCTCGCGCGAGGAGACCACGCGCTTGCCCAGCGCTTCCAGGGTCGCGGCCACGAAAGCGATGTGGGTGGACTTGCCGGCGCCGTCGATGCCTTCAAAGCTGATGAACTTGCCTCTTGAGGCGGTACTGTCGGTCATGGAACGGGAAACGCCTATCGTTGGTATTGATTCACTGCCCGGTTATGGTCGGACAAATTGCTGGAAAACTGGCTGGTGCCATCCTTGCGCGCCACGAAATACAGGGCGTCGGTCTTGGCCGGCCCCAGCGCCGCCGCCAGCGATTGCACGCCCGGCAAGGCGATCGGGGTCGGCGGCAGGCCGCTGCGCGTATAGGTATTGTAAGGGGTGTCGGTTTCGAGGTCGCGTTTGCGGATATTGCCCGCATATTTGTCGCCCATGCCATAGATCACGGTCGGGTCGGTCTGCAGCATCATGCCGAGCCGCAAGCGGTTCACGAACACGCCGGCGATCATGGCGCGCTCCGACTTTTGGCCGGTTTCCTTTTCGACAATCGAGGCCATGACCAGCGCCTGGTAAGGATTTTCGTAGGGCAAGCTCGGATCGCGCTTTTCCCAGGCGGCACCAAGGCGGCTGATCAGCAAGGCATGCGCCTGCTTGTAGATATGCAAGTCGCTCGATCCCTTGGCGAACAGGTAGGTGTCCGGGAAGAACAAGCCTTCCGCCGCCTTGTAGTCGGTGGTGATCTTGGCCAGCAGTTCGGTGTCGGACAAGTTCGCCGTATCGTGCTTGAGCCCCTTGTTGGCGGCCACCGCCTGGCGCATCTGCCTGAAGGTCCAGCCCTCGATGATGGTCAGCGATTCCTGGGCGAACTCGCCGCGCACCAGCTGGTCGAGCAGCTTGCGCGGCGAGGTACCAGGTTTGAGCTCGTAGGTGCCGGCCTTGATCTTGGAGGCGGTCTGGGTGGCGCGCGCCAGCATCGACAGCATGTAGGGATTGACCGGGGCGCCGGCGTCGGCGATCTGCTGGGCAGCCGCGCCCACGCCGCTGCCGGACTCCACCGTGAACGGAATCGGATCGCCGGACGTGGTGATCGGCTCCTTGGCCCAGTGGAAGAAGTAGGTCATCGCTGCGGTGCACAGCAGGAGCGCCAATATGAGTAATTTTTTGAACAAGACCGTGCTCGATTCCGTGGTTTTCGCCGTTGCCGGCGCGATTTACGCGACATCTCTATAATGAGGCCGTAATGATAAAGCTTAAATCGGGAAATATTTGAAATTTATGAACAACTGGAATGAATATCTCTCGTCGCAGGGCGCCCGCCTCGCGCAAGATGGCAGCGGCCATGTGCCTGACTTCGGCAATTCCCTGGGCGTGGCCGACCTGGCGCCGGGCTTTGTCGCGCCCGTCACCGACCAGGGCCTGATCGCCGTCACGGGTGACGACGCCGCCAGCTTCCTGCACAATCAGCTGACCAACGACGTCGAACACCTCGGCCTGGCCGAGGCGCGCCTGGCGGGCTACTGCACGCCCAAAGGCCGCCTGCAAGCCACGTTCCTGATGTGGCGGACCAGCGAATCGGTCTTCCTGCAGCTGGCGCGCGAGATCCAGCCGGCCCTGCAAAAGCGCCTGTCCATGTTCGTGCTGCGCGCCAAAGCCAAGCTGAGCGATGCCGCTGCCGGCCAGGTGCTGCTCGGCATCGGCGGCGCCGCCGCCCAGGATGCGCTGACGCCCTTGTTCGGCGCGCTGCCGCCAACGCCCTATTCCCGCATCGCGCACCCGCTCGGCACCCTGATCCGCGTGGCCGACGCGTTCGGCAGTGCCCGCTACCAGTGGCTGGCCACGCCCGAGGCGGCCCAGGCGGCCTGGCCGGCGCTGGCCGCCGCGCTGCGTCCGGCCGGTACCGATGCCTGGCGCCTGGCCGACATCCACGCCGGCGTGCCGCAGGTAACGCTCAAGACGCAGGAACAATTCGTCCCGCAAATGGTCAATTTTGAACTGCTGGGCGGCGTCAATTTCAAGAAAGGCTGCTACCCGGGCCAGGAAATCGTCGCCCGCAGCCAGTATCTGGGCAAGCTCAAGCGCCGTACGGCGCTGGCCGCCATCGACGCATTGGCCGCGAGCGGCGAGGAAGTCTTTGCCGTCGGCGACCCCGACCAGCCCTGCGGCATGATCGTCAACAGCGCGCCGAACGGCAGCGGTGGTGTCGATGCGCTGGTGGAAATGAAACTGGCGGCCATCGGGCAAGGCGAAGTACGCCTCGGCTCGGCCAGCGGCGGGCCCCTGCGCTTGCTGCCCATGCCCTACGCGCTCGACGCCCTCGACCTGTAGCCTGCCATGGTCGATCTCTATATTTACTACAAGGTGCGCGACGAGCACGCGCAGCAGCTTGCTCCGCGCGTGCGCGCCATGCAGGGCGCACTGGCCGCCGAAACGGGTGTGGCGGGCACGGTCAAGCGCCGTCCGGGCGCGCAGGATGGGCGCCAGACCTGGATGGAAATCTACCTCGCCACCCCGGACGGGTTCAACAACGCACTGGCGGCCGCGCTTCGGCAAGCCGGCCTGGACCAGTTCACCGATGGCCCGCGCCACACGGAAGTTTTTACGGATATAAGCACATGTGCCTGATTGTTTTTGCATGGCAGGTCGTTCCCGGCGTGCCCCTGATCGCTGCGGCCAACCGCGACGAATTCTATGACCGCCCGACCGCTCCGGCCGGCGTGTGGCCCGAGCATCCGAACATCTATGCCGGGCGCGACCTCAAATTCGGCGGCAGCTGGATGGGCATCACGCAAGATGGCGCCAACGGCCCGCGCTTCGCGGCCCTGACCAATATCCGCGCGCCGGAAGAACGCCGCACCGATGCCCCCTCGCGCGGGGCGCTGGTGGCCAATTATCTGGCGGGCACGATGACGGCCGCCGACTATATCGCGCAGATTGCCGGCGGCAGCGACGCCTACAACGGCTTCAACCTGGTGCTGGGCGACCGGACCGGCATGTACTGGTTCTCCAATCGCGGCGCGAGCGATGCGCGCAACGGGCAGGCGCTGGAACCGGGGATTTACGGCATTTCCAACAGTCTGCTGGACGCGCCGTGGCCGAAAGTCGTGCGCACCAAGGCGCAGTTCGCCAGTCTGTTGTGCCAGGGCGCACCGGAAGACGCGTATTTCGAAATGCTGGCCGATACCACGCGGGCGGCCGACATGCGCTTGCCCGATACCGGCATCGCGCTCGACCTGGAACGCGGGCTGTCGGCGGTGTGCATCGAAATTCCCGGCTACGGCACGCGCACCTCGACCGTGGTCAAGCTGTATGACGACGCACCGGCGGAACTGCACGAGCGCATGCTGGCGTGAACCATCTACTGGAATCACTGCGCCACCTTGATCAGGGACGCGGCCACTTATGTTGACCTGCCGGCTGGACGTATTCATGCGATCGTTGGTCCGCCGCGCACGACAGCGCAGGCATGCAGCGCACGCGGCGGCACCACGGCGATTGTCATACCTGGCACCACGGCGTTTGGTGGACAAAGACGACCCTCTACGTGCTACAGACGAGACCGTGTCCGATTGTCCAACCTGGCACCCGGCGGGCGCTATGGCGTGGCCGGTAATGGCGATGCCGCAGCTTATTTCGCCCCTGGTTTTTCGGCGGCTCCGAGCTCCCTGAAGTAGGCCGCATCGAGTTTGCCGAGATCCATGCCGCGCAGCGCCGCATTGAACGACTGCTGCAGGCCCAGCCCCACTTTCGTGCGCTGGAAGCAGATATGCACCCCCATCTCACCGAGGATCCTGTCGTGAAAAACGACCTGCTCGCGCTGACCCGCGAACTCAGGGGAACTTAACAGCAGGTAACGCAGCACGGCCTTGTCGATGACGATCGCGGGCACCCGCGCCGCCAGCAGTTTCTTGAGATTGAGCAGGTCGCCGCGCGAGAGGTCGGCGCGGATCTTGCCCTTCCTGACCATCGCGTCGAAGGCGGCGCCATTGGCGTAGCCCGCGACCACGCCGATCTTCATGCCTGCCAGGTCACCCACGCTGTGCCAATGCAAGGGCGTGCTCTTCAGATAAGCCAGGCCGACGATGCTGGTGCTGATCGGCGCCGACAAGTGACAATCGCGCGCGCGTTCTTCCGTGTAGTAGGCCGGAAAATAACCAGCGAAGCGGGGATCGTCGTGGCCGAGCTGCACGGTCCTTAGCCACGGAAAATACGCGAAACGCGCGGTATAGCCAAAACGCCCCGCCGCCGTCGCTACCACCGCGCTCGCCGCGCCGTCCAAGGGCAAACGTGCCCCGGTGTAGGGCAACCAGTCTGTGCTCGCCAACAACATCTCGGGCGGTGAAGCGGCCGCCCTGGCGCCGCCCGCGCCGGCGAGCGCGCCCAGGTTCAGCACGCAGCACAGCGGCAATGCCAGCAGGCGAGCAGGAAGTCGGCAAGGCGTCATCGATCGGACTCCGGGTGAGGCGCGGCGGGTTTGTTGTTGCTTGAAACGCAACAGTACTGTCTCGTTACGCGCCGTTATGTCATTTGCTGCAGTGATATTAACATGGGCTGGAGCATGATTGTGCAATGGCAAAGTACCGCAAATAGGCATGCTGGCTAATTCTGCCGTCCTGCGCCGCATGCCAACCGCGTGCTTCTGGCCAAGACTAATTGCAAGCGATGTGATTGTTGATTTGCCAGGACGCCACTGCCGGAGCGCCAAGGCCGGGTCGCCGTTCCTCTGGCGCAGACGACTGCGCATGCATGCATCAAGCGCGGCGCCAACCGGCAATCACGGCGACTGAGCGGGCGGCGGCGGGGCTTGTCCCACAACCGGTTCGGATCGACGCTACGTCCGCGCTGACCTGGCCTGCTAGAGGTATCCCGCACGGCGTTCAGGCTCGGACCGGTGCAAATAGACAGTGAAGACGTCTGGCGGCGGCGGTACCGGCACTTGAGCCATGATGCGCCCAATGGCGCCGCGATGGTAGCCACCGTGGGTGGCGACGTGGGCCAGCATTTCCTCTCGGGACATGAGGCCGTTGGCACCATCGGTGAACCTGATCGGCACACTTTCCGACAGAAGGTCGGGAGCCAAATTCTCAATGTATGCGACGTACCAGCGGTCCGACTCCGTGACCGCGTGGCGCAATTCATCAAACGTGGGGGTTTCCGGCGTGTTGGTTGCCGTGTAGCTGTGTGCAATGCCGGAAAGATGGGCCGCGAAGATGCGATCTACCACGTAGATGTGATTGAGGAGCCGGATGGCAGTATGCAACTCTGCCTGATGGGTCGCAGGGTCGAGTTTCTCGAGCTCAAAGAAGAGCTCCTCGTTCGCCCAGGCTTTGTATTTAAACAGAGAATGAAGAAGGGTTGAAGCACTCATGGCGGGCTGGGTTGCGTGAGTCATGCCAGGCAAATCGAAACAAATGATTAGCCGATGAAAAAATTGTCAAGCGATTTGGCCACGAACAAGCCGCTCGTGCGATACGAGATCGGCCATAGGCGCGCATGTTAACATACAGCCGTTACTGCCGGTCGCCTATATGCCCCCGCCAGGGGCGAGCCCACGTCGATGCTGCACAGCGTGGTCGATGAGCGCAGCGGCGTCTGCGTCGCGTGACATACGCGCGCTGTGCACCCGGGACCCGTACTGCCGCGTCGCCGCGAATCCGCGCGGCGCAAAGCCGGCATCGACGCGCGTTGACGTGGACGGCACCGCCTGCGCGGTGGAACCCGGCCTGGCCGGCGAATCGGGGCTGCTGTAAGGACTGTTCGACAGCGAGCGGCACGTCGCATAGGCCGGGTAAGCGGACCGGCCCCTGTCGTCCCGTCTCCGGCCCGATTCCTGTGGAGCGCTCCCCGGCATTCAACCGTGGCGCCGCTGGCGAGTGGACCGGCCGCATCGGCTCGCTCGCGACGCAAACTGCCGAGCGCCGCACCCACCTGCATGGTACTTGCAAAAGAGATACCAATGGTATTTCGGTGCGCCGATCAGACAGTGCTAAGATAAGTTATCGTCAAGATTGCTCGGCACATCTGCGATGCTTGTCTCAAGCAAGTCTTGAGGCGCGAGGCCTCCTTATGATGCATGATTTTTTGGCGGACAACCGCGACGAATTGACGCGCAGGTGCCGGGTCAAGGTCGGCAAGCGGCCCGGCCGCTCCGCCACCGACGAGCAGTTGGAAGATGGCATTCCGCTCTTCCTCGATCAATTGATCAGCACCTTGCGCATCGAGCAGACGAGCACACCGTTCGACAGCCGCCGCGTGTCCGGACCGGCGGGCGGCGGCGCGGCCTTGTCGGAAGTGAGCGTGTCGGCCGCACGGCATGGCAAGGACCTGCTGGCCTTGGGGCTGAGCGTCGACCAGGTGGTCCACGATTACGGCGACCTGTGCCAGGCGATCACGGACCTTGCCGTGGAATGCGACGCGCCGATCGAAGTGAACGAATTTCGCACATTGAACCGTTGCCTCGACAATGCCATTGCCGAAGCGGTCACCGAATTCGGCTTCCTGAAAGATGCAGTCGCCGCCGATGCGCATGCCTTGGACACGCGCGAAAAGATGGGCTATTTCGCGCATGAGCTGCGCAACCTGCTGGGCACGGCTTCCCTGGCGTTTTCGGCTGCCAAGCAGGGCAACCTGAGCCTGAGCGGCGCCACCGGCAACATCCTCGAACGCAGCCTGACCAGCCTGGAAAAGCTGATCACCACCTCGCTGGAAGATGTCCGGACACTGGGGCAGCGCAATATCGTTCTCGATGCGTTTTCGCTGGCCGAACTGATCACCGAGATCGACGACGCCGCATCGCTGTCGGCGAAAATGCACGGCTGTACATTGCGGGTGGCCCCGGTTGACGCGACGCTCGCCCTGGTCGGGACCCGGGATTTGCTCATTGCGGCGGTGGCCAACCTGCTGCAAAACGCCTTCAAGTTCACCAAGCCCGGCACGGAGATCGTCCTGACGGCCTATGCTTCGGGCAATCGCATCCATATCGACGTGCAGGACGAATGCGGCGGCCTGGGAGCGGGCGTCGCGGAAAACATGTTCTTGCCGTTCAACCAGGGAGGAGTCGACAGGAGCGGCATCGGCCTGGGCTTGACCATCGCAAAACAGAGCATTACCGCCAATGGCGGGCAGTTGACCGTGCGCGATATTCCCTGCAAGGGTTGCGTATTCATGATCAGTCTTCCACGCGACAAGATGCCGACCTAGCAAGCGGCGTTGGCCACGCGTGAGCCGGATCGAGAATCGACGGGCTCACGTGTGTCGGCAAGGTCGAAGGGCTCGGTTTTGCCCTGAGCGCCTGGCCATCCCTTCCCCCGTCATCGTCGCGCGCAGCATGGTGCGGATAGGCGACGGCGCCCTGCATGGGTCCTGGCCGAGAAACGGCTGGAATGCTGTTGCGGCCCATTTTAATGCGATAGGTCGCCGCTTGGGGCGATACTGGTGGCCTCCAATAGCCGATTGCACAGCTCGCTCGCTTTTAGATAATCCAAGGCGTCAATGCTTTCCTCGATCAACGCAAATTCGTCCGGCATCAGTGTGCCGAACGCGTCCTGCAAGCGCCCGAACGCGTCGTCGGCCTTCAGGTCTCCGGCAGCGAGCAATTGCTGCAGTTCCACGGTCCGGGTACGTAGAACCGCGATGTCCAGTGTCGGCGTGAGGGGGGCGCCATTGGCCGCCGGAGCCAGCTGCGCCAGATGCCGCTTGGCCGCCTCGTTAACCCGCTTCGCCAGCAGCCATAATTCATCCAGTTCACGCCACGTGCCGTTGGCTGCCTGCCGCTCCAACAACTGCTCTTCTTTGATGACCATCTCGGCAAGTCGATTCGCACCGATGGTCCCGGCAATACCCTTCATGGTACAAACCGAGCCGCACGTGATCCTAGACCGTGTGGTTTGGTCCACACCACACAGTCGAGTTAGCTGCGGAAGTGCGCACATACGACAAAAAAATTTGAACTTTACTTCAGCGCGTGGCGTCTATATCCACGTTGATGGTCTTGTAGTGCGTGCCTCAAGAGCAAGCTTATCGGCATGTGTGCGCCATGCGACGCGGATCACGCCTTTAATGCTGCTCATCCAATGAGTTGGCAATATCGTGAATGGGAGATTCATGTGGATCTGGTGCCGATACGGGTTGAAGTAATTGAGGCCCGCCGTAGCCGCAAAGCTGGCGCGATCGTGTTGGCCCGCCCAGTGCCGATGCAGGTGGCGGCCGCGTGCGGGGCTCTGATCGTGCTTGCACTTGGACTGCTGCTGGCTTTTGGCGAATACAGCAGCAAGGTGCGAGTGACTGGCCAGCTAATTTATCCAGGCGGCGCTATCAAGGCAGTCGCGCCCCAGTTTGGCCGCATCGTCGCGCGCCACATCAAAGAAGGCGAAGTGGTCAAGGCAGGGCAAGTGCTATTCGACCTGTCGGCCGAGCGGATTGGCGGGGCTGGCTCCATCGATGCGCGCATCGGTGCCTCACTCGCCATGCGCCGCGAACAGATTGCCCTGCACCGTGACGCAACGCTCCAGCAACTGGCGTTGCGTGGCAGTTCCTTGGCCGATCAGCAGCGCCTGCTCAAGGGCGAACTAACAACGCATCTTGGCGCGATCACCATCGGTGACGAACTGGTCAAGAGCGCCCAGACCTCGTACGACCGGCAACACGCCCTTGCCCAACAGGGCTTTGTGTCACCGGCCACCCTTGCGCAGTACAAGAACGCCCTGAATGTCGAGCTGGCCAAACGCAATGCGCTCAAGGTCAACCTCGGCAACGCACGCGGCGCCCTGCTCCAGATACGAAACGAAGCAGAATCACTCGCCGCACGTGAAAGGATCGCCATTACCGAAGCCGAACAAAGTCTTGCCACAATTGAGCAAGAGGCGGCGGAGCACGAAGGACGAAGCATGATACGCGTCTTGGCCCCCTCCGCAGGCGCCATCACAGCATTGGGCTACGACGTGGGGCAGTCCGTGCAGCCAGGAACAGTGCTGGCCACTGTTCTTCCAACCGGCAGCATGCTTGAGGCAAAGCTGCTGATCCCCTCGCAAGCGAAATCGTCGGTGGCTGCGGGACAGCAGGTAAAAATGCGCATTGATGCCTTCCCGTACCAGAAGTACGGCTTGGTAGCCGGAACGATTAAACAGGTCGAACTCAACCCGATCAATGATAGAGCGAGTGCCCCCGACGGTCCCAATACATCCTACGTCCCAATGTATCGCGCAACCGTGACGATGGCGACCAATTCCATGATGATGTACGGCAAGCAGAAACTATTTGAACCTGGGATGACGCTTGAAGCGGATATTTTCAATGATCGCCGGAAGCTGATCGAGTGGCTGGTTGACCCCCTCATCGGCGTTGCAAAGGAGCACACGCCACCCGCAGGACGGGCACAAAGTAAATGAAGTAGCTGAAAATTGGCGCCGCGTTCTGACCAACGCCAAAACATATCGTGCCCACGCGGAGTACGGTGAAAACTACGTAATGGAGAATGTCATGGAAGTGCTGGATAAAAAACTGCTAAGCCAACTCGTGGGCGGACTAGAAGTTGATGGAGGCGGTGCTGGTGATGGTAGCGGCGGCGGGGTCGTCGCCCCTCCTGAGCCAGGCCAAAGCTCCGTATGGGATATCGGCATGGTCGGTGTGGAAGGTGGGCGCGAAGCTGTTGTCGAAATTCACGGCGTGTCGTTAGTGTTTGAGGCTCCACCGCCGCCGGTCCACATAGCGGAACCGTGGGAAGGCGGCCAGTTCCTTGGTCAATGGGTTGAGGCAGAACCACTCAGCTACGAGCATGTTGCGCTAGATGGATTCCTGATTGGCCGGACTGGAACACTAGCAGGGACAGCGACGGCTGCGTTTGTTACCGCCGCCTTGGAAGGCATGGGGGTCGGCTCGACCGCTGGGCCATGGGGCGCGGCTGCTGGGCTTGTTGTCGGGGGATTCGTCGGTCTCGGTACCTACTACCTGCTTCAGCGTGACCATCCCACTGGCCACTTTACGGGACCAGCAGGCGGTAAAGTACCGCAAATGGTCCCGATAGCCGGGCCAGCGGCGAACGAAACGCATGTAGCCACCTTCACGGGGACCACCCACGGTCAAGTGGCGCAGATGGTCGCCTAATCTTGCAACTGCAGCCGTGATATGAATCGCGGCTGCCTTCAAGGACTTCATTATGAACAATTGTGAAAGCGGATGTACCGTTCTATCTGTCAAACCTGCCTATGGCATATGGCGCTATTTATGGCCATTCCAAACCTGGAATATATTGATATGGATGCTTTGCATCCTGACATTGGGTGGACTAACATTTACCGCGATTGTGCTGCTGTGGTTTGATCCTGCCAGCTTACCGTGGACGCTTACCGGTGCGCTGATCGGCGCCATGTGGATGGGGCCTTACCGATATTTGCCTGACAAAATGGTCGTTGCACTTAACGATAATCCAAGCCATTTCATTCAAGGTGTCGAGCAATTCATGCTCCAGATCGGTTACATAGTCGATCCTTACAAGTCCAATGCTAAGCATATTCGTTTTCGCCCGAAGCGCAGCATGAAGCCGGGAGCGTTTATTTTCTGGGCGGAAGAAGACGTTGACTTGCTGCCATATAGTGACAACAAGGCTGAGCTGCTTGGCCCCCCGTATATTCTTGAAAGACTGCGTCGGCACTGGCGCTCCAAGCGGAAGACGTGACATGGCTACCGCCCCATTTTTCAGAAATGCGCACTTGCCGCTTATTCTCCAGACAGAAGTTGCCGAGTGCGGTCTAGCCTGTCTGGCTATGGTGGCCTCCTACCTGGGCTTGCGTACCGATTTGGCGGCCTTGCGTGGGCGCTTCTCTATCTCGCTCAACGGGGTCAGCATGCTCACTCTTACCGAATATGCAGATCGCCTGAAGCTATCCAGCCGCGCGATATCGTTGTCGCTGGAGGAACTGCCCGAAGTGAAGACTCCAGCCATTCTTCATTGGAGACTGAATCATTTCGTGGTGTTAAGCCGTGCCACGGCTAAGGAAGTAGTTATTCACGACCCTGCTGCGGGACTGCGTCATCTGTCTTATGAAGAAGTCAGCCGCGAATTCACTGGTACCGCGCTAGAACTAAGTCCCTCAACCGACTTCACCCCTGCCGATGAGCGACACAAGGTATCGGTGAAGGCGCTGATGGGAAAACTTGATGGCTGGTGGCCATCATTCGTCCTGCTGTTCGCCATGGCACTTGGACTCGAAATCCTGATGCTGGTCACCCCCAGGATCAGCCAGTTTATGATCGACGACGTGCTGTTGTCCAATGACAGTGGTTTGCGCAACGTGCTTATGTTTGGCCTGGTCTTACTAGTGCTCGCACAAGGGGCCTTGTCACAGATGCGGGGTCTCACCATCCTTTACCTTACCACGCACCTTAACCTGCAGTGGGTCAGCGATGTATTCGGCAAGATGGTACGCCTCCCCATGGATTGGTTCGAGAAACGTCAACTCGCTGATATTCTGTCCCGTTTCGGTTCGGTCGGGCCAATTCAGGATCTGTTGACTGCGCGTGCTGTCAGTGCGGTCCTTGATGGGATCATGGCCATTTTAACTATGGTGATAGTGTGCCTTTACAGCCCCCTTCTAGCAGGGGTGGTTGGCGCGACGGCCATCCTCTACGCGATCGTGCGAATAGTATCGTACCGCCCTCTGCGAGATGCAAATCTCGAAGGCATTGCGCTCGCGGCCAAGGAGCAAAATTGCTTAATGGAAACGATACGTGCGATGGGGCCTATCAAGCTATTCGGCCGCGAACTTGATCGGCGGGCAAGGTGGCTGGCGATGAAAACTGATACTATCAACCGAACCGTGCGCACGCAAAAGATGGCCCTGTGGTTTAGCAATATCAACACGATGATTGGCTCCATGTCGGCGGCGCTGGTACTGTGTATCGGTGCAGGCATAGTGATGAAAGGTGATTTTACGGTCGGTATGTTGATTGCCTTGACGGTCTACAGTGGCATGTTTACCGCGCGTATGAGCGCGCTCATCAACGTATTCATCGACTACAAGATGCTTTCCGTGCACTGCGAAAGACTGGCCGACATTGTCCTGGAACCAGTCGAGGCCGATGTGGAGCATGCTCGCGATGTCAATCAACTGATCCCCAAACTCGAACTGGTGCAAGTCAGCTTTCGTTACAGCGATGCCGACCCATGGGTACTTCGGAATATTAACTTGACCATTGAACCGGGCGACTCGGTAGCTATCGTCGGCCCTTCCGGGTGCGGTAAGACGACATTAGTTAAGCTTATATTGGGACATTTAAAACCAACATACGGTGAAATACGCTATGGAGGCATACCGATCTCACAGCTCGGGGTTCGAGCTTACCGCCGCGTCTTGGCGGTCGTGATGCAAGACGATGTGTTGCTGTCCGGTTCGCTCGCAGAGAACATTTCCTTTTACGACGAACGACCCAGCATGGAACACATCAAAAGCTGCGCGCAGCTTACGCAGATAGATGCCGATATTGAAGCCATGCGAATGGGTTACGAGACGATCATCGCTGACATGGGCAGCAGCTTATCCGGGGGACAGAAACAACGCGTGTTGCTGGCTAGGGCACTGTACAAACGTCCCAAAATACTCGTAATGGACGAGGCGACCAGTGCACTCGACGTTGCTTTGGAAAGCGAAGTTAACACGGCCATCGCCGCTCTCGACATGACGAGGATTATCGTTGCGCACCGACCTCAGACGATCGCCAGCGCCCGCCGCTTAATTGCGCTGCAGGCCGGAGTGATTGTTCATGATGAAAGGGCGCCTGCGACTAGTTGAGTCTTGGAAAAACGAAAAGAGCCGGGTTTACCCGGCTCCGCTTGCTTTGCTTTTAATCCGTGCGATTACTTGGCGTTTTAGTCGCCAATCATTATTCGGCCGTCGCCGATCTCCAAATCGCTATCGCGTGCTTGACGGATCGCCTCAAAGCACAACTCCTGCCCGGACAATTCGCCTCGCCTAAATGAGGCCCCAACGGATCGCCTTGACGACAGCATCGACCTTATTCTCAGCACGAAGTTTTGATCTGACCGCCTCCATGTGTCGGTCGATGGTGGCTTTTGTCACGCGAAGTCTATCCGCGATTTGTTGAGAGGTCAGTCCGGTGCTCACCAATTGCAGTATCTCCGTTTCGCGCGTGGAGAGCGCGGTAGGTGAATTTATCGTCTCAGCCGGAATTAGGTGCCTGACCATGCCGGTATGGGCGATTTGAGAAAGCCAGGAAAGTTGCGGTAGTTTTAGCGCTAATTCAGAATGCGAGAATTCTGTGCGGTCACGACTCAAGGAAAGCATTGAGCAGCATCCATTACGCCCCCACAGGCTTTGTGCGAATCCAACGCGCAGCCCGAAGGAGTCGGCATCCTCCCAAAACCCCGGCGCAAGTTCCTTAGTCTCAGACCAAAGAAATGGTTGCATCGAGTTCAAGCCGTGTTTGACGGTCGGATCGCACGCGAGATAGTTGTTCTGGAAGTAGCGCGCATGCCATTCCGGAGCATAGCTATCGAACGTCGTAATCTTCGCATCTTCGAAGACGACGGGAGGTTTAAATACCCAGGATACGGTCTGCATACCGAGGCGAAGCGCTTCTTTCGTCAATATATTGAAGGCAGCCTCACTGCTGGAAGATATCGAGATCTCATGCATTACATCGTCGTGTATTTGCATAATTCCTCTACCTTGATTTGATTCACGACAACGCACACAAAAGCGGCTGTGATTGGCATTAATAGAAACTATTAGAAACGGAGAAATAATTTTCTACGATGCTACCTGCGAAAAAAAGAGGTGCGATGAATACCATATACGCTAAGGCATCACAACTAAGGTTAATTGACTTAAATCAAATTTCCTCTTTCAGAGACTCCGTTTTTATTGAACGCTTGAACTGGATTCTATCCGATGCCGGCGCAGAGCTTGAGGTGGACCAATTCGATCGGCAAACCACCTACGATGTCTGTGTCCCCGATACCAGCGCTACAGGTGGCTATGCGCGCCTGCGCCCTACCGCGGAGCCATATTTTCTCAGTGAAGTGTTTCTTGTGCGCATGGGCGGGGCCTTGATTTCCATGTCTTCTGCTGTATGGAAACTCTCGCGTTTTCGTGCGGTCGATCTGCACAGTCCAAGCAAACACCGGCAACTAGCCAACTTTCTTCGTTTTGGGGCAGGCAGTGTTGTGCCGCCGTGCAATGCGCGTTGAGCACGACGTGCGCCGCATTATTGCAGTGTCCGCAGACGATATGGAGCGATCTTTTTCCGGCTCGTTGTGAGTGCCTCCCGATGCCAGTCCAGCGGTGCAATTGCACGGGCACTCCATGTTTGCACTCTGGATCAAGCTTGATGATATGACCAAAAATGCCTGGGGATATCTTTCTCGGGTGCGGAGGCTGCCTGATCTGATGCGGATCATTAGCACTTGGTATTTATGCCAATGGCTTCTTTTCTGTATTTTGGATTACGATATTTTCTGGCGCACCAAAAAGAAAAGAGGCCAGCCTACATCACTTGCCGTCCGTAACGACCCTGAGAAACTACTGGATGGATTTGCCTGCGAATATTTTCTGGCGACAATTTAGATGATCTACCTGCCCGAACTGATTGCTGATTGCATTTTCGCAAGCTGCACCTTCCGCACCCCAGCAATTCCGCCGCGACCGAACAAGTCGCACCCACGAACGTAGATTGGGAGTATCAGCATGCATATCGTTCATCATCCACTGTGCACGAGCACGATAAACGCTCCGGACGACATTCAAGTTGAACGCCGAGCCAGACTGCCTGTGATGCACCAGACCGATGCACATGGGCAGCGGCTCGTGTCGTTCTGGAAGCCGTCAGCGGAAGAACTGGAATCGCTCATCACTGGTGGAGGCGTTGCCTTGCACATACGCCCCTTGGGCCACGAACATCCCCACGTCTCGATGGGGACCTGGGCGGCCATTGGACCGGAGCTCATCGACGGTGATCCGCTCATGCAGCGCTCTACAGGTTATCGGTGCTACGAATGCTGCGCAAGGCAAGGCCAGCCCCACGCAGCACACTGCGTGGTGTTGGCGAGTGCGATTCAGTTTGCGCAGTCCAAGCCGACTCATGGTTCGGACTCTTGCGAACCGGCTGAAGGTCCACCATTGAGCTACCCCCCTACCCTGACCGCCGTGCTGCAAACAGCGTTGGCCTGCATGGACCTCCGCACTGCGCCAATGGTGGAAATTTTTCGTGCGGCCGGCTATAAGATTGCCGCGCAATGCGCGGCAGAGGAGGCCTTCATCCTCGATCGCATGATGCGAGCCGTGCTATCCCATGGCGATAAGTGGGCTCGCGTCTTCACCGCGCAACTGCGTGTTGCGCAGGACCTCGCAATTGAGAAGCACTTTGCGATGGAACAGCAACAATCCGCATAGTTCTATGCAGAAAGCCGGGTTTCCCCGGCCTTTTGCTTGGTGTTCCAGTCTCGGCGCCTACGCCTTCCAGGCGCCAATCGTCATCCATTCCCTTCCCATTACCATATCGACCTCGCCGGCTTCGCGAGCCGCCTCGGCAAGCAGCTCATGGTCGGGCAATCTGTGGTCCACCTGCGCGAAGCGAACATCCGCTTGGCGTCGGTCAAGCAGGCTGCGCGGTATCCAGGTGGCAAGTGCGCCTGCCAAGCCCTGCCCACGCCAACCTTCAGCCCTTCATCTTCGCCCGCAACATATCGCGGATGTGCGGCGCCGCCTTGTATGGATCGCCCGGATTGATCCCCTTGACGATCTCCTCCATCCGCTCGCCCACATTGCCCAGCGCCCCCGGATGCGAGTAAATATAGAACTGGCCATCCCGGATCGCATCGAAGGTCATCTGCGCGACATCGCCCGCCGACACCTTGCCCGACTCGACCGCCTTGACCGTCATCGCCTGCGCCGCCTTCTGGCTGGCGGTCGGCCCGCCCGTCATCTTCACGTCCTCCGGCCGGTTGCGGTGCGACTGGCTGATGCCGGTCGGAACAAAATACGGACACAGTACCGACGCCCCGATCGGCGCCTCCACCAGCTGCAAATCGTGATACAAGGTCTCCGACAAGGACACCACCGCATGCTTGGACACGTTGTACACGCCCATGGTCGGCGCGTTCAGCAGCCCCGCCATCGAGGCCGTGTTGACGATATGCCCTTCGTACTGCGGGTCGTCCTTCGCGCACTCCAGCATCAATTTGGTGAAGATGCGCACGCCATGGATCACGCCCCACAGGTTCACGCCAAGCACCCACTCCCAGTCGGCCTCGGAATTCTCCCAGATCAAGCCGCCCGATCCCACGCCCGCATTGTTGAACACCAGATGCACGGCGCCGAAACGCGCCATGCTGGCGTCCGCCAGCGCCTGGACTTGCTCGCCCTTGCGCACGTCGCAGATCATGGCCAGCACCTGGGCGCCCTCGCCTTCGAGCTCGGCTTGCGTCGCATCGAGGGCATCCTGCTGCACGTCGGCCAACACCAGCTTCATGCCCAGGCCGGCCGCGCGTTTCGCGAATTCGCGGCCGAGACCGCTCGCGCCGCCGGTGATCACGGCGACTTTGTCTTGGAAGTTTTTCATGTCAGATGAGCTTTACCAGTTGTTTGCCGAAGTTGCGGCCCTTGAGCAGGCCGATAAATGCTTCCGGCGCCGATGCGAGGCCGGGCGCCACCGTTTCGCGGTACTTGAGCTTGCCGCTGACCACCAGCGCGCCCAGTTCGCCCAGCCCTTGCGGCCACAGTTCCAGGTGCTCGCTGACGATAAAGCCGCGTATCGTCAGGCGGCTGGTCAGCATGTGACGCATATTGCGGATCGATACATCCTCGCCGTTGTAGCCGGCAATCATGCCGCACAGCGCAACGCGTCCGAAAGCGTTCATGCGTGGCAAGGCGGCGTCGAAGCTGGCTCCGCCCACGTTCTCGAAAATGGCGTCGATGCCGTCCGGCGTGGCCGCCGCAAGGTCTTCCACCAGATTGCCGGCCTTGTAGTCGACGCAGGCGTCGAAACCGAGTTCATTGACGACATAGGCGCATTTTTCCGGCCCGCCCGCGATCCCGACCACGCGGCAGCCTTGCAGCTTGGCCAATTGCCCGACCACGCTGCCGACCGCGCCGCTGGCCGCCGAGACCAGAATGGTGTCGCCCGCCTTCGGCTTCATGATGTGGTTCAGGCCGTACCAGGCCGTCATGCCCGGCATGCCCGCCACGCCCAGGAAGACCGACAGGGGAATCTGCGTCGTATCGACGCGGCGCAAGGTGGCGCCATCGGCCACGCCCATCTCCGCCCAGCCGAGCATGCCGACCACCATGTCGCCCACGGCAAATTTGGGATGCTTCGAGGCCAGCACCGCGCCGGCGGTGCCGCCGATCATGGTCTCGCCGACCACCTGGTTCGCCGCGTAGCTTTTCGCTTCGCTCATGCGGCCGCGCATGTACGGGTCGAGCGACAGGTAATGATTGCGGATCAGGACCTGTCCATCGCCCAGATCGGGCAGTTGCGCGCTCTCAAGGCGGAAGTTGTCGGGCTGGACTTCGCCGCGCGGACGCGACGCCAGGACGATGCGCTGGTGGGTAGAGGCCGTCATACCGCCGTTACTCCGCCGTCCACCGCCAGGATCTGGCCGGTGATGTGCTTGCCCGCATCCGACGCGAACAGCAAGGTTGCCCCTTTCAAATCCTCATCGTCGCCGATGCGGCCCAGCGGCGCATCCTTGGCCAGTGCCTCGACACCGATGGTTTCCAGCACGCCCTTGGTCATCTTGGACGGGAAGAATCCCGGCGCGATGGCGTTCACGGTAATGCCGTAGGCGCCCCATTCGCCCGCCAGGGTGCGGGTAAAGTTGACCACAGCGCCCTTCGATGTGTTGTAGGCGATGGTTTTCATGGTGCCGGGCGGATTGCCCGCCAGGCCGGCGATGGAGGCGATATTCACGATACGGCCGTATTTGCGCGGAATCATCGACGCCTTGCCGACCGCCTGCGTCACCAGGAAGATGCTGCGGATGTTCAGGTTCATCACCTTGTCCCACGCCTCGACCGGATATTCCTCGGCCGGCGCGCCCCAACTGGCGCCGGCGTTGTTGATCAGGATATCGATGTGGCCGAGGCGCTTCATGGCTTCGTCCACCAGCGGCTGGACCTGCGCGTCCTGGGCCAGGTCGGCGGCGATGGCGCTGGCGTCGATGCCGCGCTCTTTCAGGTGGGCACAAGCTTCGTCCAGGTCAGCCTGCTTGCGCGAGGAAATGACGATCCTGGCGCCCTGCTCGCCCAGCGCTTCGGCCATTTGCAGGCCAAGCCCGCGCGAGCCGCCGGTGACCAGTGCCGTCTTGCCGGCGAGGGAAAATAATTCTTGCGTAGTGCGCATAGCAAATCCTTGTCAGTCAGCTGTCGTTATCAGATGGTGTAATCCATGCATTGGCGCGCTTCACGAATGGCGCCAAAAAATGGTTTGAGTGCGTGGTGGGTCGGATGCTCGCCGTAAGCCTTCAACGCTTGCTGGTCGGCGAACTCCGAATACAGCACCACGTCGTACGTTGCTTCCAGGCCAGGCTGGGCCAGCGCCACCTCGAAGGCGAACATGCCCGGCACGATATTGGCGCAGGCGTCGAGCTGTGCCTTCATCTTGCGCGCGTTGGTGGCGCGGTCGGCGCCTTCGGCGAAGTCTTTCAGTTTCCACATGACGATGTGTTTGATCATTATTCAGTCGGTCCTCAGAACCACGCATCCTGCATGTCGAGCGTGGTGGTGTCGATGCTGGCCAGCAGGTCGAGCTGTTGCTGGACCTTGGGCAGCTCCCAGTGGAAGAAATAGCGGCAGGCTTGCAGCTTGCCATTGTAAAAGTTACTGTCGTCGTCCGCTGGCGCGCCAGCCAGCGCATGGGTGGCCACCAGCGCCTGTTCCAGCCAGATCCAGGCGATTACCGTATGCCCCACCGCTTCCAGGTACAGGCTGGCGTTGGCCAGGGTCTTGTTCATGTCGCCCACGGCGTACAGCGCCTGGGTGACCTTGGCGATGCGCTGCCACTCTTCTTCGAGCAGGTCGGCATTCGCATGCAGGTCGACCGACACATCGGCCGCGCGCACCCTGGCAATCGTCGCGGCAATCTCGCCGCCGATGGCCTTGAACAGCGCGCCTTCCTGGATCGACGCCTTGCGCCCCAGCAGGTCGAGGCCGTGGATGCCGTGCGTGCCCTCGTGGATGGCGTTGAGGCGGTTGTCGCGGTAAAACTGTTCGACGTTGTACTCGCGCGTGTAGCCGTAGCCGCCGTGCACCTGGATCGCCAGGCTGTTCGCTTCCACGCACCACTGCGAGGGCCACGACTTGGTGATCGGCGTGAGGAAGTCGAGCAGGCGCCCGGCGTGGGTCCGCGCGTCAAGGTCGGGCGCGGTGCGCTGTTCGTCGACCAGGCGCGCCGAATACAGCACCAGTGCCATCGCGCCTTCGGCATAGGCTTTTTGCGCGAGCAGCATGCGCCGCACATCGGTGTGCTCGATGATGGCCACCTGCGGCTTGACCGGATCTTTTTCGGCCGGATGGCGCCCTTGCGGACGGCTGCGCGCGTAATCGAGCGCGTGCAGATAGCCGGTCACGCCCAGCACGGCCGCTCCCAGGCCGACGCCGATGCGCGCTTCGTTCATCATGTGGAACATGTTCGCCAGGCCCTGGTGCGGCTGGCCGACCAGATAGCCCACCGCGCCGGCCTTGCCGAGCGGCTTGAAGCGCCCTTCGCCGAAGTTGAGCAGGCAGTTGGTGGTGCCGCGGTTGCCCATTTTGTGGTTCAGGCCGGCCAGCACGACGTCGTTGCGTTCGCCCGGCTCGCCATCGTCGCCCACCAGGAACTTGGGAACGATGAACAGGGAGATGCCCTTCACGCCCGGAATCAGGCGTCCGTCCGGACCGGGAATCTTGGCCAGCACCAGGTGCACGATATTGCCGGCCAGGTCGTGTTCGCCGGCGGAAATCCACATCTTGTTGCCGGCCAGGCGATACTGGCGCTCGCCGTCGGGGCCATCGACCGGGTCCGGCTCGGCGCGGGTGCTGATGTCGGACAGGCTGGAACCGGCTTGCGGTTCCGACAGGCACATGGTGCCGAAGAATTTACCGGCGTACAAAGGCCGTACGAAGCGCGCGATCTGCTGCGGCGTGGCGGTTTTCAGCAAGGTGTTGGCATTGCCGATGGTCAGGAAAATGTAGGCCGAGGTGGCCACGTTGGCCGCCGTAAAGTAGGCGCTGACGGCTTTTTCCAGCACGCACGGCAATTGCATGCCGTCGAACTCGTAGTCTTGCCCGGCCGCCATCAGGCCGGCGGCGGAAAAGGCGTCGAGCGCGGTTTTTACTTCGGGAATGATCGTGACAGTTTGCCCGTCAAAATGCGGCTCGTGCTGATCGTTCTTTTTGTTATGGGGCGCGAACAGCTCGGTGGCGATCTGTTCGGCGGTATCGAGTGCCGCGTTGAAGGTTTCGCGGCTGTGGTCGGCAAAGCGCGGGCGCGCGGTCAGCGCCTCCACGTCCAGCCATTCGTACAGCAGGAAGTCGAGGTCGCGGCGCGACAGTATTTTGGATTGCATCTTGGGCCCCGGGGTAGACGAAGGAAGCGGGGCCGCGCCGGAGCGGCGCGCCCCGGCGTGGATCAGACGACTTCGAACAGGCCGGCAGCACCCTGGCCGCCACCGATGCACATGGTCGCGACCACGTACTTGACGCCACGGCGCTTGCCTTCGATCAGCGCGTGACCGACCAGGCGGGCGCCAGAGACGCCGTATGGATGGCCGACAGCAATGGCGCCGCCATTCACGTTGACGCGGTCCATCGGGATGCCGAGGCGGTCGGCACAATACAATACTTGGACCGCGAACGCTTCGTTCAGTTCCCACAGGCCGATGTCGGCAATCGACAGGCCGGCCTTGTGCAGCAGTTTGGGAATCGCGAACACGGGGCCGATGCCCATTTCATCCGGCTCGCAGCCAGCCACGGCAAAGCCACGGAAGATGCCAAGCGGCTGCAAGCCGCGCGCCTCGGCCAGCTTGCTGTTCATCAGGATGGCGACCGATGCCCCGTCCGAAAACTGGCTGGCGTTACCGGCGGAAATCACGCCGCCCGGCACCGCGCTGCGGATCTTCGACACCGCTTCGAGGGTGGTGTCGGCGCGGATGCCTTCATCGGCGCTGATGGTCACTTCGCGCGTGAGCAGCATGCCCGAAGCCTTGTCGGCCACGCCCATGGTAGTGGTCATCGGTACGATTTCAGCGTTGAACAGGCCGGCGGCCTGGGCATTGGCGGCGCGCTGCTGGCTCTGCACGCCATATTCATCCTGGCGGTCGCGCCCGATGTTGTAGCGCTTGGCGACGGTTTCGGCCGTTTGCAGCATGGGCCAGTAGATTTCCGGCTTGTGTTCCTTGAGCCATGGATCGGCCAGCATGTGCTGGTTCATTTCCTGCTGCACGCAAGAAATCGACTCGACCCCGCCGGCGGCGTAGATATCGCCCTCGCCGGCAATGATGCGCTGCGCCGCGAGCGCAATGGTTTGCAGGCCCGAGGAGCAGAAACGGTTGACCGTCATGCCGCCCGTGGACACCGGGCAGCCGCCGCGCAAGGCGATCTGGCGCGCGATGTTGGCGCCCGTGGCGCCTTCCGGATTGGCACAGCCGATGATGACATCCTCGACCTCGCCCGGCTCGATCTGAGCCCGCGCAATGGCCGCCTGCAGCACGTGGCCGCCGAGGGTGGCGCCGTGCGTCATGTTGAACGCACCTTTCCACGATTTGGCCAGGCCGGTGCGGGCGGTCGATACGATGACGGCATCTATCATTTGTGTCTCCTGAGTTGGATTAATATGCGCAAAGCGCTGTGTTGATCGCTACGAGAATAGCACATTTTAGTACGGTCGTTCGCAAAATTATTCGCACCAGGCGCACCCTGTCCCGAGGCCCTGAAAAACCTGACCATGAACCTTGCCGAACAAGTGAAAAAGACCTTGGCGCCGCTGGCCGATCCGGACCAGGCGGCGCGCATGAGCGCCTACATGCGCGACCAGTTCGCGTTTTACGGCATCCCCACGCCGGCCCGGCGCGCCGCACTCAAGCCGCTGGTCCGTAGTCTCAAGGATGCGCCTGCCGGCGTGCTGCTGGACGCGGCCGGCGAACTGTGGCGCGAGCCCGAGCGCGAATGCCAGTACGCCGCCATCGACCTGCTCGCCGCCCATGTGAAGCAATTCGATGGCGGGCATATCGATGGGCTGCTCGGGCTGGCGCGCCAGGCCTCGTGGTGGGATACGGTTGACGCGCTGGCGGTCGTGATCGGCACTGTCGTGCGGGCGGACCGGGCGCTGCGCCAGCTGCGCATGGACGAGGCCGTACGCCACGCGGATCTGTGGACGCGCCGCGTGGCCATGCTGCATCAACTGGGCTGGCGCGCCGACACGGATCAGGTGCGGCTGTTCGGGTATGCCGGCAGGCTCGCGCACGAAGCCGATTTTTTCATCCGCAAAGCCATCGGCTGGGGCTTGCGCGACTACGCGCGCCATGAGCCGGACGCGGTGCGCGCATTCCTGCTGGCGCAAGGCGACACCTTGTCCGCGCTTACCCAGCGCGAAGCGGGCAAACATCTCTGTACAGAAAAATGAACGCGTGAAAATTTTGTGTAAGCGGCTCCTGAGCGGCGTTGTCTCTGTCGATTTCTCAAGCCGGCACAATCCCCTCCGGGTTCAACGGCACGGAGCCGGACATGGAAAAGCTGGCATCTCACACCTCGAACTCGGTCTGCACGCCCTTGCTGTCGTAGCAAGCCAAAAATTATCCCGACATGCCGTGGGCAACTTACCCTTCACGTAAGATTTAGCAACGATGTCAAGAACCATCGTTTACTTTTGACGCCCTGATGCTCCGGGCGTAAATGCCCACCGTCACATGCGACTACTAAAGCGTTTGGCCGAACATGGGCGCGACCGCGCGCACGATCTTGCGGGCATTCGCATGCTGGTCACTCAGGTTGGTAAACACGATGATGGTCAGCTTCTGATCCGGGTAGCGCATGAAGTCGGTGACGTATCCGGGCATGCCGCCGGAGTGGTACACCCAGCGCTTCCCGTTCTGGGTCCGCAGCTGCCAGCCCAAGCCGTAGTAGATGTCGGGACTGTCGGCATTGGCCGCCTGCACCAGGGCGTTATTGGTCCACATCAGGGCCAGGGTCGATTGCTTGAGGATCTTGTCGGTGTACAGCGCAGCATCCCACTTCGTCATGTCCATGGCACTGAGCTCGATCCCGCTCGCTGCCATGCCCAGGTAGACCGACATCGCGTCGGTAGTGACAAACGGGATATGTTTGCCGTCTTTGAACTCGTACCCGATGGCGCTGTCCGCGCGCGCCGGTTTCGGCGCGACCAGACGCGCGCTGTGCATGCCCAGCGGCGTGAACACCCGCTCTTTCAGGAAATCGAAATAGCCCTTGCCGCTGACCCTGCGCACGACAATACCAAGAATATCGTAGCCGACATTGCAGTACCGGTACTTGGTGCCCGGCTCCCAGCTCAGGGAGTACGCCCTGAACCTGGCCAGCATGTCGTCTTCTCCCAGGATCTTGTTGGCAAAAATGTCGGCAAAGGTCTGATCGTCCGGGTATTCGGGCAGGCCGGAAGTGTGGTTCAGCAGATGCCGAATGGTGATGCCGCCCCATTGCGGCGGCACCGCCCCGATGAATTTGTCGAGCTTGTCGTCGAGCGATATCTTGCCCTCCTCTACCAGCAGCATGATGGCGGTGGCGGCGAACGACTTGCTGATCGAGCCGATTTCGAAGCGGTCGTCCGGTTTCACCGCGCGCGCCGCCTCCCGGTCGGCGTAGCCATAGCCCTTGCTGTAGACAACGGTGCCGTCCCGGACCACCACCAGCGTCATGCCGGGAATGCGCTGCTCGACCAGTTGCCCCTGCATGTACTGGTCCACCTCGGGCTGCGCCGTTTGGGTGACACCCGCCGCCAGCGTGGTCACCGGCGCCAGCACGACATCGCCGGCTGGCGGCGCAGTACCGCCCCCGCCGCCGCCGCCGCCGCAGGCGGCCAACAGGCTCGTGGCCAGCGCCGCGATGAACAGGGCGCGCTTATTCATGGATGGCTCCGAGCGCGACCGCTTTCACGGGCGTCAGCACGACGCCGTCGCGTGGCCAATCGGCAAAACGGTAGATGGCAACCTTGTAGATACCCATAGTCTGGTCCTTGAATGCGTGTCCGTCGGTGACGGGGATGGTGAGTGGAGCTGCACCGGCCATGTCGCGAAACATGACACGGGCGCTTGCATGGAAGCGTCGTACATAAACTTGATGGCCGTGCGGTTCTTGCGCAACAGGCGCAGGCGCGCCACGGCGTCGCGCTGCACGCTGATCAGCTGCTCGCTGGCGGCGCGCAACTGGTCGGCTGCAACCACGCCGTCGTCGCGCTCGCGGATGGAAAAGCGTCGACTGACGTAGTACGGCACCTTGCCGAGAGTGAGGCGCAGCACCGCTGCGTCCTTCTACAACTGGTCGGACACTTTCTCAGTTCTAATCTGTTGTCCATGCTTTTCCATTAGCGAGTGCGATATCAAACTAATCATAGCATCTGCAAAAGCACGCCGAAGCCTTTCTTTCGAGATTTCAAGGCATGGATCGGCGCATGCCAGATCGGCATGGCCCATGCATCAACTGGATGGTGTCAAGGTCGCGATCCTGCGCCACGAACCGGGACGCCATCGTGCGCCATCCAGAATGGCTGGTGCAGCCCTTGATCCCAGAATCCCGGCATAGCTTCGCGACGTGGCTTTGCAGGTCGTCACAGGCCGCATGGTCGATCTGCCCGCCGGCGTAGTTGATCCGGCGCTTACAATGATGTCTTTTGAAAGGACTGTGCCGGCTTAGGCGGATTCAACAGGATCCATACGATTCCCAGGTCGCGTGCGTGACAAGGAAACCGCCACATTCAATTTTTCCCGCAGCGATTGCCGCGAAGGCAAACCGGCAAGGTACCCGGCCACGTGAATGCCACTTTGCCCACGTTCCAGCAACGCGATCTGCTCGTGATTTTTTGCTGGTGGGAAGAATGGTTCCCAGCGGCGCCGCTTGGCCTGGTTTCTGTTCGTACTTCGCAAGCCAGCGCGGGTAGCGCTCCATTTACCCCTTGTTCGCGGCCTTGAATTCTCCCAGTTTCATTTAAATAGCGAGCAGGCGGCGGTTATAGAAGTGTAAGTCGATGTAGAAGTCATTGTGATCAATGTGCACCCGCTGTTTCCGCTCGACGAAGCTGAACCCAACTCCCAGTTCCAGCAAAAAATATTCCAGCTCGCGCAGTATGGCGGCTTCAAGATCTTTCCCCATAGCAAGTGAATGCTTGGCAAAAGCCGCACTAAATCCTGTGTCGGCAAAGTGAAACGTCCGATAACGCTCTGTCCGAGACCATCGACGGCGGGCCGGAACTGGTGAATTGATCAGCACTACTCTGGCGAACTTTTAGCGATCCATCCTGCCAAATAACCGCTTCACAAATTCTTTACTCCCTCCCGATCACGGCACTGTATATGTCCCCAATCTTCTCGTCGTCGTACTCACCCAGGTCGACATGGGTCAGGCCGGCAGATGCGTGCGTGTTAACTATTAATCCACTTAGATAAGTTATCTCGCAATGCGCAGCACCCTGGTATGGATCTGTTTTAACTCCGGCTTTCAGCTTGTATACATTATCTCTACAAGTCTCCTCCAGGTCTTCACGCTTCAATTTATCCTCTTCGGTCTCGCCAAGTGCAGCCACATCCTTTGTGAGATCATGGCGCAATTTACTCATCGCATTCTTGAAAATGTGCATTAATTCGGACGTATCGAAGAAATAGTCCATTTTGTATAGTTGCGACTTGATTAAAGGACCGCTGCCATGTTGTTGTCTAATACGACCGCTCCATCCTCCATGGCTCTCCTTAAAATACAATGTAGGCAATCGGTCGCCCCCCTCCTCCCCCGGTTCTTTGGTAAAAAACCGCAGATTTTCTGCCTTGTACTTTCCTTCCTCGTCGCCATCAACCTCGCCCGCACGACGGATGGCCTTGGCCAACGTTTGCGCAGCGTCTAATATGTCGTCTCCTGCAAAATCATGGTCCACTTCGGCTGCATTCCAAGTACTTAGAATCTGGTGCTCCGGCGTATTCGGCAAATATCCCAAGTCGCTCAAAGAAGCGAGCGGTTCACTATTAAGGAGGATGCGGCGCTGGACAATACCAGCCCGCTGAAACTGATCAGAACTTGTTTTTGCCTGCGCTACCCTCGGGATGTTGCACATCATTTCTGCAAGGAATCTATTTCGCGAGACGTGGGGACTGTCATTCGCCGTCTGTGGGGAACCGACGAAACGCTGGGTGACTCCGCCTGCTACGCGTTCCTCCGCCAATAGGGGCCGTGCACCATGGTCGCTCTCGAACTGCGCAGCTTTTTCGCCCATCATGCCGGCATCTTTCTCCAGTGAAGGATCATCGTTGACCGCGCCCGCCTTCATCTGCAAAGTTGGCAAGACCCGCCCCTGAGCTTGCTGCACAATATGCCAAGCCTCATGCGGCAAATGCCTTTCCTGCCCAGGCCCCACATGAATCTCACTGCCTTGGGCATAAGCATGCGCCTGCATTTGTGCAGGTTTGTCCGAATTGTAGTGCACCTTCACATGATCCATGCTCATGTCTGAGAGCGACTCTATCCCTGACATCAATTTGTAGGGCAGACCGCCATTGTTGGACTTTTCATCGCGTTGTACAGGCGATAATTGTGCGGGTATTGAGTCGTGTTCGTGCCGTTGAACTGTTCCACTAAAGAGCGCATTGATTTTATGACGCTGCGCCGCCAACTGCGGGCTGTTTTGAATGGCGGCCCCCAACGCCCGTTGCTGCAGCACGTGCGGGCTGTTATTCATCATGTCAGCGAGTTTGCGTTGCGCCACCGCCGCTGGCCGGTCGTCCACAAACATCCGCTCCTGCGTGGCCGTGCTGGCAGTTTTCGTTTGGACGGCATCAGAGTCATCTCTTGATTGCAGTGGTGCTTGCATATGGTGGCCTTCGTCGATGAGTGGCGTTATCGATATGACTCCTTAATCATAACCTGATTTTGCCTTTACTCGACCAAACCGTCTTCTTTCGCTAGCGAATACAGCAAGCGACAAGTCCTCTTCGTGACGCTCCCCTTGTCCGTTTAAAAAGATCGTCAATGTACATCAGGCAACGAAAATGCGTCCAACTCAATTGTCTACTCAGCGCGTAGAAAACTTCTTCACTGTCGAACAGCACGGAGAAGCGCAACACGCGGTACAGATTTTTGACCCCAACGCCACGCCCGTACTCTGCTTCCAATTGTTTAGCCAGTACCGCAACGATCTATTTTGCATAGTCCGCGCGCTACTAATAGCATTTCAATGCGGATACGTCGCCCCACACGCCAGTAGAGTTTTGTCAGGGCAGCGTTGACGGTCGTGCCAATTCGCCTATTGCTGGGGAATCTTGACGACCCAATGCTTGTCCTCAATGTGGCTGACACGACGTCGACCCGTGTTGGCCACCCAGTGACCGCCTTGGAGCCCATCTGTACGAACGTCGTCTGGTGACCTTGCGTTATGAACAATAGAGCACATCAATTCGACACTACACCGACGCTAACATTCCTTTGGACTGCACTTTTTTACATCCTCCGCAGTCGCCTTTTCGCCCTATTTGCATATCCGTCAAATCCATTTGGCAACACATGATTGTATTTACACAAAGGACCTGATTTTTCGATATCGAAAAAGTAAGTTTCGTGTAAGTTTCAAGCAAGCATCGCGTAAGTTTCGCAGTCCACACTCAGATCCAGCTGGATCTACACGGCTATTCCGATGACGCAATAATATTAAACACGGAGACATATATGGCAATTACACCCGGCATCACTGGCGACGGGCGCAAGGGGATCACCGCAGACTCGGGGATCACCAAAGAAGAACGCAAAGTCATTTTCGCCTCCTCCCTCGGCACGGTATTCGAATGGTATGACTTTTACCTGTACGGCTCGCTCGCTCCCATCATCGCCAAGCAGTTTTTCATTGGCGACCCCACCACCACCTTCATTTTTGCCCTGCTCGCGTTTGCCGCCGGCTTCATCGTGCGTCCGTTCGGCGCGCTGGTGTTCGGCCGCCTGGGCGACATGATCGGCCGCAAGTACACCTTCCTGGTCACCATCCTGATCATGGGCGCCTCGACCTTCGTGGTCGGCCTGCTACCGAGTTACGCCAGTATCGGTATTGCCGCCCCGATCATCCTGGTGTCGCTGCGCATCCTGCAGGGCCTGGCACTGGGCGGCGAGTACGGCGGTGCGGCAACGTATGTCGCCGAGCACGCGCCGCACGGCAAGCGCGGCTTCTTCACCTCCTGGATCCAGACCACCGCCACGATGGGCCTGTTCCTGTCGCTGCTGGTGATCCTCGGTACCCGTACCGCCATGGGCGAAACCGAGTTTGCCGCCTGGGGCTGGCGTATCCCGTTCCTGGTGTCCGTGCTGCTGCTGGCCGTATCGGTCTGGATCCGTCTGTCGATGAACGAATCGCCAGCGTTTGCCAAGATGAAAGCCGAGGGTAAAACCTCCAAGGCGCCGCTGTCGGAAGCCTTCCTCAAGCCGCAGAACGCCAAGATCGTCTTCCTGGCGCTGGTCGGCCTGACCATGGGCCAGGCCGTCGTCTGGTACACCGGCCAGTTCTACGCCCTGTTCTTCCTGACCCAGACGCTCAAGGTCGACGGTGCCACCGCCAACATCCTGATCGCCATTTCGCTGCTGCTGGCCACCCCGTTCTTCATCGTGTTCGGTACGCTGTCGGACAAGATCGGGCGCAAATGGATCATCCTGCTGGGCTGCGCGATTGCCGCTTGTACCTACTTCCCTATCTTCAAGGGCATCACCCACTTCGCCAATCCCGCCCTGGAAGCAGCGCTGCTCAGTTCGCCAGTCGTGGTCGTGGCCGATCCTGAATCCTGCCACTTCCAGTTCAACCTGACCGGCACCAAGAAATTCCCATCGTCATGCGATATCGCCACCGGCATGCTGACCGCGTCATCGGTCAGCTACACCAAGGACGATGCGCCACCCGGCACGGTCGCCAAGGTGCGCATCGGCGACAAGGAATACACCT
The DNA here is from genome assembly GCF_030348125.1 of Massilia sp. DJPM01. Lineage (NCBI taxonomy): Bacteria > Pseudomonadati > Pseudomonadota > Betaproteobacteria > Burkholderiales > Oxalobacteraceae > Massilia > Massilia sp. DJPM01. Next base: position 34,616 of record NZ_JAQOZV010000025.1, read on the forward strand.
CGTTCACGGCAACGATGACCCCGGACGGCCTGAACTTCAATGCCGACAGCAAAGCCAAGGAAGCGGCGCTGAAAACGGAAATTGGCGCAGCGATCAAAGCGGCCGGCTATCCGGCCAAGGCTGACAGCGAGCAGATCAACAAGCCGATGGTCGTGCTGCTGCTGTTCATCCTGGTGCTGTATGTGACGGCCGTGTACGGTCCGATCGCGGCCATGCTGGTTGAAATGTTCCCGACCCGCATCCGCTACACCTCGATGTCGCTGCCTTACCACATCGGTAACGGCTGGTTCGGCGGCTTGCTGCCAACCACCGCCTTCGCGCTGGTGGCGTACAAGGGCGATATTTACTACGGCCTGTGGTATCCGATCATCGTGGCGCTGGTCACGGTTGTCATTGGCGGCTTGTTCGTCAAGGAAACCAAGGATAACGACATCTACGCCGCCGACTGAGTCGCTGGTGCTGTCGTCAAAATGCCGCTCTCCCGAGCGGCATTTTTTTTGCCGGCTTGCGGTTGCCGCGTCAGTCAGCCATTGCGGCGCGGCGCCCATCGAACAGGGTCCACACGCCTTCGTGATGAAACATCCAGATGAGCTTCGATTCGATACCGACAATCAGGGTATCGCCATTGAACATCGCCACCCCATTGCGCTCACGATAGGCCCCGGCGAAGGCGCGCAGGTCGTCGCGGTGCACCGCGAAAGCGCCCACGGTTTTATCGTACGATTCGTCGGTGACGACGGCCAGCGCTTCCGGCAAGAAGGCGCTTGCATCGACCAGGCCGATGATCCCCATATCGTCGATATGTTCCGGCGTATCCAGGCGCCGCCAACGGCTTGCCGCTACCTGATGTTCGATCAGGGCCGTGAACGATGAAACATGCAGGCCGAACGCCGCATTGACACGTGCCAGCAATTCGTCGAGCGCGATCATCGGCGGGCGGGCGCGGCGGGCATTGCAGCCGCCAGCCAGGCACATCGTGTCACCGCCCCTTTCACACGCTGCCCAAATAATTGTTTTTGACGCGGACATAATGCTCCGCCGAGTATTTAAGGAAGGCCAGTTCGGCCTCCGTCAGGGCGCGCACCTTTCTTACCGGGCGGCCAACATACAGATAGCCGCTTTCCAGCACTTTGCCGGGCGGGACCAGGCTGCCGGCGCCGACCATCACCCTGGGCGAAATGACCACATCGTCCATCACGATGGCGCCCATGCCGATCAGGCATTCGTCGCCGATGGTGCAGCCGTGCAAAATGGTGTTATGCCCGATGGTGACGTAGTCGCCAATGACCAGCGGCGAACCGAGCGGCTTGTTGGGATGCTTGTGCGAGACATGGCACATCACGAAATCCTGGATATTCGAACAGCGCCCGACCACGATGTGATTCACATCGCCGCGCACCACCGTATTGCACCAGACCGAGGAATGATCGCCCAGGGTCACATCGCCGATCACCTGCGCCGAGGCGTGGATATAGGTTTCCTCGCCCAGGCGTGGATGGGCATCGAGATAGGAAGACAAAGGCATGCTCAGGCTCCCTTCTGGATCAGCAGTGCCATGCGCTGCAGGTCGATATTGCCGCCCGAGACAATCACGCCGACCCGCTTGCCCTTGAAGTCCATGCGCGGATTGAGCGCGACGGCCGCGCCCAGGCAACCGGACGGCTCCACCGTGATCTTCATGTGCCCGGCGAAAAACTTCATCGCCTCGACCAGTTCGGCGTCGGACACCGTCAAAATATCATCGGCGCGCTCGCGGATCACGGCAAACGTGTGCTTGCCCAGGTGCTGGGTCTGGGCGCCATCGGCGATGGTATCGGGCGTGGCAATGTGGACGATCTCGCCGCTGCGGAAACTGCGCTTGCCATCGTCGCCCGCTTCCGGTTCCACGCCAAGCACGCGGCAGAGCGGATTCATCGCCTTGGCCGCCGTCGCGCAGCCGGACAGCAGGCCGCCGCCGCCCAGCGGCACCAGCAGCACGTCGAGCGGGCCGGCATCCTCGATCAGTTCCTTGGCCGCGGTGCCCTGCCCCGCCATCACATGCGGATGGTCGTAGGGCGGAATCAGGGTCAGGCCGCGCTCCAGCGCCAGCGCGTTGCCGATCGCCTCGCGGTCTTCGGTATAACGGTCGTACATCACCACCTCGGCGCCGTAGCCGCGCGTGGCCGCCACCTTGATGGCAGGCGCATCATGCGGCATGACGATCACCGCCTTGATACCGAGCGACTTCGCCGCCAGCGCGATGGCCTGCGCGTGGTTGCCGGACGAAAACGTGACCACGCCGCAGGCGCGCTGTTCCGGCGTGAACTGGGCCAGCGCGTTGTAGGCGCCGCGCATCTTGAAGGCGCCGGTGCGCTGCAGGTTTTCGCATTTGAAGAAGATCTGCGCACCGCTCAGGGCGTTGGCGGTCGTGGAGGTGAGCACCGGCGTGCGATGGACCGCCCCGGCGATGCGCTCGTGCGCCCGCGCAACGTCGTCGAAAGAAATGGGAAGCTGGATCATGGCGATGGATCTTTCTGTGGAAGATAGGAGTAGACGGTAGGCCGGGCCACGCCGAGCATGGACGCCACGACGGCCTGGGCGTTTTTCAGGTCCATCAGGCCGGCTTGGGCGAGCTGGTGCACGGCTTCGCGCCGCTGGGCCGGGCTCAGGGCGTGCGGGGTCTTGTTCAGTTGCGCGGCAAAGCGCTCCAGGGTGGCGCGCAGCTCGTCCAGGCGGGGCGAGGCCAGCGATTCGCGCATCGGCGTCTGCGCCGGCTGGGTTTGCGCCAGCTGCGACAGGCTGGCGGCGATACTGGTCAGCACCGACACGTCCACATTCAGGCACAGCGCGGCAACGTAGTCGCCGTCGCTGTTGCGCAGGCCGATCGAGGTGCTTTTCGCCGGACGCCCGTCCGGAAACTGGTTGGGATAATTTTGCAGGATGTCGGGAAAAGCGGGGTCCGTGATCCGCGCCAGGCCGATGACGGTGGTGGGATCGCCCACCTCGCGGCCGGACAGGTTGTTCGAGATCGCCACGATGGACGACGCCGGCCGGGTGAGGTCGTGCAGCACCACCTCCACCATGGGCGCCAGGGTGCGGCCCAGGGCTTCGACGATTTTCTTTGCCTCGCGCAGGAGCAATGCATTTTCGGTGATGGTCATGACTGACATTATGTCATTGATCGACAATATGTCAATCCACTACACCATACCTCAGGGTATTGACGAACTGGGCCTCAACTGTCATCATCTCGACCATACCATGGAGTATGGTGACGCGTGGCATCCCGCCGCGCGCTTGACGCTAAAGGATACACCGATGGGCATTACCTGGAAACACGCTGCCGCCAGCGCCCTGCTGGCCCTGGGCCTGCTGCACATCCTGTTCGGCCTGGCACGCTTCCATCCCACGCTGAGCGCAGCCTGGCATGAAGGCCTGGCCAACCGCTTCGGCACCGATGACGGGCGCCGGCTGGCGTTCTGGTTCATCGCCTTCGGAGCGCCGCTCACCCTGTGCGGCCACCTGGCACTGCGCGCAGCCGCAGCCAACGACCTCGCGACTCTCGGGCTGATCGGGCTGTACGGCTGCGCGATCGGGGCGGCGGGGATCGTCGCCTTTCCCCAATCGCCGCTGTGGGGGCTGCTTGCCGTGTCGATCGTGCTCGTGGCCGTCGGCCGGGGATGGCTGGTCTAGCGCGACGCCCTAGTTTTTGCCCGGCGGCTTGAGCAACTGCACCACCGTGCGGATCTCGGCCTCGCTCATCTCCGGCGCGCCGATGGCGGCATGGCCGATGAAGGCGCAGTAATTCCAGCGCGCGATCACCGGCGCTTGCTCCGGCGGCCAGCCGATATCGGTCAACAGCTTCGCGACGTAATCGACCCGCTTGCGATCGACACGCTGCTGCACTTCCCTGACCTGTTCATTGCTCATGGACCACGCGCGAATTGCCCGGCCCAGGGTGAACAGGTGCGGCGGCCCGCCGGTGAACAGCTTCGCCAGCTTGCTGCCGACATCGATATTCTCCTGGTCGACAATCTCCATCACGCGCTGCGTGTGAACCTGCTCCCACTCTTCCATCACCGCCGATTGATAATCTTCCAGATTCTTGAAATGCCAGTAAAAACTGCCCTTGGTGACGCCCATCTTTTGCGCGATCGGCATGATGCGCAAACCTTCGGGTCCATCCTCGGCCAGTGCCTGCAAGCCGGCGCTAAGCCAGCTCTGTCGGTTCTTTTTATCGTCCATGCGCCATCATACCGAATGGCATTGGCAAGTCCAATGGTTGGTGTGGCGCCGCCCGTACTTTTCGGTATGGCGAAGGGCGGCGATCAGTTCCCGGAGAGCGCGCCCTCCCCGCTCACTCCAGGCGCACGGAAAGGATGTCGATCCGGTCCGCCTTGTCGAAGCCGATGCTGACCAAGGTCGCCAGATTCGCGAAATGAACGCGGTAGCGGTAGCGCCGCGCTTCGCCATCGATTTCGCGCGACAGCAGTTCGAGCGAGCGCATGGGCCCCCATTCTCGGCCCTCGGAGCCGAACATCTTCAGCCGTTCCGGCGTCATCAGTGCCGCAGCCTTGGCATTGAGTCCCGCGGGAAGGCGGCCCAGGCGTAATTGTTCGAGGACCTCGCCGACACGGGCGCTGAGCGCCGGCTCGGTGTCGGGAATCGATTTGGCCGGCTTGGGCGCCAGCGCCGGCACGTAATGGGCGGCGACGATATCGGCAAACTTGCCCGGCCGTGCGGCGGCCGAATTGGCCAGCACGACGACGGTGAGCTTGTCATCCACATACCGGCTCAGTTGCGCCTTGAACCCCTGCCACGAGCCGCCGTGGCCGATGAGGCGATGGCCGTTGCGTGAATCGAGTTGCCAGCCATAGCCGTACGGCGCGGTCTTGCCATCATTCAATCGCACCGGCGTCCAGCTGGCCTCGCGGATGCGGGCGTTCAGGATCTTGTCGCCATACAGTGCCAGGTCCCACAGCGCCAGGTCGCGTGCGGTCAGGTACAGGCTGCCATCGGCCGTAGTGTTCAGGCGCGGCGCTACCCATTCCTGGTTCTTCAATGCGCCGTCGACCCGCTCGTAGCCACGCGCGCGGTGCGCAACGATATCGCTCTCGCTCATGATGCGGGTGCTCATGCCCAGCGGCGCAAAAATCCGCTCGCGCAGCTGGTCGCCATAAAACTTGCCGCCGGCCTTGTTGCAGATAAACCCCAGCAAGTGATAGCCCATATTGCTGTATGACCACTTTTCGCCGGGCGCGGACAGGGTCGGGATGGTCGCTTCCAGGGCGATCAGTTCCTCATCCGTGTAATCCTTGCGCAGGTCCAGCCTGGCGTAGGGATCGCCCAGGCCGGAGGTGTGCGTCAGCAAGTGGCGGATCGTGATCGCTTCCCATGCGGGGGGCGTGCCGGCCAGATGGCGCGAGACCGGGTCGTCCAGCGACAGTTTGCCGTCTTCCGCGAGCAGCATCACCAGGGCGGCGGTGAAGGTCTTGCCGACCGATCCGGACTGGAAGACGGTGCGCGGCGTCACCCGCACGCCGTTCTCGACATCGGCTTCGCCGTAGCCCATTTCCTTGATGATTTTGCCGTTCCGCACAACCGCGATGCCGATGCCGGGCACATGGCTGCGTTTCATTTCGGCGGCGATAGCGTCGTCGAGCGGATCGGCATGGACGGAAGCGCTGCTGAACAGGGCGGCGACCAGGAACACTAGCGTGCTGCGCATGGATTATCCTTTTGGAAATATTTTCGTAGGGACATTCTAGCAGCGCTCGCCCGTGGCGGAAGCGGTATCCGGCGCCAGGGTGGCAATGGATGGCGCATGTCAGCGGCCATCAAATTGATCGGCACTCGCTTTCAAACCGCAGCCGGGGATGAATTGGTCGGACACAGTCAGGATCGCATACAGATTTTGCTTGAGCGCGTCGGCTGAAAGCGCGCCGTCTGCGAGCGCCGTTTGCAGCAGGTGGAGGGCCATATCCGCCAGCAAGATCCTCTGCTTGTCGGCCCAGGCCGCGTCACCGCGCGTCGACGGGTGCGTCCGGTAGGCCGCTTCGGTCAGATCATGCGCCTTGCGGCCCAGGCTCACGATGTCCTGTTTGATCGCTTCATCCATCTTGCTTACCCCTGTTTTTTGGCTGGCGCCGGTGCCGGTCCGTCCGGCCCGCCCTGATTGCGCTGCTCGATGATGACGTGCAAACGCCGCTTTGCCCGGTCGCGCACCTCGGTGAGTTCAGCAATACGCTGATCGATCTCGTCGACCTTGCTTTCGTAAAGACGAATCACGTCGCCGCAGACAAGCGCCCTCGGACGCGCATCGAGCATCGACGTGACCGGGCGAATTTCATCGACAGTGAAGCCGTTGCGAAGCAGCACCCGAATGCGCATGACGTGTTCCACCGCCGCCTCATCGAACAGGCGATAGCCATTCCCGCTCCGTTTGGACAATAACAGCCCACATTGCTCGTAGTGGCGGATCACGCGCACGCTGCACAGGGTTTTCTTCGCCAGCTCACCAATTAACATCACGATTGCTCCACTGAATATGCGAGACCGGCCATGCCGGGCGCCACGTGACCGTGGTTCCGCCTGCAACGAACAGGCCGGTCCGAGTTGCCGAAGTGTAGCCCATCCGGACCGGCTATTTGAACCCATCCACGGCATCGCCCGCCGTCATCGGGTGGTCGGCGGTTTCGCTATCCCACGTTGCCGACAGCACGCACCAGCGCTGTCCATCGTGCAACAGCTGGAAACTGTTGATACCGCGACGCTGCACCGGGCCGCCTGGATGCTCGCGCGTTTCATAACCGCTCCAGACGTGGGCGATGTGGCCGAATCGTTCGACGCGCTGGAAAATCTCGCGTTCATGAAAGCCACGGTCGGCAAACAGGCGCTGGTTGAGCTCGACGAATGTTGACAATGCTTGCGGCGCCGCCGCGAATGCAACCGCAGCGCGATGCTGGGTCGGGGTAATCATGGCGCCGGGTGCGTGAAGACGCTCCAGGCGCGCCCAGTCGTGCGTGCCATGGGCCGGTGCGGACACGATAGCGTAGAGCGCCCTGACCAGGGTTTCCGGATTGGCCGCGGCAGGGTCGGCCTGCTGCGTGCCGCAGGCGGGCTGCTCGGCCCGTGTTTGCTCCGCTGCCCGTGACGCCGCCGGCACGACGCTCAGCAAAGACAGCAGCAACAGCGAGGCCGGCCATCGTGCAGCGATGCGGCCGGTGTGGATTTTGACTCTGTTCATCAGATCGACCTTGTGTTGGTTCAGGCAGGACTTGCCCGACTCATGGCACAGCCTAAAGCCTGACGCTGGTGTCAAGGTCAAGCCCCACGGCACGGGCTTGTCTGTTTGATGATACATTTGTCATTTACGCAGGGCAGCCTGCATCACACTTACCTGGATTGAGAAGCGCATGAGCACGATGGATATTCGTCAGGCAGGACTTGCCGATCTTGACGCGTTGTCGGTTTTATTTGATGGCTACCGCCAGTTCTACGGACGCGAAAGCGATGTGCCGGCTGCGAAAAAATTTCTGTCAGACCGGATTCAACACGCCGAGTCGGTCGTGTTCATCGCGCATGAAGGGGCCGATCCGATCGGTTTTGTGCAGTTGTATCCGAGCTTTTCGAGTGTTTCCCTCGGACGAATCTATATCCTGAACGATTTGTTTGTCAATGAAGCGGGCCGGCGCAAGGGCGTCGGCGCCGGGCTGCTTGCCGCTTCCATTGAGTTTGCAAAGTCGGCCGGGGCGATCCGTCTCGCGCTGTCAACCGCGAACACGAATACCAGCGCGCAAGCGCTGTATGAGACGGAAGGCTGGGAACGCGACGACGACTTCTTTTACATTTACCCTACCCGCAATTCCTGAACCCCGATCCGCTTCCAGTACAACAGCGTTCCCGTCAGGCCCCCGTGAGGCTTGAGCGCGTAGTCGGGAATCTCGCCGGCCAGGGTGAAGCCGTGTTTCCCGTATAACCCGGCTGCGCCGCCATCGCTGGCGGTATCGAGCACCAGCAGGGTCTTGCCGCGTGCCACGGCGGCGGCCTCGGCAGCCTGCAGCAGGGCCGCCGCGATCCCGCGTCCCCGGCAGCGCGGCAAGGTCATCATCTTGGCGATTTCCGCCCGGTGCGGCTGGTTGGGCGGGCAGTCCAGCAGCAGGCTGACCGTGGCCACCAGCTGATCGTCCTCGAAGGCGCCGAACACGATGCGCTGGCCATCCACCGCCGCTTGCAGCGCGCGTTCCCAGAAGGTCCGCGCCGCCGAGCCGGCCAGCGGATGCATGAAACCGACCGAGCCGCCCTGGGCGACCACCTCGGCCAGTAGCCGCGCGAGCGTGTCGATCAGGGCCGGGGTGGCGACTAGCGGACGAATGTGGATGTCGGGCATGCTCAGCTCCTTGAAAGTACAACCAGGTAACGGCAGCTGTCCGTTCCCTCATTGGCAATCGTCACCTCGGACGGCGGACCGAAACCAAGGCAGTCGCCGGCCTCCAGGCGGTGTTGCTCGCCGCCCTCCAGCACTGTCAACGGCCCCGCCGTCACCCACAGCGCCTGGCGGATATGCGCGTACGACGAGGCCGGCAGCACCACCCGTTGGCCGGGCGGCATGTCGACCTGCACGATCTCCACGGGATGATCAGGGCGCGCATACACTTGCCGGCGCAGGTAGCCGCTGTCCGGATCGCGCCACACGGGCTGCTGCGCCGCGCGCATCACGCGGCTGGCGTCGTCATGGCCTTCCGCGCGCAGCAGCAGGCCGGCAAGCGTCAGGTCGAAGGCGCCCGCCAGCCGCACCAGGATGACCGCCGTGGGACTGGTTTCTTCGCGCTCGATCTTGCTGATGGTGGCCTTGGCCACCCCGGAACGGGTCGCCAGGTCCGCCAGCGACCAGCCGCGCGCGTCGCGTTCAAGGCGCAGCCGGCGGGCGATGGCAGCGCCTGTATCGTCTATTATTGTATCCATTCATCCAATATAATGGACAGCGCAGGGCAAGGCAAGCTTTTACAGGCAATAAAAAAGGCAGCGTCCGGATTGCCGGGGCTGCCTTTTGCAGGTGCGATACCGCTGTCTTAGCTATTGAAGCCCTTGCCTTCGGCGGCCAGGCGCACCATCAGCGGGGCCGGCGCCCACGCGTCGCCATGGCGGCCCTTGGCGTATTTCTCCATTGCCATCAGCACATTGGCCAGGCCGACCGTATCGGCATAGAACATCGGACCGCCGCGGAACACGGGGAAGCCGTAGCCGGTCAGGTACACCATGTCGATATCGGAAGCGCGCATCGCAATGCCCTCTTCCAGGATGCGCGCGCCTTCGTTGACCAGCGAATACACCAGGCGTTCGACGATTTCCTCGTCGCTGATCTTGCGGCGCTCGACGCCGATATCGGCCGAGTGCTTGACGATCATGTCGTTGACATCCTTCGAGGCATAGGCCTTGCGGTCGCCGGCCTTGTAGTCGTACCAGCCGGCGCTGGTTTTCTGGCCGTAGCGGCCCATTTCGCACAGCAGGTCGGCGGTTTTCGAGTAGGTAATCTCCGGCGATTCCACATAGCGGCGCTTGCGGATGTACCAGCCGATATCGTTGCCGGCCAGGTCGCCCATGCGGAACGGACCCATCGCAAAGCCGAATTTCTCGACGGCTTTATCGACCTGTTCCGGCAAGCAGCCTTCTTCCAGCAGGAAACCGGCCTGGCGGCTGTACTGCTCGATCATGCGGTTGCCGATGAAGCCGTCGCAGACGCCCGATACCACGCCAGTCTTGCGCAGCTTTTTCGACAGCGCCAGGGTGGTGGCCAGCACGTCCTTGCCGGTCTTGGCGCCGCGCACGATTTCCAGCAGCTTCATCACGTTGGCCGGGCTGAAGAAGTGGGTACCGACCACATCCTGCGGGCGGCTGGTGAAGCCGGCGATCTTGTTCACGTCCAGGGTCGAGGTGTTCGAGGCCAGGATCGCGCCCGGCTTCATCACCGCGTCGAGCTGCTTGAAGACCGATTCCTTCACGCCCATGTCTTCGAACACGGCTTCGACCACGATGTCGGCCTGGGCGATGTCGGCGTAATTGAGCGTGCCGCTGATGAGGCCAACGCGCTGTTCGAACTTCTCGGGCGTGAGCTTGCCCTTTTTCATGGTGTTTTCGTAGTTCTTGCGGATCGTGGCGATGCCCTTGTCGAGCGCTTCCTGCCTGGTTTCGAGCAGGATGACGGGAATGCCGGCGTTGACGAAGTTCATGGCGATGCCACCGCCCATGGTGCCGGCGCCGATGATGGCGGCCTGCTTGATCTCGCGCGTTGGCGTGTCGGCTGGCACGTCCGGAATCTTGCTGGCGAGGCGTTCGGCGAAGAAAGCGTGGCGCAGCGATGTCGATTCCGGGGTCTGGATCAGGTGCAGGAAGCGCTCGCGCTCGAACTTGATGCCGTCTTCAAACCTTTTGGTGACCGACGCGGCCACGGTGTCGACGCATTCCAGCGGCGCAGGGAAAGCGCCGGACATGGCCTTGACGGTGTTGCGCGAAAATTGCAGGAAGGCTTCGTGGTTCGGGTAGTTCACCTTGCGGTCGCGCACACGCGGCAGCGGACGCACGTCGGCGACCTTGTTGGCGAAGGCCACGGCCGCGTCGATCAGCTTGGCGTCGGAAGCGAAGACTTCGTCGAACAGCGCGGTGCCGGCGAATTTTTCCGATGGCACCGGGGTGCCGGAGACGATCATGTTCAAGGCCATTTCCAGGCCGACCACGCGCGGCAGGCGCTGGGTGCCGCCGGCGCCTGGCAGCAGGCCAAGCTTGACTTCCGGCAGCGCGATTTGCGCGCCGGGCATGGCGACGCGGTAGTTGCAGCCCAGCGCCAGTTCGAGGCCGCCGCCCATGCAGACCGTGTGAATGGCGGCGACCACGGGCTTGGTCGAGCTTTCGGCGACCTGAATCAGCGAGTGCAAGGACGGTTCGGTGAGGGCCTTGGGCGAATTGAATTCCTTGATGTCGGCGCCACCGGAAAACGCCTTGCCGGCGCCGGTGATGACGATCGCCTTGACCGCGTCGTCGGCCAGCGCGCGGCGAATGCCGGCGACCGCGGCGGTACGCGTCTCAAGACCCAGTCCGTTGACTGGTGGATTGTTCAGTGTGATGACGGCAACGCTGCCATTGACCAGGTATTCGGCGCTCATGTCTCTTCCTTTGTTAGTGGGTTCAGCAGTCTTCGACTATACATCATAATAGAACGGTCGTATTATTTTTTGTGAGCTCACCTATACCTCCAACCACTCCTTGCGTACCCCCGCATCCGCCCGCAACTCCTGCGGCGTCCCCTCGAACACAATCGCCCCGTGCCCCATCACATACACCCGCTGCGAAATCTCCAGCGCAATGGCCAGTTTCTGCTCCACCAGCAGCACCGAAATCCCCTTCTCCTTGAGCGCCAATAAATACTGGGCCACCAGCGCCACGATCTTCGGCGCCAAACCCTCGGTCGGCTCGTCGATCATGATCAAATCCGGATCGCCCATCAGGCTGCGGCACAAGGTCAGCATCTGCTGCTCCCCGCCCGACAAAAAACCGGCCGCCACCGTGCGCCGTTCCAGCAGGCGCGGAAACATGTTGTACATATCCTCGAGCGACCAGCGTCCAGCCACGCCCGTCTTTTTCTGCCCCAGGATCAGGTTCTGTTCCACCGTCAGGGTCGGAAAAATATCCCGGTTTTCCGGCACGTACGCCAGCCCCTTGTGCGCGATCTGGAATGCCTTCAATCCCAGCACCTCCGCGCCGTTGAACAGCACCGACCCGGTGGCATTGACCTGCCCCATCACCGTCTTGACCAGGGTCGAGCGCCCCACCCCATTGCGGCCCAGCAGGCTGACAATCTCGCCTTTGCCGATCTGCAGGTCGACGCCGTGCAAAATATGTCCCTTGCCGTAAAACGCATGCAGGTTCCTGATCTCCAGAATGGCGCTCATGCGGCTTCCTCGCTGCCGCCGTGGCCCAGATAGGCCGCCTGCACCGCCGCATTCGAGCGGATATTGGCCGGCGTATCGCAGGCGATCACCTCGCCATACACCAGCACCGCGATCTTGTCGGCCAGCCCGAACACCACGCTCATGTCGTGCTCCACCATCACCAGCGACTTGCCCACCGTCACCTTGCGGATCAATTCCACCGCCGCATCCGACTCCGAACGGCTCATGCCGGCGGTCGGCTCGTCGAGCAAGATCACGTCGGCGCCGCCGGCAATGGTGATGCCGATTTCCAGCGCGCGCTGTTCGGCATAGGTCAGCACGCCGGCCAATACCTTGCGCTGGCGCTGCATGCCGATCTGCTCCAACACCTCTTCCGCGCGTTCATGGGCGTCGCGCAGGCCGTTCAAGCGCTGCCAGAACGAGTATTGATACCCGAGCGACCACAATACCGCGCAGCGCAGGTTTTCATACACCGACAGTTTGTCGAACAGATTACTGATCTGGAAGCTGCGCGATAAGCCGAGCCGGTTGATCTCGAACGGGCGCAAGCCGCTGATGCTGTTCCCATTAAGGCAAATAGCGCCCGAGGTGATATCGAACCGGCCCGATACCAGGTTGAACAAGGTCGATTTCCCGGCACCATTCGGGCCGATCACCGCGCAGCGCTCGCCTTTTTGCACGGTCAGGCTGGCGCCACGGATAATTTCGGAGCGGCCGAAACTCTTGCGCACGTCTTTCAGTTCAAGTGCGGCCGTCGTCATGCGATACCTCCACGCTGTTGTGCCACGATTTCCGCATTCACGTCACTCCAGACGGCGACATATCCCGGCTGGAAGCGCCGGTAGCCCACAATGCCCGCCACCAGCAGCGCGCCGGCCACCAGCCACGGTGCGGCCGATCTGGTGTCGATCGCCTGCCCGAAACGGGTCATGACGCTGCCGTTGGCGGCGTCCAGGGTCAGGTGGTAGAGCATTTCGATGCCCATCACCATGCCAACGAGGGCGACCAGCACGCACGCGCCCACCGCCAGCAGCGGCTTCCAGATGCGCGCGAACTTGCCCGCGCCCGCTACCCGCAGCAGCATCGATATCAGGCTGGCCAGCCCGGCCGGGGCGTAGCGCACCAGCAAAATGAAGAACAGGCCCAGATACAGCTGCCATGCCGGCGTGAAGTCCGACAGCATCACGGAAAAGAAGATGCCGACAATGGTGCCGAGCAAGGGACCGAAGAAAAAGCCGATCCCGCCGATGAACACGAACAGCAAGATACTGCCCGAGCGGATGGCGCTGACATTCTCGGCGCTGACGATCTCGAAGTTGATCGCCGACAGCCCGCCCGAAATGCCGGCGAAGAAGGCCGACAGGATCAGGGTCAGGTAGCGCACCCATTGCGTGTCGTAGCCGATGAATTCGACCCGTTCGGGGTTGTCGCGCACGGCATTGGCCATGCGTCCGAGCGGCGTTTGCGTGAAGGCGAACATGGCCACCGTGCTGGCGAACAGCCAGACGGCGATCAGGTAGTACACCTGCACCTGCGGCCCGTAGGTGATGCCCATGACGGCCGCGCCGCGCACGCGGTTGGTGGTGATGCCGCCCTCGCCGCCGAAAAAGCCCGGGAACATCAGTGAGCTGGCAAACACCAGCTCGACCAGGCCGAGGGTGATCATGGCGAAGGTGGTGCCGGATTTCTTGGTGGTCACGTAGCCGAACAGCACGCCGAAACCCATCCCGGCGACGCCACCCACCAGGGGAATCAGCGAGGTCGGCACAAGCGCGCCGATGCCGCTACTGTTCATCGCGTGGATCGCAAAGAAAGCGCCCAGTCCGGAATAGACGGCGTGGCCGAAGGACAGCATGCCGCCTTGCCCCAGCAACATGTTGTAGGACAGGCCGAACATCATCACCGTGCCGATCTGGGACAGGATCGACAGCGCCGCGCCCTTGGTAAAGACCAGCGGGGCCAGCACCAGCACCAGCGCAAAGCCGCCCCAGACCAGGTAGCGGCCGAGATTCATGGGGGTGTAGGTGAGCCTCATTCGCGCGTCCCCATCAAGCCCTTGGGCCGGAAAATCAGGATCAGGACCAGCAGCAGGAATGGCAAGATGGCCGCGCTTTGCGAAATGGTCAGTTTCAGCACCTCGTAGCCGGGTGTGTCCATGGTGATGTTGGCGCCGATGCCATTCAGCAGCGTCATCAGCGAATAATCGAGCGCGACGGCAAAGGTTTGCAGCACCCCGATCAGGATCGAGGCAACAAAGGCGCCCGCCAGCGAGCCCATGCCGCCGACGACCACCACCACGAAGATGATGCTGCCGACCGTGGCCGCCATGCCCGGCTCGGTCACGAAGGCATTGCCGCCGATGACGCCCGCCAGCCCGGCCAGCGCGCAGCCGCCGCCGAACACCCACATGAAGATGCGCGGCACGTTGTGGCCGAGCGCTTCCACCGCATCCGGATGGCTCAGCGCCGCCTGGATCACCAGCCCCACCCGGGTGCGCGTGAGCACCAGGTAAATACCGGCCAGCATCGACAGCGCGACCAGCATCATGAAGCCGCGATAGATCGGGAAGCTGGTCGAGAACAGGGTGAACAGCGGTCCGTCGAGCTCCTTGGGAATCGGATACGGCACCGCCGCCCGGCCCCACACCAGCTGGACCAGCTCGACCACGAGGTAAGACAGGCCGAAGGTGAACAGCAGCTCGGGAATGTGGCCGTATTTATGCAGCGGGCGCAGGCCGTAGCGCTCGACCAGCGCGCCGATCAGGCCGACCGCGACCGGCGCGAGCACCAGCGCCGGCCAGAATCCCAGCACACTGCTGATGGTGTAGGCAATATAGGCACCGAGCATGTAGAAACTGGCGTGCGCAAAGTTGAGCACGCCCATCATGCTGAAGATGAGGGTCAGTCCGGACGAGAGCATGAACAGCAGCAGTCCGTAACTGATCCCGTTCAGCAGGGTGAACAGTGTGAATTCCATAGGTGTCTGCAGGTTGCGTGGGCGTGCTGAACCCACCGTGGTCGGAAACGCGAAGGCGGTGGACATGCGCGCCGCAGCGGACACGCCCACCCTACAGTCTTGCCGGGCCAGGGCCTCCCGGGCAAGGTTCACCCGGGTAAGGTTCACCCTGATCCGGGCCACCCGGGTAAGGGTCGCCCAAGAACGGGCCGGCCGGCTTGTGGCCGGGCGGCGCGCCCCGCAGCCGTGGCGTTACGCCCCGGGCCGCTTCATCTGGCAGGAAGTCGGCTGGTTCGCCAGGTAAGCATCGATCTTCTTGTCTATTTTCCAGCCGTAGCCGGTGTTTTCCTGGTCGTACTTGACATCCTTGCCGTTGGTCTTGGTCCAGGTGCCGATGAACAGCGGCTGCTGCAACTGGTGATCGGCCTTGTTCATGATGACTTCGCCGTTGATGCTGTTGAACTTGGCGCCTTCCATCGCAAACGCCACCTTGACCGGGTCGGTGGTCTTGGCCGTCTTGATGGCCTGGGCCAGCATGCCGATGCTGCTGTGGGTCTGGGCGGCGTAGTAATCTTCGTTGTATTTTTTCTTGAATGCTTCGACGATGTCCTTGCCAAGGAATTTGTCGTTGTTGGCCATCCAGTTGCCGACGATCTTGACGCGCTCGGCGCCGGCCGCGCCCATGGCGGTCGGCACCCCCGTGGTAATGCCGTAGTACGTGTAGAAATTGGCCTTGAGGTCGGCATCCTTGGCGGCGCGGATCAGGAGGGCCAGGTCGGCGCCCCAGTTGCCGGTGATGACGGTATCGGCGCCGGAAGCCTTGATCTTGGCGATGTAGGGCGAAAAATCCTTGACCTGGGCGATCGGGTGCAGGTCGTCGCCGGCGATCTTGACGTCCGGGCGCTTGCGTTTCAGGTACTCCTTGGCGGCGCGGCTGACGGCCTGGCCGAACGCATAGTTCTGGCCGATGATGTAGACGCTCTTGATCTCCTTGTTGGGCGCCATGTAGGACGTCAGCGCTTCCATTTTCATGTCGGAATTGGCGTCGAAGCGGAAGTGCCAGAAGCTGCACTTGCTGTTGGTCATGTCGGGATCGATGGCCGCATAGTTCAGGAACACGACTTCCTTGCCGGGATTGCGCTCGTTGTGCTTGTTGATCGCGTCCAGCAGGGCCAGGCCCACGCCGGAGCCGCTGCCCTGGGTGATGTAGCGGTAGCCCTGGTCGATCACGGCTTTGAGCTGGGTGAGCGACTCTTGCGGGCTGGCCTTGTTGTCGAAGCCGACCACTTCGAGCTTGTGCTCGCCCGCCCACTTTTGCTGGGAGGCCAGGTCGGCGATCAACTGGAAGCTTTTCAGCTGGTTTTGCCCCACCGGCGCGAAAGGCCCGGACAGAGGGTCGATGAAGGCAATCTTCACGGTATCGGCCTGGGCCGAAGCCGACAGCAATGCAAACGATACAGCCAGTGTCAACGGGCGAATAGTCTTGATCATGCGTCTCCATCCTTCTCTATTGTCTATGCGGGTCTGATGCCCTTGCAGCGAGTGCTGCCCATCTGGTGCGGAAAACCTCTTGTTGAATTCTTGTTAAATGTTAGCCAGATATGAGAGCCACAGCCTGTGAGACCGTCGGCTAGCGATGCGGCCACTTGCAGCGCATCACACCACCGGCAACTGATGCGCCTTGAACTGGTCGCGCAGCTTGTTCTTTTGAATCTTGCCGGTCGCGCCCATCGGCAGCGCATCGACGAACACCACATCATCCGGCATCCAGAACTTGGCGATCTTGCCTTCAAAAAACGCCAGCATCTCCTCGCGCGTCACTTCCATGCCTGGACGTTTGACCACCAATAACAGCGGACGTTCATCCCATTTCGGATGCGCGATGCCGATGCACGCCGCCTGCAACACCGCAGGATGCGACATGGCAATGTTCTCCAGGTCGATGGTACCGATCCACTCCCCGCCGGACTTGATCACATCCTTGCTGCGGTCGGTAATCTGCATGTAGCCGTCGGCATCGATGGTGGCCACGTCGCCGGTCGGGAACCAGCCATCCTGCAGCACGTCGCCACCCTCGTTCTTGAAGTAGCTGCTGATGATCCACGGGCCTTTGACCAGCAAATGGCCGTAAGTACTGCCATCCCACGGCAATTCGGCGCCTGCATCGTCGACGATTTTCATGTCAACGCCGTAAATCGCATGGCCCTGCTTTTGCAAGATCTTGCGCTGCGCATCTTTCGGCAATGCCAGGTGCTTGGTCTGCAAGCCGCCCGCGGTGCCCAGCGGCGACATTTCAGTCATGCCCCAGGCATGGATGACCTCGACATTGAACTTGTCGATCAGCGTGTCCATCATGGCGGGTGGGCAAGCCGAGCCGCCGATCACCGTGCGCCGGAAGGTGCTGAACTGCAGCTGGTTCTGGAGCGCATGGTTGATCAGGCCCAGCCAGACAGTCGGCACGCCGGCCGAGAACGTGACTTTTTCCGCCTCGAACAGCTCGTACAGCGACTTGCCGTCCAGCGCCGCACCGGGATACACCATCTTGGCGCCCGACAGCAGCACCGAATACGGCAAGCCCCAGGCGTTGACGTGGAACATCGGCACGACCGGCAGCACCGTGTCGGCCGAGGAGACGTTGAGCGCATTCGGCATCGCCGAACCATACGCGTGCAGCACGGTCGAACGATGCGAGTACAGGGCGCCCTTGGGGTTGCCCGTGGTGCCAGACGTATAGCACAGCGACGCCGCCGAGTTCTCGTCGAACAGCGGCCACTGGTAATCGTCCGAGCTGCTGGAGATCAAGTCCTCATAGCACAGCAGCTGCGGGATCCTGGTGTCGGCCGGCATGCGCTCGCGCCCGGCCATCAGGATGAAGGCCTTGACGGTCGTGCAGTGGGCAGCCACGGCTTCGATCAGCGGCAGGAAGGTCAGGTCGAAGAAGACATACTGGTCTTCGGCGTGGTTGGTGATGTAGGCGATCTGTTCCGGGTGCAGACGCGGGTTGATCGTATGCAGCACGGCGCCCGATCCGGAGACCGCATAATACAGTTCCATGTGGCGATAGCCGTTCCAGGCCAGGGTGGCGACCCGGTCGCCGAGCTTGACGCCCAGGCCGGTCAGCGCATTGGCCATCTGGCGCGCGCGCTGGTGGCAGTCGCGGTAGGTGTAGCGGTGAAGATCGCCCTCGACGCGGCGTGAAACGATTTCGGTGCTGCCGTAGTGCCTTGCCGCGAATTCGATCATGCTGGAGATAAGCAAAGGCTGGTCCATCATTTGCCCCAGCAGTGGGCTCATCGGGTAAGGCGTCATCAATACTCCTGTCATTACATTGCGGTTGCGCCATGGCAGCCGTTGACTTAGTTTCGTACGACCGTGCTAAAACAGTCAATCTTTTTCGATGGTGCAGCGCATCCAGACCGGTTGGTCCAGATGGCGTGGGCGTTAGCGTGACGTTTTCAGAGCCCCCATCCACCCGTCGTTCCGCCACCCACCCGTAAGCGGTTCCAGAGCGGCGTTGTATCTTTCGATTGGTCAAGCCGGCACAATCCCCTCCCGGTGTTTCAACGTCGCGATAGCGCTCCACCTCCGGGCGCAATAACTAGACGGCGCGCTGCTGCTTGAGCGCTTCAAGCGCCAGGGACGCCATGCGGCGTATACCCTCATACGACTTGGCCGACGCAATGAACCGGCCATTGTGGCAGAAGCCGGCATCCTCAACCCCGGTCAGCGCGGCCAGCTGCGCGTCACCCAAGCCGGCCCATGCCTCCGGCAAATCCGCGCGCGCCTTGAAGCTGTCGGGGCTAACCGGAATTGCGTGGATCATGTAGCGCTGCTCGGCAATATTGTGACTGATGACAAACAGCAGTTCCGGCATTTCCTTGCGCACCACTTGCCCCCATGGCACTGCGCCATTTTGCAGGAACAGTACCCTGCCCTCCTCCAGCACTTGCGCCTGCCTCACCTGCTCCAGCGCGAGCAACACGCCGACGCGGTATTTCACGGCATTGGTCATGACGTCGGTGAGCAGGTCCATGGCGCGGGTAAATTGACTGAGCCTGTAGGCATCATCGGCGCCGCCGTAGCCCAGCCTTTGTTCGTCGAGCCAGTTCGGATTAAACCCGGACACCACCGCCGACAGGCCATAGCCACCCGGCGCATTCTTGGCCGCACCCACGTCGGACAGGTCCAGGTACTGCACGACATCGGCGTCGATTGCATATGCCATCTCGGCCGCCTGCTCATCCGACAAGCGATGGCCCGTATGCGCCGCCGCCAGCGTGCTCACGCAGCGTGCCCCGTATTCCTTCCACACCAGTCCCGCGCTTGCGTAGGGCACGCCCGTCTGGCGCGCGCCGCTGAAACCCTTCTGGTGATGGTCGAAGCGTCCCGTGGCGGGGTCCCACATAGCGCCGACATCGACGGCAAAGTCAGCCGCCTCGACCCGTGCCGCATCGCGCGTGCGTACCACCTCCGCCTGCGGAAACAGGATCTTCAGCACTGCAACGGCCCATGCGTCGTCGGCGTGAAACTTGCCGCTGTGAGTTACTATGACCATAAAAAATCCAATCTCTTGTTCGCGGTGCGTTATTGCTCCCTGGCGGAATGATACCGGGTTCCACTCATCGCATCGCCAACCGCCCTCCAAGTCAAACACAAGCGTTCCGACGCCGCTGACCTGATCATTAACTTTGGCGCCGACCGCGATTCGTTTTCCGGCCCGGCCAGCCTGCCACCCACGCGAACGGCGATGTACTGGTCGCCTTCGAGTACAGCAACGGCGGCGCCCTCACCATACAGAAGGCCCCCCTCGTCACACGCCGGTCGCCCTTGTCGGCCATCACCGTGCTGTCGCCGCTGGCACCCGCCCGCCGTTTCTGCCATTGGCAGAACCGACCGGGTGGGTACGGGGACGACGGCGACGGCACTACGCGCGCGGGCCCGGCCAAAAACATGGCCGGTACGGTAGAATTCCGCTATTATTTTTCACCCACTACTGCGACTGGATCAGCTATTAACGTCGATGACTTGCCACTAGACAATTCCTTTGCCAAATTGCCTCCCGCGTTCCACACCCGGCTCATGCCCACGCCGCTGCCAGCGCCCTATTTCGTGGCCGCCAGCGCGCGCGCGGCCGCCCTCGCCGGACTCGACCCGGCCGTGCTGGCGCAGGATGACTTCGTCGCTACATTCACCGGCAACCACGTGCCGCCGCGTGCCAAGCCGCTGGCCGCCGTGTATTCCGGACACCAGTTCGGTGTCTGGGCCGGCCAGCTCGGCGACGGCCGCGCCATCCTGCTCGGCCAGCTCGCAGGCCCCCAGGGCCCGATGGAGCTGCAACTCAAGGGCGCCGGCAAAACCCCCTACTCGCGCATGGGCGACGGACGCGCCGTGCTGCGCTCGTCGATCCGCGAATTCCTGTGCTCGGAAGCCATGGCCGCGCTCGGCATCCCGACCACGCGCGCCCTCGTCGTGACCGGCTCCGACCAGGGCATCCTGCGCGAAACGGTGGAAAGCGCCGCGGTCGTCACGCGCATGGCGCCCAGCTTCGTACGCTTCGGCTCGTTCGAGCACTGGTCCTCGCGCGACAAGCCGGACGAATTGCGCATCCTGGCCGATTATGTCATCGCCACCTTTTACCCTGAACTGAGCGGCGCACCGAATCCTTACCAGGCCCTGCTGCAAGAAGTCACGCGCCGCACCGCGCAGATGATTGCGCACTGGCAAGCGGTCGGCTTCATGCACGGCGTCATGAACAGCGACAATATGTCGATCCTGGGCCTGACCCTCGACTACGGCCCGTTCGGCTTCATGGAAGCCTTCGATCCGGAGCACATCTGCAACCACACCGACCAGCAGGGGCGCTATTCCTACACCAACCAGCCCGAGGTGGGCCACTGGAACTGCTACGCCCTGGCCCAGGCCCTGCTGCCGCTGATCGGCAGCGTCGAGCAAGCGCAGGAGGCGCTGGCGCTGTATCAGCCGGTGTTCGCCGCCAGGATCAACGAATTGCTGCGCGCCAAGCTGGGCCTGGCCACGGCGCAGGAGGACGACCCGCAGTTGTTCGACGCCATGTTTACGCTGATGAGCGGCAGCCACGCCGACTTCACCCAGTTTTTCCGCAAGCTGGGCACGCTGCAAGTCGACGCTCCGGCCCAGGACAGCGCGCTGCGCGACATGTTTCATGTGCGCGAGGACTTCGACACCTGGGCGGCCCGCTACCGCGTCCGCCTGCGGGCCGAAGCGAGCGTCGACGCGCAGCGCAAGCTTGCAATGGACCGTGTCAACCCAAAGTATGTATTGCGCAATTACCTGGCCCAGGTCGCCATCGAAAAAGCGCAACACAAGGATTTCTCCGAAGTGGCGCGGCTGCTGGCCGTGCTGGAGCATCCATTCGACGAACAACCCCACAACGAGCACTACGCAGCGTTGCCGCCCGACTGGGCGAGCCACCTCGAAGTCAGCTGTTCCTCCTGAAAGAAGCTGCCATGTCCGATAAAGTCACGAAAACCGACGCCGAATGGCGCACCATGCTCGACCCGATGGAATACGAGGTCACGCGCCACGCCGCCACCGAACGCGCCTTCACCGGCAAGTTCTGGGACCACCACGAGCACGGCATCTACACCTGCGTGTGCTGCAACACGCCGCTGTTCGCGTCCGACGCCAAATTCGATTCCGGCTGCGGCTGGCCGAGCTACTTCAAGGCGCTCGACCCGGCCAATGTGATCGAAAAAACCGATCGCGCCCATGGTATGCTGCGCACCGAGATCATTTGCGCGGTCTGCGACGCGCATCTCGGCCACGTGTTTCCGGACGGCCCGCCGCCAACCGGATTGCGCTATTGCATTAATTCCGCTTCGCTGCGTTTCGACCCAACTTGAACCACCAATAACAACATGAAACTTCTGTTCGACTTTTTCCCCATCCTGCTGTTCTTCGGCGTCTTCAAGCTCGCCGAGGTGTACCAGCAGGCATCGTTCGGCATCGCCACCACCTACCTGGGCGGACTCGTTGCCGGCGGGAGCCTCAAGCCGGACCAGGCCCCGATCATGATCGCCACGGTGGTCGCGATCGTCGCCACCACCTTGCAGCTGGTCTACCTCAAGCTGCGCGGCCGCAAGATCGACGCCATGCTGTGGGTATCGTTTCTCATCATCACCGTGTTCGGCAGCCTGACCATCTACTTCCACGACGACACCTTCATCAAGTGGAAACCGACCATCATTTACTGGGTGTTCGCGGTCGCCATGTGCGTGGCGCAGTTTGGCTTCGGCAAGAACCTGATGCGCCAGGCGATGGAAACCCAAATCAAGCTGCCCGAGCCGGTCTGGAAAAACGTGGGCCTGGCGTGGATGGTGTTTTTCTTCGTGCTCGGCATCGTCAACCTGCTGGCCGCGTTCGTCATTTTCAAGGACAATACCAGCGCCTGGGTCAGCTTCAAGGCCTTCGGCATCAACGGCATTCTGTTCGCCTTCGTGATCGTGCAAACCCTGATGCTGTCCAAGCATATCGAAGCGGAGGAACAGGCATGAGCCAGGCTACCCGTCCCGAGCGCATCCGCGCCCTCCTCGCCGCCGCGCTCGATCCGAGCGTGCTCGAACTGAGCGACGAATCGGCCCTGCATGCAGGCCACGCCGGGGCCGCTTCCGGAGGCAGCCACTTCCGCCTCAAGATCGTCTCGGCGCGTTTCGAGGGGCTCAGACTCGTCATGCGACATCGACTCGTGTATGATTCCGTGCACGATATGATGCACAATGAAATCCACGCGCTCGCCATCACCGCCCTGGCGCCGTCCGAGCTGTGAATAGCGCGGTTTCAGAGCGCCTTAAGAAATCTGTCCGACAATTGAACGTAAAGTAAAAAAACTAATCTAACCTTTGTCCGTAACTTTTTCAAACAGGATTGAATAATGACCTTTAAGCCAGCCCGCTTGCTGTTAGCACTGATTGCCGTTGCCGCCATGCCTGCCTTTGCGCAGAATGCCGCTGTTGTTAACGGCAAACCGATTCCCCTGGCCCGTGTCGATGCAGTCGTCAAGCAAGTTGTTGCCCAAGGCCAGCAGCCTGATTCCCCGGAACTGCGCGAAATGGTCAAGAAAGACTTGATCGCCCGCGAAGTCATGATGCAGGAAGCCCTGAAAAAGGGTTTCGAGAAAGATGCCACCGTCAAGCAGCAGCTCGACAGCGCGCGCCAGACCATCGTCATCAACGCGCTGGTGCGTGACTATGTCGCCAAGAACGCCGTCAGCGATGCCGACATCAAGGCCGAATACGAGCGCTACAAGGCGCAGGCCGGCGACAAGGAATACCATGTGCGCCATATCCTGGCCGAGAACGAAGCCGACGCCAAGGCCATTATCGCCAAGCTGAAGGGCGGCGCCAAGTTCGAAGAGCTGGCCAAGACTTCCAAGGATACCGGCACCGCCAACAGCGGCGGCGACCTTGAGTGGGCACTGCCTTCGTCGTTCCCGAAACCGTTCAGCGACGCTTTCGTCAGCCTGCAAAAAGGCCAGGTCGGCGAAAATCCGGTGCAAACACCGGCCGGCTTCCACGTCGTCAAGCTCGACGACACGCGCGCAGCCAAGCTGCCGACCTTCGACGAAGTGAAGCCACAGATTGCCGATTCGCTGCAGCAAAAGAAACTGCAAGCCTATCAGGAAGAAATGATCAAGAAAGCGGCGATCAAGTAAGATCGCATGGCCGGCGCACGCGTGCGCCGGCGCTTGCTGGGCCGATTGGCGGTATGATCCGCTCCAGCCGCATACTTTTGTAATTTATAGGATCTAAAATAATGATGTTGAAGCCTGCCCGCCTGTTGTTAGCCATCCTTGCGCTGGCCGCCGCGCCTGCGTTCGCGCAGAAAAATAGTGCTCCGAGTAGTGCTCCCATTGCGACCGTCAACGGCAAGGCCATTCCTGCCGCCAGAGTGGATCAGATCGTCAAGCAAGTCGTTGCTCAAGGCAAGCAAACCGATTCCCCGCAACTGCGCGAAGCGATCAAGAAAGACCTGATCGGCCGTGAAGTCATGATCCAGGAAGCTGACAAGCAAGGCTTCGGCATGCGCCCTGAAGTCAAGTCCGCGCTGGAAAACGCGCGCCAGAGCATCATCATCAATGCAATGCTGGCCGACTACGTCAAGAAGAACCCGGTCAAGGATGCCGAGATCAAGGCCGAGTACGACAAGTACAAATCGACGGTCGGCGACAAGGAATACCACGCCAAGCACATCCTGGTGCCTACCGAGGAAGAAGCCAAGGCCCTCATCGCCAAGCTGAAAACCGGCAGCAAATTCGAAGAGCTGGCCAAGGCTTCGTCGAAAGACGGCTCGGCAGCCAACGGCGGCGATCTGGACTGGGCGAGCCCGAACAACTATGTGCCTGAGTTCTCGAAGGCCATGGTCGCCCTGCAAAAAGGCGCGATCACCGATACCCCGGTCAAGTCGCAGTACGGCTACCACGTCATCAAGCTGGAAGATTCCC
Source organism: Massilia sp. DJPM01 (assembly GCF_030348125.1). Lineage (NCBI taxonomy): Bacteria > Pseudomonadati > Pseudomonadota > Betaproteobacteria > Burkholderiales > Oxalobacteraceae > Massilia > Massilia sp. DJPM01. The sequence continues at coordinate 58,973 of NZ_JAQOZV010000025.1, forward strand.
GTGCGACCAAAGTCCTGCCACTGGAAGAAATCAAGCAGCAAGTCGCCGAATCGCTGCAACAGCGCAAGCTGCAGCAATTCCGTGAAGACCTGATGAAAAAAGCGACGATCAAGTAAGCCTGGTCCGTCCTCCTGAAAAAGCGCATCGTCCGATGCGCTTTTTTTACGCCTGCGGGCAGCGCGGGATGAAGCGCGTGCAATGATTGCCGCCCCACGCGCGCCCTGCCGCCCCACGCGCGCCCTGCCGCGCTCCATTTCCCGATCTGCGCGATAGGCAAGCACCCCGCCAGAAATTGGTATATGATGATCGTCATGCAAACACCAACACCACCACGCCGCGCTTCCAGCCGCAAGGAAGCGACCCATGAACGCATCGTCGAAGTTGCCTCCCGGGCAATCCGACGCAGCGGTTATGCTGGCACCGGCGTGGCCGACATCATGAAAGAGGCCGGCCTGACCCATGGCGGCTTCTATGCCCACTTCGGCTCGCGCGATGCGCTGCTGGCCGAAGCGGCGGACCGTGCCGGCGCGGACGCGGTCGCCCTGTCGGCCCGCATCGCCGCCGCCGCGCCCCCCGGCCAGGGCATCCGGGCGCTGGTCGAGGCCTATCTGTCGCCACAACACCTGGCGGCCATCGAGCAAGGTTGCCCGGTCGCCGCCCTGTGCTCGGAAATGCCGCGCCAGGCACCGGAAGTGCGCCGCGCCGCCACCCGGCATATCAAGGAGATGATCGATGTCATCGCGCGCCAGTCGCCCGCCTGGGGCCAGCCTGGCGGGCACGAGCAAGCCCTGATGGCGCTTGCCACCATGATCGGCAGCCTGACCCTGGCGCGCGCGGTCGACGATCCCCTGCTGGCCGCGAGTTTCTTGCAGATCGGCAAACAAACACTGGCACCCGACGGCGAGTGAGCACCGCGTGTTCTCGCGCCTTTTTTTTGCACCTTTAATATGATGGTTATCATATTAAAGCTGAATGCCGTACCCCCACAACTGAGTAATGCCATGAAGATCGGAATAACAGTATGAACAGCAAAATTGCATTGGTAACGGGGGCTTCCTCCGGCATCGGCGAAGCCAGCGCCGCGCGCCTGGCGCAAGCCGGCTACACCGTCTACGGCACCACCCGCGGCGCCGCGCCACGGCGCAAGGAGTCGGTCGAGATGCTGACCCTGGACGTGACCAGCGACGACTCGGTCGAGGCCGCGATTGCCGAGGTACTGCGCCGCCATGGCCGCATCGACCTGCTGGTCAACAACGCCGGCTTCGGCGTAGCCCCGGCCGCCGCCGAGGAAAGCGCGATGGCGCAGGCGGGCGCCATCTTCGACACCAACTTCTTCGGCCTGGTGCGCATGACGCGCGCCGTGCTGCCCCACATGCGCAAGCAAGGCAACGGCCGCATCCTGAATATCGGCTCGGTGCTCGGTTTCCTGCCGATGCCCTACATGGCCCTGTATGCCGCCACCAAGCACGCGGTCGCCGGCTATTCGGAATCGCTCGACCATGAGCTGCGCACGCTGGGCATCCGCGTGTCGGTCATCGAGCCGGGCTATATCAAGACCTCGTTCGACACCAACTCGCTTGAGCCCGATCTGCCGCTTGCCATGTACGACACGCTGCGCGCCGCCGTGAATGCCCGGGTGAAAGAAGTGCTGCTCACGGCACAGGGGCCGGAGGTTGTTGCGGAGACCGTCTTGCAGGCGGCCACCGCGGCGCATCCGACACTGCGCTACGCTGCAGGCACCCTTGCCGGCCGCTTGCGCTTGCTGCGCAGATTCGCTCCCGCCAGCATGGTCGACGCCGGCATCCGCAAAGACCTGCGCCTCGCAGCCGCCTGATAACAAGACCAATAGGACGCGACACGCAAGCATTCATCCTGGAAGCTTATGCAAAGAAGGGCGCGCTGCGCAAGGCCGAGGTGGCCGAGCCGGTCGTGCACGACCACGATGTGCTGGTGCAGATCCACGCAACTGCCGTCAACGTGCTGGACGCCAAGATCAAGACCGGTGAATTCAAGCTGGTCCTGCCCTATCGCCTGCCGCTGATCATGGGCAACGATGTCGCCGGGGTGGTGGTCAAGGCCGGTGCGCGGGTGGGCCGCTTCAAGGTGGGCGACGAAGTCTACGCGCGGCCCGACAAGGACCGCATCGGCAGCTTCGCCGAGTATATTGCGATGAACGAAAGCGACGTCGCGCTCAAGCCCGCCACGCTGTCGATGGAAGAAGCGGCCTCGATCCCGCTGGTCGGGCTGACGGCCTGACAGGCGCTGGTCGAGAAGGCCGACCTGAAAAAAGGGCAGAAAGTGTTCATCCAGGCCGGTTCCGGCGGCGTCGGCTCGTTTGCGATCCAGCTGGCCAAGCATCTGGGGCCACGGTGGCCACCACCGCCAGCGGCGCGCATATCGAGATGGTCAAGCGGCTCGGGGCCGACATCGTCATCGACGACAAGAAGGACGATTTCGAGGACATCTTGCGCGACTATGACGTTGTGCTCAACAGCCAGGATGCGGCCACGCTGGAAAAGTCGCTGCGCGTGCTCAAACCGGGCGGAAAGCTCATTTCCATCTCCGGATCGCCGGACCCGGATCTTGCCACGCAACTGGGGCTGCCGTGGTTTGTGAGGCTGGTGGTGACCTTGCTCAGTGCGGGCGTGCGCAGGAAAGCCAGACAACGCGGTGCCAGCTACGCTTTCCTCTTCATGCGGGCCGAAGGCAAGCAGCTGGGCGAGATCGCCAGCCTGATCGACAGCGGCCAGATCGGCGCCGTGATCGACCGCATTTTTCCGTTCGACGAAACGAATGCGGCCCTCGATTACGTTGAGGCCGGCAGGGCCAAGGGCAAGGTGGTCATCAAGGTCAGCTGACAGCGCTGCTGGCGGGGGGAGGCGAACTCATCCCGTGCGCGCAATGCGCCACAGGCGCTTCAGGCCGGCGGCGGCTGGTCGTGCCGGATGCGCGAATCGGCCGGCGCTTCCGCCCGCTCATGCATGCCATAGTCGCGCATCACGGCTGCCACGCGCAAGCGGTAGTCGGCGAAGATGAATGCGCGTCCCTGCTCCTGCGTCTCGCGGTGCAAGCCGTGGTTGCGCCAGGCGCGCACGGCCTCTTCATCGCGCCAGAACGATAGCGACAGGATCTTGCCGGCGTCCGACAGGCTCTGGAAGCGCTCGATCGACAGGAAGCCATCCATCTGTTCCAGCTCAGGCCGCAGGCTCGCGGCCGCATCCAGGTAGGCCTGGCGCTGGGTTTCATGCGGGATTACCTCGAAGATCACGGCGATCATTGGGCGGCCCGCTGGAATGCGCTATCGACCACCTCGGTGAAGGTGCGCTCCTCGCGCAGGATGAAGCGCTTTTCCTGCGCCATGGCGAAGTTGGCGCGGCTTTCGGGGTCAAGGCGCAGGCGCGCGCGGTAGGCCTCGTAGGCGGCCAGGCTGTCGAAGCCGACCAGGCCCCAGGCTTCGTAATTGGTGCCTTCGAGCGGCAGGAAGTAGCCGATCAGCTTGCCGCCGCAGCGCGGGATGATGCGGCCCCAGTTGTCGGCATACTCGCGAAACGCGTCGCGCTGGAAGGGATCGATTTCGTAACGGATAAAACAGGCGATGGCCATGGTGGTCCTTTCTCAGGTGGAAACGTGACTATACCGGCGCCGGTCCGGCGGAAGGTTCGGCGCGGAGCGAACCGTCGTTTCCGGATACTGGTATGATCGCGCTCATGCCCTCCGCTTTCCGTCGCCTGCTCGCTTGTCTGTTACTCGTGCTGTTGCCGTTCCAGGCAATGGCCGCCGGCGTCGCCGCGTGCGACGCCGCCGGCCGCGCATGTTCCGAACAGATGATGCGCATGATGGATTGCTGCGATCACGGCGACCAGTCCTCGTCCGACCTTCACTGCGGCAGCGCCTTCGGCTGCCTGTCCGCCGCGGCGCACGCCCTGCTACCCGGTGTGCCCGCGCCGCTTGTGCAGTCGCAGGCTGGCGCGGTCGCCGTCGTGCCGGTGCATTTTCACGACTCCTTCATACCCGACGGGCCGCACCGCCCTCCCCGCCCGCTCTCCTGATCCCGACGAAGCCTGGCCACGCCAGCCCTTTCATCAACAGGATACGCAATGCACACATCAACACTCCGCACCTGCGCCCTCGGCGCGCTGCTGGCGGCCGCCCTGCCCGTCCAGGCGGCCCCGATGGGGTTCAAGGACTCATGGATGGCCATGGGCGATGCCGGTCCCAACTGGCGCGAGCTGTACGTCAATTACGCCTACACTGCGCGCGACGCCATCGGCGCCAGCGCCACCTGGATGCGGGCGGACGACCACGGCATCACCCGCGAAATCGACGAAGTGACCTACACGCGGCTGGTAAAGCGCTGGAACATGAAGCACGCGCAAGCGAACGTCTGGTTCGTGGGCGGCATCGGCGCCTTGCGCGGCGACGGCCCGACCCGGCTGATGGCCACGCCGGGCGTGCAGCTCGACTATGAAACAACACGGGTCTACCTCGGCGCGACGCATCGGCTGTACCGTGCCAGCGGCATCAACCACGATGTCAGCTCCGCGCGCGCGGGGTTCTCGTTCTACGAAACCGACTACGACCAGACCCAGCCCTGGCTGGTGCTCGAAGCGCGCCGCATGCACGACTTGAGCGGCCGGACCGAACTGACGCCCATGCTACGACTGATCAATAAACGCTACTTTATCGAAGCGGGGATGAACAATATGCATCAGGCCCGCTTCAATTTTATGTACATTTTTTAAGGAATCATCATGAGAAAACTCATTGCAACGGCGCTGCTGGTGGCAGCATCGTCCTCCCACGCTGCGCCGACGCTCAAGGCCGAGGTCAACGGCATGGTGTGCGCGTTCTGCGCCCAAGGCATCGAAAAGCACTTGCGCCAGCTTCCGCAGACCAAGGACGTATACGTGAATCTCAAGGATCGCATTGTCGCCGTGGAAATCAAGGATGGCGAAACGCTGGCGCCCGAGACGGTCAAAACCGTGGTCAAGGATGCCGGATATGACGTGATCGGGATCGAAACGGTGAGCCAGACGGCCAGCCAGCTCAAAGCCGCGGCGGCCAAATGAGCGATGTGGATGCTGGCGAAGGCTTGAAGCAGACGCGGACGGCATCGGTGCTGTCGCTGCTTACCAGCGCAAGCACGCTGATCTGCTGCGCGCTACCGGCTTTGCTGGTGGCGCTGGGCGCCGGAGCGGCGCTGTCGTCGGTGATCGCGGCGGTGCCGCAACTGGTGTGGTTCTCGGAGCACAAGGACGTGGTGTTCGGATTTGCCACCGTGATGCTGTTGCTGTCCGGTGCGATGCAATGGCGGGCGCGCTCGCTGCCATGTCCGACTGATCCGGCACTCGCGGCCAGATGTGCCAGTACGCGCAAATCGGCGGCGTGGGTGTATCTGGTCGCCGTCAGCCTGTACCTGATCGGCGGATTATTTGCCTTCGTGATGGGTTAACCGCAAAACCGTCAGTCATTGTTCCTTGCACTCCGCAAACCCCAAAACCAGAAAACCGTCGTTTCTGGCAGTGCCAGAAACGACGGTTTCGAGGGTTGTGACTTGCGTTTTGCGGTTTAGCTCAGCTTACCTTAACCGACCCACTTGCGCGCATTGCGGAACATGCGCATCCAAGGCGAATCCTCGCCCCACGATTCCGGGTGCCACGACTGCTGCACCGAACGGAACACGCGCTCGGCATGCGGCATCAGCACGCTAAAACGCCCGTCCGCCGTCGTCACCGACGTCAGCCCCTCGGGCGAGCCGTTCGGATTGAACGGATACGCCTCGGTCGCCGCGCCGCGATTGTCGACAAAGCGCATGGCCTTGACCACCGCCTCGATATCGCCCGTCTGCGAGAAGTCGGCAAAGCCTTCGCCGTGCGCGATCGCAATCGCCGCCTGCGTGCCCGCCATGCCGCTGAAGAAGATCGACGGCGAATCGAGCACCTCGACCATCGCAAAACGCGCCTCGAACTGCTCCGATTTATTGCGCGTGAACTTAGGCCACGCATGCGCGCCCGGAATGATCGATTTCAGGTTGCTCATCATCTGGCAACCATTGCACACGCCCAGTCCGAACGTGTCGCCACGGCTGAAGAAGCGCGCGAACTGGTCCGCCAACTGGGCGTTGAACAGAATCGTCTTGGCCCAGCCTTCGCCCGCGCCCAGCACGTCGCCGTACGAGAAGCCGCCGACGGCGATGATGCCCTGGAAGTCGTCCAGCTTGGCGCGGCCGGCAATCAGGTCGCTCATGTGCACGTCCACTGCCGCAAATCCGGCCTGGTGCATCACCCACGCGGTCTCGATGTGCGAGTTCACGCCCTGCTCGCGCAGGATCGCCACGCGCGGACGCACGCCCGTCGCCACGAACGGCGCGGCGATGTTCTCGCTCGGGTCGAAGGTCAGCTTCGGCGTGATGCCCGGATCGGTCTCGTCCAGCAGACGCTCGTATTCGGCATCGGCGCACGCGGGATTGTCGCGCAGGCGCGCGATGCGCCAGCTCGTGTCGCTCCACACGCGGTGCAGCGCGCTGCGCGCTTCGGTGTAGATCACCTTGGCGTCGCGCGTGAATTCGATCACGCCACGCTCGTTCGGCTTGCCGATGATATGGCTGCACGCACCCAGGCTATGCTCGCGCAGCACGTTCATCACGAGCGATTTTTCGTCCGCACGCACCTGGATCACGGCGCCCAGTTCTTCGTTGAACAAGGCACGCAGCGTCTGGTCGTTGCGGCGCTCGCCCACCTGGCCCGCCCAGTTCTTGGCATCGCCCCAGTCGGCGCCATGGCCGGCTTCGAGCGTGAGGATGTCGAGATTGACCGACAGGCCGCTACGGCCCGCGAACGCCATCTCGCACAAGGTGGCAAACAGGCCGCCATCGGAACGGTCGTGGTAAGCGAGCAGCTTGTCGTCGGCGTTCAACTGCTGGATCGCCGCGAAGAAGGCTTTCAGGTCGTCCGCGCTGTCGACGTCCGGCGTCTCGTTGCCGAGCTGCTGGGTCACCAGCGACAGCGCCGAAGCGCCAAGGCGGTTCTTGCCGCGTCCCAGATCGATCAGGATCAGCGCGGTCTCGCCGGCGTCCAGCTTGATCTGCGGCGTCAGCGAGCGGCGCACGTCGTACACCGGCGCAAACGAGGACACGATCAGCGATACCGGGGACGTGACCGATTTGGCCGCATCTTCATCGCGCCAGGTGGTACGCATCGACAGCGAATCCTTGCCGACCGGGATACTGATTCCCAGCGCCGGGCACAGTTCCATGCCGACCGCCTTGACGGTATCGAACAGCGCGGCATCCTGCCCCGGCTGGCCGCAAGCCGCCATCCAGTTGGCCGACAGCTTGATGTCGGAGATATCGCGGATCGGCGCGCAAGCGATGTTGGTCACCGCCTCGCCGACCGCCATGCGGCCCGACGCGGCGGCGTTAATCACCGCCAGCGGGGTACGCTCGCCCATCGCCATCGCTTCGCCCAGATAGCCTTCGAAGCTCATTGCGGTAACGGCGCAATCGGCCACCGGCACCTGCCACGGGCCGACCATCTGGTCACGCACCGTGGTGCCGCCAACCGTGCGGTCGCCAATCGTGATCAGGAACGATTTGTCGGCCACCGCGGGCAGCAGCAGCACGCGCTTGGCCACGTCAAGCAGGTCGAGGCCCGTCAGGTCGATTGCGGGGAATTCATTGTGCACGTGCGCGACATCGCGCAGCATCTTCGGGGGTTTACCGAGCAAGACATCCATCGGCATGTCGACCGGCGAGTTGCCCAGTTCCGGATCGATCAGCTTGAGCTGGCGTTCTTCGGTGGCCACGCCGACGGCGGCGAACAGGCAGCGCTCACGCTCGCACATGGCGGCGAACAGCGCCAGGCTCTCAGGAGCAATCGCCAGCACGTAGCGTTCCTGCGATTCGTTGGACCAGATCTCTTTCGGCGCCATGCCGCTTTCTTCAAGCGGCACCTTGCGCAAATCGAAAATCGCGCCGCGCTTGGCATCGTTGGTGATCTCGGGGAAAGCGTTCGACAGGCCGCCTGCTCCCACGTCGTGGATCGAGATGATCGGATTGTCCGCGCCCATCTGCCAGCACGCGTTGATGACTTCCTGCGCGCGCCGTTCCATTTCCGGATTGCCGCGCTGGACCGAATCGAAGTCCAGGTCGGCCGTGTTGGTGCCGGTCGCCATCGATGACGCGGCGCTGCCGCCCATCCCGATGCGCATGCCCGGACCACCCAGCTGGATCAGCAGGCTGCCAACCGGGATGTCGTTCTTGTGCGTGTGCTGGCCCGAGATATTGCCGATCCCGCCGGCGATCATGATCGGCTTGTGATAGCCGAACACCGCGTCGGGCATGCCCGCGCTCAGGGCGCCGACATTCTGTTCGTAGGTGCGGAAGTAGCCGCCCAGGACCGGACGACCAAACTCGTTGCTGAACGCGGCGCCGCCGAGCGGGCCTTCGATCATGATCTGCAGCGGCGAGGCGATGCGGTCAGGCTTGCCGTAGACCGCGGCGACAGCGCGCTGGCCGGCCGGCTGGTTGACATTGGCCGCGTTTTCCCATGGACGCACGGCGTCCGGGATCATCAGGTTGGAGACCGTAAAACCAGTCAGGCCAGCCTTCGGCTTGGCGCCACGCCCGGTTGCGCCTTCGTCGCGGATCTCGCCGCCGGCGCCGGTGGAGGCGCCGGGAAATGGCGAAATCGCGGTCGGGTGATTGTGCGTCTCGACCTTCATCAGGGTGTGCGTCAGTTCCGTCGACGGGGCGTACTCATGCCCGGCGCCGCGCGGGTAGAAGCGCATCACGGTCGCGCCTTCCATGATCGACGAGTTGTCGCTGTAGGCGACGATCGTGCCTTTCGGCTGCAACTGGTGCGTGTTCTTGATCATCTGGAACAGCGACTTGTCCTGCGCCACGCCGTCGACGATCCAGTCGGCGTTGAAGATCTTGTGGCGGCAATGCTCACTGTTCGCCTGCGCGAACATCATCAGTTCAACGTCGGTCGGGTTGCGCCCGGCCTTCGTGAATGCGTCGAACAGGTAGTCGATTTCATCGTCCGACAGGGCCAGGCCAAGTTCGGTGTTGGCTTTTTCCAGAGCGTGCTTGCCGGCGTTGACCACATCGACCGATTCCAGCGGACGCGCTTCGAGTTCGCGGAACAGGCTTGATGCCTGGTCGGCGTTGCGCAGCACGCTTTCGGTCATGCGGTCGTGCAGCAGGCCAGCTACCGCTTCGGTTTCCGCGTCGGAGAGCTTCTTGGCCGCGCCAATGCTGCTGCCCAGCAGACCCGTTTTCAGGCTGACCGAAAATGCGATTCCCCGCTCGATCCGGTGCACATGCGCCATGCCGCAGTTGTGTGCGATGTCAGTCGCTTTCGATGCCCAGGGCGAGATGGTGCCCAGGCGCGGGATGACGAAGAATTCTTCGGTCACGCCCTCGCGCGGGCTTGCCGCGGCGGGTTCGCCGTAGGTCAGCATCGCGGACAGGCGCGACGTGTCGTCCGCCGACAGCGCCGCGCTGGTATCGATAAAGTGATAAAAACGCGCCTGGACCGCCGTAATCGCCGGGGCGACAGCTTGCAATTGGCTCAGGAGGCGTTGGCTGCGAAATACGGACAGGGCATTGGAACCCGGTAGTATCAACATGGTTGGAAGGTGGTTGATGCAGCGAGGCTGCGGGGTTAAAGGTAATGAAGGCACGAATCTGGGTAAGGCTGGAATCCTTTAGGCCGACATTATACCGTGTTGCCACCCCGTCAGCGCGGCGTATTCGCCTCACCGCCTCGTGTACCTGTTGCCGCCAGCGCAAACATTAGCGTATCGTAGGGTTTCAAGAGTTTCCCGTACGAACCGTTAACAGTGCTGAAACCCCGTTCATGGGGGCACGAGAGTGAAAAGATGCAAGATAACAGCAACTTGTCCGTATTGGTGATCGACCCGAACCCGGGCATGCGCGGCAGCCTGCAAAACATGCTGGTGCAGTCCAGCATCACGAAAATCGAATTTGCCGTCAACGCCAGCACGGCCATCAAGCAGGTCGGCAAGCGCAGCTACGACCTGATCCTGTGCGAATACGATCTCGACGGCGGCAACGGCACCGACAGCGGCCAGGATGGCCAGCAACTGCTGGAAGACATGCGCCATCACAAGCTGATCGGCCTGTCGACCATCTTCATCATGATCACCTCGGAAGGCGTCTACAGCAAGGTGGTCAGCGCCGCCGAACTGACCCCGACCGACTATATCCTCAAGCCATTCACGGTGGACATGCTCAGCGTCCGCATCAACCGCGCCATCGAGCGCCGCGCCGTGTTCCTTCCGACCTATAACCTGATCAGCCAGGGCAATCTGCGCGAGGCGATCAGGTCGGCCGCGAGCGGCGAAGCGAATCATCCGCGCCAAGTGGCCGATTTTGCAAGGCTGCGTGCCGACATGCACGTGGCGCTCGACGAACTGGCGCAGGCCGAGGATATCTACACCGGCATCCTGGCCAGCAAGTCGATCGGCTGGGCCAGCCTGGGCCTGGCGCGCGTGCTGTTTGCGCAGGACAAGGTGGAAGAAGCCGAGAACGTTGTCACAAAACTCATCGAAGACAATCCCAAGTTCATGGCCGCCTACGATCTGCTGGCCAAGTGCCACGAAATGAACGGCGCCGCCTACCGCGCCCAGAAGATCCTGGAAGAAGCGGTGGCGATCTCGCCGCACACGGTGCGCCGCCTGCGCCGCCTGGGCGAAGTCGCGCTCGAAGCGGGCGACGTGGTGGTGGCGGAAAAATCGTTCAAGCAGGTGGTGTCACGCTCCAAATACTCCGAATTCCGCAATCCGGAAGACCATGTGAAGCTGGTCAAGACCCTGCTCAAGAAGGGCGACACCAGCCAGGCCGGCAGCGTGATCCGCGACATGGAAAAATCCCTGCGCGGCACTGCCGCCATCGATGCCTGCAAGGCCATTTCGGTGGCGCTGCTGCATGAATCGGCCGGCAATACCACGGGCGCGGTGACGGAACTCAATGCGGCGGTGGCGGCCGTGCGGCTGTCCAAGGGCTTGTCGAGCGAGTTGAAAATCGGTTTGGCGCGCACCTGCCTGTCGAACCGGCTCGACAATGCGGCGGCGGAAGTCATGCTGACGGTCATGAACGACGTCGACAGCAATGTGTCGATGCAGGACGCGATGAGCGTGTTCGTCAAGGCTGGACGGCCCGATCTGGCGGAAGGCATGAATTCGCGCCTGATGACCCAGGTGCGGGAACTGCTCGACCTGGCCGCCGAGAAAGGCAATATGGGCGACGTGAAGGGCGCGGTGCAGACCCTGCTCGAAGCCCAGCACATGGCGCCGAAGAATGTGCAGGTCATGCTGGCGCTGGCCAAGGCGATCCTGCGCCAGCTCGAAGACCTGGGCTGGGACCATCCGCTGGCCGAGATTTGCAACACCCAGCTCGACGCCATCCGCAAGCTCGACCCGGCCAATCCGCTGCTGCCTGGGCTAACCGAGGATTACCACGGCGCCCAGCGCAAGTACGGTATTTCCAGCTGATCGCAGCCTGCCCCCTCGCAGCGTTGCCGTACCCGCGCCCTCGCTACCGCGCCAGCTGCGCGCGCGCGGTGAGCGCGGCGGCCAGGGTGGCCGGCGACGGTGCGCAGGTCAGCCATATTTCATACCACGCATCGCCGTCGCCGCAGTCGGAAAAGGTGCGCAGGACCAGCCATAAACGGTTCGCGTCGGACGCGCCGCCTTCGCTGCCCGGCAAGGCAAATGCCCAGCCATCTTCACCGTGATCGCTGCGCAGGCCGATGTGGTCGGGCGATGGATCGCTGGGACCGAACTGATTGACCAGTTGCGCCAGCAGGTCGGCGTGCATCGCACTCTGCGCGTCGCCGCGTAAAGTTTCGAGGAACGTGTGCTTGCCGAAGGTGTATTCGTCGAGGTAGGCACGGAACACACGCCGCACGGTGCAGACGGGATCAACGGAATCATCATCATCATCATCATCATCATCATCATCATCATCGTCGTCATCGCCGTCTTCTTGCACGTCCATGGAGGCGATTTCAGCGCCGCTGGCGAGTTGCCGCAGCTTGAGTGCGGTCTCCGCCAGCATGTCGCTGGCCAGGTCGATCAGTTTGTCGCGCGACGCGAGCTGGTCGAGAAAGGCGTCGGCCGGGACGGCAAAAAAGGCCGCGTGAACCGGCAGCGTATCGCTGGCCGGCCCCTGCCACAGCAAGCGCTGCTCATGATCGTACAGCGCCGCATGGTCGCCCGCATCGGACCGTTCGCGGCGCAGGTGGAATGCCACCCGCGCATCGCGGTCGAGCAAGGCGATGGCGCCGTCCCCGCCAAAAAAGGGCGCCAGCGGCGTATTCGGCTCCGGCCAGCGAAACGATCCGTCCTGCCTTGTCAGCGGCTCGATGACGCTGGCTGGCGCGGGTAGAAAAGTCCCATCGGCCAGCATCATGCCCCAAGTTAAAGGCGGGGCGACGCCTGGCACTGAGGGAACCGTGCCGCGCTTGCCACGCGCGATCGCAAAGCCATGCTGGTTGAAGCCCGTACTCCACCAAACGTTGGGCGTATCCAGATCGGCGCCGGTCGCGCTGACAAAATCGTTCTCCCCTTCCTGGACGACACCGCACACCATCGAGTCGGACAACTTCCAGGACCGGTCCTCAATGACCTGCCGCCCGGACGGCGTGATGTAGCCCCGGTTGGCATAGTGATTGCCGCTGCTCTGGACGCAGTAGGCCAGGCCGTCGGCGTTGAATTCGTGGATGTCCTCATAGCGGGGTTTGACGACCCAATTGCCGCTGGCGTCGATCAGCCCGTACTGTTTCGGATTGCTGGCCGCCGGCGCCACACCCTGCTCGCCAAACTGGCGTGCATGGATGAATTGCGGCGCGATGGCCCACTGGCCGCGACGGTCGATGTAGCCCATCCTGTCTTTTTCGCCGGGGCGGCATGCCGCGAGGCCGTTTGCCGAGAACGGGCCAGCCACAACGAAGGCGCCGTCGAACGCGAGCTGGCCAGCCGGATCGATGTAGCGCCACAAGCCATCGGCACTCTTCACTGCGGCCAGCCCCTGGAAGAACCCTTGCGCGTCCGCGTAGGCCGGCGCGATGGCCACCTGCGCGCCAAGGTTCATATATCCCCATAACCCGTCAACCTGATAGCGTGCCAGCCCGTCCCGGCTGAATGGACGGGCATCGTCGAGGCCGGGCGCCACCAGCCACGCACCATCGGCGTTGATATAGCCAAAGCGGCCGTTGACAGCTTCGGCAGCGGCAATCAGACCGCCCCCGCCATCGTCGCTGAACGGCCCGCGTACATTGGCGAGCGGGGGCGACATGGTGTGTACCCTGCCCGCGTGGATCAGCAGCAGTTCTTCCGCCTCGCTATCGGCTTGCAGGTAATTGCGGATCAGGATGGGCTGGGCCGGCATGGTCATCTGGTATGTGCGTTGATCATCGAACGGCCATTCTACCCGCAGCAACTTACCAGGATGACGATAACAGGATCGCTGCGGCGGCAATGGCAAGTAGTGACGCCGCAAGCTGCGACGCCAGCGTCGAAACGCGATTCATACAATCGCGCTTCAGCACTCGCGTGCCAGCGCCCCGCTCTTGCACGGCTTGGCGTTGGCGGGTGTGTGCAGCTTGAACGCCGGTTCATGCCGGGCTACCGGTTTGGCAGGGGCCGGCTTGCCTTTCGCGGCCGGTTTGGGCGCCACTTTGGGTTTGACGCCAGGTTTGACCGGCGCGGCGGGCGGCTTTTTCTTCGGGTCCGCTTTCGCCGCCACCGGTGGCACGGCCTTCTTCGCCCCGGGCTTGACCGGCGCGACCGGCGCTTTTGCCTTGGGCAGGGGCTTTTTCAACGCCAGCACAGGCGCCTTGGCCTTCGCCACAGGCTTGAGCACAGGCTTGGCCGCAGGCGTTTTTTTCGCCACGGTCGCGGCAAGCGGATGCACCGGTTTCGGCGCAGGCGCGATCTCGGCCGGCTTTTTAACGACCGGCTTTTCCGGCTCGGGCGGCAAGACCACCAGCGGTGGCACCGGTTCCGGCGCAGGCGTGATGCGCCCCGGCGGCGGCGACGTGTTGTCCGGCACCGGTTCGGAAACTGCCGGAGGAAGCGCAGCGGCCGGCGTCGGCTTGACCACCGGCTTGGCCGGCGCCGCCGCGTCAGTCTTTGCGCTCATCGCCACGGCATGCATGGCATCGTCGACCTTGCGCTCCGAATAAAACCAGAACCCGGCCCCAATCAGCGCCGCCAGGGCAGCGACACTGCCGCCCCAGGCCACCGCCGTGCCGATCCAGTCGCCCGCGCCAGCTTTTTCCTGCGGCGCGATACCCGACAACACCGGCGGACCGTCAGGTTCCAGCGACGCCGATGAGGGAAATTCCACGGGCGTGCCGTCAGGCGCCACCGGTGGCGGTGAAGGCTGCGCCGTCTCGGGAAATACCGGCGGCGCGCCCGGTGCCGGCTCGTTTTCCGGCGACAGACTCGGTTCTACCCGCCGAGGTCCGCTTTGCTCATGTGATTCCAAAATCCAACCCTTATTGATCTGACACTAAATTGTGTACTAATCCATAAGTGTAGCCAATATCACAAACTTTTGGAGCACAAATCGCCAAATCCCCCTCCGCCCGGGGTTTCGATCACGAACATGTCGCCTGCCGCCATCTCGGTTTTGCCGATATGCGCGAGCAGCTCGACGCTGCCGTCGGCCCGCACCACGCTGTTGATGCCGCACGCGCCAGGGCTGCCGCCAGCCATGCCGAATGGCGCATGGATGCGGTTATTCGACAGGATCGCCGCCGTCATCGGCTCCAGGAAGCGCACCTTGCGCACCCCGCCGTTACCACCGTGCCAGCGCCCTTCCCCGCCCGAGCCAGGCCGGATTTCATAGCTTTCCAGCCGCACCGGGAAGCGGAATTCCAGGATTTCCGGGTCGGTCAGGCGCGAATTGGTCATATTGGTCTGGACCACGTCCGTTCCGTTGTAGCCCTCGCCGGCACCGGAACCGCCCGAAATGGTTTCGTAATACTGGTACTTGGCGTTCCCGAAGGTGAAGTTGTTCATCGTGCCCTGCGAGGCGGCCATGACTCCGAGCGCGCCATACAGCGTGTTGGTGATGCAGGTCGATGTTTCCACGTTCCCCGACACCACCGACGCCGGATAGTGCGGATTGAGCATCGAGCCGGGCGGAATGATCACCTTCAGCGGTTTCAGGCAGCCCGCGTTGAGCGGAATTTCATCGTCCACCAGGGTGCGGAACACGTACAGCACCGCCGCCATGCACACCGCCGACGGCGCGTTGAAGTTGTTCGCCAGTTGCGGCGAGGTGCCGGTGAAGTCGATCGTCGCGCTGCGCGTGGCCTGGTCGACGCGGATGGCGACCTGGATGCGGGCGCCGTTATCGAGGTCGGTGATGAAGTCGCCGTCCTTGAGCGCCGTGATCACGCGCCGCACCGCTTCCTCGGCGTTGTCCTGCACGTGGCCCATGTAAGCCTGCACGACGGCCAGCCCGAAGTGCGCGACCATCTTGCGCAGTTCGTCCACGCCCTTCTGGTTGGCCGCCACCTGGGCCCGCAGGTCGGCCATGTTCTGGTCGGGATTGCGCGCCGGGTAGCGCGCGCCGCACAAGAGAGCGCGGGCTTCCGCGTCGCGCAGCAAGCCATCGACGCCGTCAACCAGCTTGAAGTTATCGATCAACACGCCTTCCTGTTCGATGAACACCGAGTCCGGCGGCATCGACCCTGGCGTGGTCCCGCCGATGTCGGCGTGGTGGCCGCGCGAGCCGACGTAAAACAGGATCGCGGCGCCCGCCTCGTCGAATACCGGCGTGATCACCGTCACGTCGGGCAGGTGGGTGCCGCCGTGATACGGGTCGTTGAGCATGAAAACGTCGCCCGGGCGCATTTTGCCGGCGTTCTCGGTCATGACGGTCTTGATCGATTCGCCCATCGAGCCCAGATGCACCGGCATGTGCGGCGCATTGGCGATCAGGTTGCCGGCGGCATCGAAAATCGCGCAGCTGAAGTCCAGCCGCTCCTTGATGTTGACCGAATAGGCGGTGTTCTGCAGGCGCAGCCCCATTTGCTCGGCGATCGACATGAACAGGTTGTTGAAGATCTCCAGCATCACCGGATCGGCCGTGGTGCCGATGGCGCGCCGCGCGGGCAGCGCTTCGATCCGGGTCAGCACCAGGTGGTTGTGCGGCGTGACCTTGGCCTGCCAGCCCAGTTCCACCACGGTGGTGGCATTGTCCTCGGCGACGATGGCCGGCCCCTTGATCACGTCGCCCGGACGCATGTCGGCGCGCTTGTACAGGCCCGTGTTGTGCCACGAATCGGCGCCGAACATGCGCACCGTTTCGCGCGCCTTGAGCGGCCCCTCGCGCGTGGGCAGCAGCGCCAGGTTCTCGGCCGGCGCGTCGGAGGCGCCGATGGCTTCGACCGACACCGCTTCGACCACCATCGCCTTGGACGGCATCAGGAACGAGAAGCGCTTCTTGTAGGCGGCCTCGAACTGGTTCTTCATGCGCTCGGGATTATCGAACGGGACGATGATGGCCGAATCGGTGCCTTCGTAGCGCAGGTGAACGCGGCGCACCAGGCGGATGCGAGAAGCGGCCACGCCCTGCTGCGTCAGTTCGCTGGCCAGGCCGTCGCCAAGGGCGTGCAGATAACCGGCCAGCAGATCGGGCGTGGTGTCCGCCAGGCGCAGTTCGACCGCGCGTTCGCGCATGGCGCGCTGGTCGGCCAGGCCCATGCCGTAGGCCGACAGCACGCCGGCCAGCGAGTGCACGAACACCGTCTTCATGCCGAGGGCGTCGGCCACCAGGCAGGCGTGCTGGCCGCCGGCGCCGCCGAAACTGGTGAGCGCGTATTCGGTCACGTCGTGGCCGCGCTGCACCGAGATCTGCTTGATCGCGTTGGCCATGTTCCCGACCGCGATCTGGATGAAGCCTTCGGCCACCTGCTCCGGCGCCGGCGTCACGCCGGTGGCGGCGCCAATCTGCTGCGCCAGCGCGAGGAACTGCGCGCGCACGCGTTCGGGGTCGAGCGGCTGGTTGGCCTCGGGGCCGAACAGGCGCGGGAAATGGGCGGGCTGGATTTTGCCCAGCATGACGTTGCAGTCGGTGACCGCGAGCGGTCCGCCGCGCCGGTAGCTGGCCGGCCCCGGGTTGGCGCCGGCGCTGTCCGGGCCGACGCGATAGCGGCTGCCGTCGAAATGCAGGAGCGAGCCGCCGCCAGCGGCCACGGTGTGAATGCTCATCATCGGCGCGCGCATGCGCACCCCGGCGACCTGGGTCTCGAACACGCGCTCGAATTCGCCCGAAAAGTGCGACACGTCGGTCGAGGTGCCGCCCATGTCGAAGCCGATCACCTTGTCGAAGCCGGCCAACTGGCTGGCGCGCGCCATGCCGACGATGCCGCCGGCGGGACCCGACAGGATGCTGTCCTTGCCCTGGAAGGCGCGCGCGTCGGTCAGGCCGCCGTTCGACTGCATGAACTGCAGGTTCACGGTGGGCATGTCGGCGGCCACCTGGTCGACGTAGCGGCGCAGGATCGGCGAAAGGTAGGCGTCGACGACGGTGGTGTCGCCGCGCGCGACCAGTTTCATCATCGGGCTCACTTCGTGCGAGACCGACACCTGGGTGTAGCCGATGGCGCGGGCGATGCGCGCCGCCGCCGCTTCGTGCGCGGTGTAGCGGTAGCCGTGCATGAAGACAATCGCCAGCGAACGCACGCCATCGTCATAGGCTGTTTGCAGGGCGGCGCGGGTGGCATCGTCGTCGAGTGGCGTGAGCACGTCGCCGTGGGCGCCCATGCGTTCATCGATTTCTACCACATGGCTGTATAGCAGTTCCGGCAGCACGATATGACGATCGAACAATTTCGGGCGATTCTGATACGCTATGCGCAGCGCGTCGCGAAAGCCGCGCGTGATGGCCAGCGCCGTGCGCTCGCCTTTGCGTTCGAGCAGCGCGTTGGTGGCGACGGTGGTGCCCATCTTGACCGCCTCGATGGCCTCGACCGGGATCGGCGCGCCGGCCTGCAGGCCAAGCAAGTGACGGATGCCGGCGACGGCCGCGTCGCTGTACTGCTCCGGATTCTCGGACAACAATTTATGGGTCACCAGGCTGCCGTCGGGCTGACGCGCCACGATGTCTGTAAATGTGCCGCCGCGATCGATCCAGAATTGCCAATCCATGTGCCGTCCTTAAATGTGTTTGGGATGGGACATATTGTAGTGCCCTTACCGGAATTTTAGGCGGAGCGTATTGAAATCGGCACAATATTAGTGTCTTTGCAACGGAGTTATGATGAAATCACTATACAGCGTGGCCGAAATCCGCAGTATCGAACACACCATGGCGGCGGCCCTGCCGGCCGGCACGCTGATGCGGCGCGCCGGCGAAGCGGCCACTAGCGCCGCGCGCGACATGCTGGCCGGGCGCAAGGTGCTGCTGCTGGCCGGTCCGGGCAATAATGGCGGCGACGCGCTCGAAGTCGCCGCCAACCTGGCGGGTGCCGACACCGACCTGGATGCCGATGTCACGGTGCTGTATCTGCCCGGCGCAACGGCGCCCTCGGCGGAGACGGCGCAGGCACTGGCACGCGCGCGCGCCAGCAAGGCGCACTTTGTCGACACCTTGCCGCTCGGGCGCGACTGGGGCCTGATCGTCGATGGCTTGTTCGGCATCGGCCTCGAACGTGCGCTCGCGGGCGAGATGCGCTTGCTGGTCGAGACCATCAACGCGCTCGGGCGGCCGGTGCTGGCGCTCGACGTGCCGAGCGGGCTCGATGCCGATACCGGCGCCGTGATCGGCCCGGACGGCGTCGCCATCCACGCCACGCGCACGATCACCTTCATCGGCGACAAGCCAGGCTTGCATACCTGTGAAGGACGCGACTACGCGGGCCAGGTACAGGTAGCGCCGCTCGGCATCGATCCCGGCCAGCGCCCGCACGCCGGGGCGCAACTGAACGAGGCGGCGCTGTTTGCGCGCCATCTCGCGCCACGCCGGCATAACAGCCACAAAGGCAGTTTTGGCGACGTGGCCGTGATCGGCGGGGCAAAGGGCATGGCAGGCGCGCCCCTGCTGACGGCGCGCGGTGCGCTGTTTTGCGGCGCCGGGCGCGTGTTCGTGGCGGCCATCGACCCGGTGGCGCTGGTCGATTTCGCGCAGCCGGAAATCATGATGCGCAATGCGCAGGACTTCGACGGCGGCGACGCCACGCTGGTGATCGGCCCAGGCATGGGCGATTCGGCGAGCGCCATGCGGGTGCTGTCCAAGGCCCTCGACGGCACGGCACCGCTGGTGCTCGATGCCGATGCGCTCAACCTGATCGCGGCCAGCCCGGACTTGCAGGGACGGCTGGCGCAGCGCGGGGCTGAGACGATCCTGACGCCGCATCCGCTGGAGGCGGCGCGCTTGCTGGGCGTGACCAGCGCCGTGGTCCAGGGCGACCGGCTGGCAGCGGCGCGCGAGCTGGCGTCGCGCCTGAACGCGGTGGTGGTGCTGAAAGGGTCGGGCAGCGTGATTGCGAATGCCATTGGGGCGGTGGTGATCAATCCGACCGGGAACGCGGGACTGGCCACGGCGGGCAGCGGCGATGTGCTGGCGGGGATCTGCGGCAGCTTGCTGGCGCAGGGGTGGCAGGCGTGGGAGGCGGCGCTGGGCGCGGTCTGGGTGCATGGCGCAGCGGCCGACCGGCTCGTGGCGCAAGGGAGCGGGCCGATTGGATTGACGGCGGGCGAGTTGCCGGTGGCGGCGCGCGCGGTGCTCAACGCGCTGGCGCGCCAGGAGCCGTAGCATGACCTCCCCGCCCCTTGCTCTCGCACTGTCCCGTCTTTCCAGCGTGGGTCCGGCACGTATCCGCAAGATTCGGTCCGCTCCGTAGGCGTGAGTGATTGGCAGGGCCAGCAATTACGCGTGCCGAACAACGATCAGGACGACAGCTGCAAGGCAGCGACGGGGCGTGTGGATGCAGGGGCGGAGTTTGCGCCGCCAATCAAACTGGTGTCGCTTGAAGTGTTCGATGGCAGTAGCTGGTGTTAGCATTCGCCCCCTGTTCTACAATTCGTCGAGGCGGCTTATACATGGACACGCGATACAAAAACCAGGTTGACGAATGCGGGGGCATTTGCGAAATCTGCGGCAAACGAGGCTATCACGCGGCGTGCGCGGCCCACGCGCTTCAAGCGGAGCGTCAGTTTCATGAAAACGACACGCGTCAGCTGCAGCAGTATGCTGTTCATCAAGTGCGCGGCGCTGTAGGGCCGCAGTCGCAGGCCTCGCTTGATCGTGCCGTTGCGGCGTTGGCTGCCTACCTGAAGCGACCGCTCGAATGCGATCTTGGCAATGCGATCGAAGGCGATTCCTGGTGGTTCATTCCGGAGGGCTGGATCGGCATGATCGGCTTCATTGTGGAAAAACGAAGTTCCACCATCTATGCGCTGGGTTCCGGCCTTGTCGCATGGTCCAAGCTGCCGCATACGGGTTCAGACTGGTG
The DNA here is from genome assembly GCF_030348125.1 of Massilia sp. DJPM01. NCBI lineage: Bacteria > Pseudomonadati > Pseudomonadota > Betaproteobacteria > Burkholderiales > Oxalobacteraceae > Massilia > Massilia sp. DJPM01. Next base: position 79,468 of record NZ_JAQOZV010000025.1, read on the forward strand.
CGGCATTTTTTCGTACCTCAATGGCAAGGTCAATGCCGTCGACAGCTAACGACGCAGGCCGGCGCGCGACAGCGGCGAGGAAATGAGCACCACACTCAAACCAGGCGCCCACCCGCAATCGTAATCGTGCGTCCGCAGCGCGCCGCAATCGACGGATCGTGCGTGACCAGCACCAGGGTCGAACCCCGCTCGCGGTTCAATTCGAACATCAGTTGAATCACCGCCTCGCCGGTGGCCGCATCCAGGCTGCCGGTCGGCTCGTCGGCGAACAGCAGCGGCGGCTCGGTGACGAACGCGCGCGCCAGTGCCACGCGCTGCTGCTCGCCGCCCGACAAGAATTTCGGATAATGCTTCAAGCGGCTCGACAACCCTACCCGCCCCAGCATCGCCGCCGCCTTTTCCTTGGCATCGCTTTCACCGCGCAATTCCATGGGCAGCATCACGTTTTCCAGCGCATTCAAGTGCGCCAGCAGCTGGAACGACTGGAACACGAAGCCCAGCTTGGCCTTGCGCAGGCTGGCGCGGCCATCTTCATCGAGCGCGAAGATATCGTCGCCGGCCAGGATCACCTTGCCGGACGATGGGGTGTCGAGACCGGCGAGCAGCCCGAGCAAGGTCGACTTGCCCGAACCGGACGCGCCCACGATCGCGAGCGTCTCGGCCGGTTGCACTGTAAAATCCACACTGTGCAGAATGGTGAGCTCGCCGCTGGCGTCGGCCACCCGTTTCGACAGGCCGATCACGTCGATCGCCGCCGCCGTCTTTGCATGGTCACTTACGTAACGATTGGAAGAGTCAGGAATGTCACGCATGCTTGTTTATCTCAAAAAATGGTCTGTTTGCGGGCTGCTGATGATGGCCGCCTCGGCGAGCGCCTATTCTGCACCAAAAACCGTGCTTGTGCTGGGCGACAGCCTGTCCGCCGAATATGGATTGAACCGCGGCGCCGGCTGGGTGGCGCTGATGGAACAGAAACTCAAGGCTGAAAAAATCGATGCCGCCATCGTCAACGCCAGCATCAGCGGCGAAACCACCAGCGGCGGGCGGGCGCGCCTGCCGGCCCTGCTCACCCAGCACAAGCCCGACATCGTGGTCATCGAACTGGGCGCCAACGATGGCTTGCGCGGCCTGCCGGTGCCGGCCGCCGAAGCGAATATGCGCACCATGATCGAGCTGGCGCAAAAGAACAAGGCGCGCGTGCTGCTGGTCGGCATGCGCATTCCGCCCAACTACGGGCGCGATTACACCGAACGCTTCTTCGGTATGTACAAATCCCTGTCGACGCAGTACAAGGCGCCGCTGGTACCGTTCATGCTCGATGGCGTGGCCGACAAGCCGGCGCTGTTCCAGGCCGACCGCTTGCATCCGAACGCGCAAGCCCATCCCGCCATCCTGGCGAATATCTGGCCGCAGTTCCACGCACTGGTGAAATCACGATGAAATATCCCGCCCTTGAGAATTTCGCCTCCCTGCTGCCGCAGCTCGACCAGTTCGACTGCATCATCGACGCGCGCAGCGAGTCCGAATTCGCGCTCGATCATCTTCCCGGCGCCATCAACTGCCCGGTGCTGAGCGACCCGGAGCGCGTGCGGGTCGGCACCATGTACAAGCAGATCAACGCCTTCGAGGCCAAGAAGGTCGGCGCGGCGCTGGTGGCCAAGAACATCGCGCGCCATATCGAAACGCTGTGGCTGGACAAACCGAAGGAATGGCGTCCGCTGGTGTATTGCTGGCGCGGCGGCAACCGCAGCGGCTCGATGGCGCTGATCCTGGCGAAAATCGGCTGGCCGGCGGTGCAGCTCGACGGCGGCTACAAGGCGTACCGCGCGCACATCAGCGCGGCGCTGCTGGAAACGCCCCTGCCCGAATTGAAGGTCATTTGCGGCACCACGGGCAGCGGCAAGAGCCGCCTGCTGCAGGTGCTCGATTCGATCGGCGCGCAGGTGCTGGACCTGGAACAGCTGGCCGCGCACCGCGGTTCGGTGCTCGGCAACCTGCCGAGCCAGGCGCAGCCGTCGCAAAAAATGTTCGAGACCCTGATCTGGGAAAAGCTACGGCGCTTCGATCCGGCGCGGCCCGTCTTCGTGGAATCGGAAAGCAAGAAGGTCGGCCAGTTACGCGTGCCGGATGCGCTAATGAACAAGATGCGCCAGTCGCCATGCGTGTCCCTGGTGTTGTCGCGGCCAAACCGGGTGCGCCTGCTGATGGAAGACTACCAGCATTTCACCGAGAGCCCGGACACGCTCAATACCCAGCTCGACTGCCTGACGCAACTGCACGGGCGCGACAAGATCGACAGCTGGCACGCGCTGGCCAGCGGCGGGCAGATGCCAGTGCTGGTGGACGAATTGCTGGCCGCGCATTACGATCCGGCTTACCTGCGCTCGATCGACCGCAATTTTATCCAGGTCGGCAAGGCCGAGGTGGTGCAGCTGGACGATATCGGCGAGACCGATTTCCTGGCGGCGGCGCACCGCCTGCATGCCGCCTGAGCAAACCCTGACATGTTGACCGAATGACGACACCACGCAACCTGAGCGGCACGCCTGCCGAGATGGATTACCACGTCAACAATGCCGACAGTCGTGTCGCGTCACCATTGCGCCGCTATGTGGAAAAGCCGGAAGACCCGTACAACCAGTACAAGCTGCTGACCATTCCGCGCCATCAGCAAAAATGCCTGCTGTTCCGCTTTGCCCGGGGCGACACGCTGGGCAGCGTCCGTGCCTGGTTCCTGGACGAGATGCTGCCCACCCTGCGTAAAACGCAGGAAGACAGCAAGATCCTGTTCCCGGAACACGACGTGCTGCTCGATTCCGGCGAACCGTGGGCCTTGCTGTGGCTGTTTGCCTTCGTCTGCTTCGACGATGACGGCACCGAACTGGCACGCGCCGAGACCTGGTTTACGCGCGAGGATGGCCCGGTATTATTTGACATGCTGCTCAAGGCGTTTGTTCCATCGACGGCCTACGCCAAGAAATACAATCCAAAGTTGTCGGAGGCGAAAGAAGAAGCGGTCATTGACGCGCTGCTGCTGGATGAACCTGGACGCACGCGCGCACTGGAAGCGTGCATGCGCCAGTGGCCGAAACTGATGAAGCCGTACGGCTACCGCGAGGTGCCGGTCGAGGGCAAGCATATCTTCGAACATTTTCCGTTCGAGATCGCGCTGGCCGTGTGCGCTTATGATGCCGACGACAGCGCCTTTCGCGACCTGCCCTACTATCCGCGTGAACTGGTGGACTACTACCGCGAACACGTGCGCGGCAAGCGCGATGCGTGGCGCGGCACGGGTGTGGGCGCCGGGCCGGAGATTCCGCCGGCGCCGCATCGGCAGCCGAAAAAAATCTATGCGCTCAAGCCTGCCGAGGCGTACGTGCGCTGGCTGGAACTGGCATGCAACGAACAGCCGGAGATCGTCGCCAAAGCGCACAAAGGGCTGAAAAAGCGCAAGAGCATGCCGTCCCTGTGCAGCGCAATGGAAGTGCTGGCGGGGTTAGCTTACGGCGCCCAGGCCGACCTCAAGGACGATGCGACCTTGGCCGGCCATGTGGTGGCCATGTGCGCCGCGCGCGGCCTGCCCGCGTTCACGCCGCCACCGCCTCCGCCGGAAGGGCCGGCCCGCATCAGCAAGATCCTGTCGGCGTTGCAGTCATGGTCGGTCGGGCAAGGACAGCAGTTGTTCGTCCTGAACGATGACGAGGACGACAACTGGAACGCGCTGCTGGTGCGGGCCGATGCGAAGGATGAATTTGCACTGCTGTGCGAGCAATTGTCGCTTGAGGTCCTGGACGACGCTGGCTGGAGCTGAACGCTGGGATTGCTCATCCTGGCGACGCCCGTAAGCGTTCTCGCAAAACGCCCTTGGATGAAGTCGGCGGCACTTACCCGACTGTATTGAACGATGCAACGATGTCGACAAGCTGTCGCCTGACCCAGGCATGGGCAGGTTCGCCATGGAAGCATTCGTGCCGAATCAGCCAAGGCTCGACGCTTGCCTTGTTCTTTTATTCAAGAAATGAGATGCCGGAATGTCGGTTCGATGTTTTTTGAATGCAGGAAACGCACGATATCTTCCAAGGTGGCGTCCCGCAACAGCAAGCCATCGGTACTCGCAGCAGCAGCGCGTGCGGGCACGCTGGCCGTGGCGGGCGCGCCATGGGCTTGTTCGAGCACGTCGAAGGCGTGCTGGAACTGTTTGGCGCTGATGCGCTCCAGACGTTCAAGCAGCGCGCCCTGGCCTGCCAGCGGCGGCGGCATTTCCAGCCCGGACTCGTCGGCGAAGGAGGCGCCCAGGCCCGGGTCGATGAATGCGGCCCACTTGCCGCTGTGCGGGTCGAGGCAAGGCGGTAATTCCACCGGGGCGCTGGCTGCGTCCGGAAACACCTCCATGTCCGGTGTGTAAGCCTTGCGGATCAATTCCAGAAACCTTTGCACCCGCGCGACTGGCGTGGGCGTGTCCAGCGACATCCACAGGTAGTAACCATTTGCACCGGAAATACTGACTGCCGGCGCGGGAAAGCCAAGCTCGGCCTGCAAGGCATTGGCCACCGTGCACAGGCGGGTCCAATGCTGCGCTTGTTCGGCACCGGAGGTTTTACGGAAAGCGATGACGATGGCGCGCGTCTGGCCGTTGCCGTCCACCAGATCGACCGCCAGGGAGGATAGTCCCAGCCGGCGCTGCGCCAGCGTTTCTGGGGACAAGCTAGCTTCGGGCAGGTATAGCCTTGTCAATTCCAACATCAATTTCTGCATCTGTTTCCTTGAATCGGACCGCATCAGCCTGCTGCTTAGGCTCGTCCTTTCGGGTATTTTGCCACAGGACGCCCCGATCTCGGCGGCCTGCTGTGAAACTCTTCTTCAAGACCCGGGCAACGGGTTTGCGTGCATTCATACCAGGCGATGTCGTTGAAGAAGCACAAGCCGTCCAGATTATCTTTCACAAAATGGCAATCCACGAACTCGCACTCGATGAACTTGCATCCTCTAAAGCTGGTGCCGCGAAATGTACAGTTCCTGAATTTGACGTTGACGAACAGGGCGCAATTAAACAGTCCCCAGTACCAGCTGCATTGCTCGATGGTGCAGCCGATAAACACGGAATCAATGCTGCCGCCTTCGGTATCCATCCCGATAAATTCGCAATACTGGTAGACATGACCGCTCCACCCGGCCGGTTTTCGCAAGGATGTTTCAAATTTTTCACATTCAAATAACATGTACGGCACTCCAGATAAATAATCCCGCCTGCTTGGGAATTCCACAAGTTTCGCTTTAATCGGTTATGCTGAACATTATCGCTTATACATGCTCCCGGAAACGCCTTGAATTCTCCCTATACCCCCCCTGCCACGCTCTTTCTTGATGAACGCCGGACGCCGTCCGCTATCCGCATGTGCGGCGTTGCCATTTTCGCTGCCCTGCCCTTACTCGGCATGATCATCATGCAGGGCCAGCATCTTTATACGAACAAGGTGTGGTTCGCGAAGTCGGTGAATATATTCGAGCCGATCTTTTTGATGTTCCCGATGGTTATCGTGACGGCCGCAAGCGGTTACGCGTTTGCGCTGGCATGTGCGCGCGCATCGAAACGGCGCGTCGTTTCGCTCGGCATTGCCGTCGGCACCCTCTGGTCGATATGCGCACTGCTTACCGGCAACGCCATGCTCTACCTCAAGTTCGACCAGGCTCCCGGTCCACTTTATCAGCAAGCCGGCCTGTTCCTCTCACTTGCCGCGCTTTTGTTGCCGCTGGGCATAGCAGAATGCGCACTCGTCCGGCTCTACGGTAAGCCGCGCGATTCGACCGCTGGAAACACGCGCTGAAGCGCCGATGCGGTAACGCTGCTTGCTGGCTCACTCTTCCTGCGGCAGGGGCGGAGCGGCCGGATTGAAGGTCCACAGCATGCTGCCGGCCGACCACGGACGCCAGCCATAAGCGTACAGGGCAAAGATCAGCATGCCGGCGCGTTCGTAGTTTCCGTCCACATCAGGAGCGACCTGCATTTCGAGGTGCTGGGCCTGATGCGCCTTGAGCATCTTGAATAACTCGCCGATGCTGGCAATCTCGGTACCGTACGCGAAAAAATGTCCCGGACGAACGACGACAATCGCCGCCGGCGCGGTGATGCAGATCGGCGCTTGCTGAATATTGTCCATGCTCACCTCCAGTCAAACGGAAAACCACGGTGTTGTCTTGCTACCGATGGTTTGATCCGTCCGATACCAGCGGGTTCCACAGGACGGGCGATTTTTTTCGCGCGGGGCGCATCCGCGCTGTCCGCTGGCACTGCGGCTGCGGCTGCGGCTGCGGCTAATTATCGACCGGCGAAAAAAAACCCGGTAGCGCGAGCGACCGGGTTTTTAGCTGCCTGAACTACGATTACTTCACCGCAGGCGCAGTTTTCGTATCGGCTGTGGCAACGTCGATTTTCGCCGTCACCTTGGCCTTGGCTTTTTCCTTGAGTGCATCGATGTAACCGTGCATCTCAGCCTGTCCAACGCGCTGGGCGATGTCCTGCTGTTCCGACGCGCGGCGTGCCAGGTCCGGCTTGGCTGCTTGCGCGACTTTGCCGATGCGATAGACGCCATAGCCGATACCCGGCAGGTCCACGCCCACATAGGCTGGCAGCTTGCTCGTATCGGCCTTGAGCACGGCTGGCAGCGCGGTCGGGTTGATGCCCGTCGGCGCGGCGCGGCTGACCACCTTGGTGTCGCCAAAACCGGTAGCGTCGCCATTGGCCTTGGCGGCCGCAATCTTGGCTTCGCCGGCTTTCTTGGCCAGGCTGGCAGCTTCCTGCTCGGCCACGCGCACACGGATGACGTCGCTGACTTCGGCCAGTGGGCGCAAGGTCGCCGGCTTGAAGTCCACTACCCGGGCAGCGACCAGCGTGCTTGGCAGGACTTCGATGGCATCGGTATTGTGCTTGTTCTTGAGAACGCTGTCCGAGAACACCGCGTTCAGGAGCTTGACGCTATTCAAAGGCGACTTGCCCAGCGCCGGATTCGGCGTGCGCGTGACGTTGTCGAGCGTTTCAATCTTCAGCTTGAGCTTGTCCGCAGCCGGTTTCAGGCTATCGGACTGGTCGTACACGGTCTCGCTGAAGGTTTGCGCCAGTTCCGAATACTTCTTCGACATCTTCGGCTTCTTGACTTCGGCAGTGATCGCATCCTTGACTTCGTCGAACGGTTTGACGGTTTCAGGGACCAGCTTGGTCACGGTCAGGATGTGGTAACCGAATTCCGATTCCACCACGTCGCTGATTTCGCCCTGCTTGAGCTTGTACACGGCCGGCTCCAGCGCGGCGCTGAGGAACTCGCCCTTCTTCGCTTCGCCCAGCTCGCCGCCCTGCTCGGCCGTTGCCACGTCCTGCGACTTGGCTTTGGCGACTGCCGCAAAGGTGTCCGGCGCCTTGCGCAGCTCGGCCAGCACGGCCTCGGCCTTGGCTTTGGCGGCGGCCTTGTCGGCGGCGCTCGCGGCTTTGGCGGCGGTGAACATGATGTGGCTGTAACGACGCTCTTCCGGCGTGGTGTAGCGCTTCAGGTTACCCTTGTAGAAATCTGCCACTTCGGCGTCGGTCACGCTGACCAGGCCCTCGACCGCGGCCGCGTCGAACACGACGTATTCGATCTTGACCTTTTCCGGGATCTGGAACAGGGCCGCGTTCTTGTCGTAGAAAGCCTTGACCATCTCGTCGGTGACCTTGACCTGGGCTTGCTGCTCCTTGGTCGAGAACAGCAGTTCCTGGACTTCACGTTCCTGGTCGAAGGTATCGGACAGGCGCGCGGCAACAGCGCGCGGCACGAACGAAGTTTCCTGCACGGTGCCGGTCAGCTGCTGCAGCGCGAAATTGCTGCGCAGGCTGGCTTCGTACTGGTCGGCGGTCATGCGCGCGTTGGCCAGTGCGGCCCGGTACACTTCCACGTCGAATTTACCGTTCGTCTTGAACGTCTCGTCCTGCTGGATCGTGTTGATCAGCACATCGTCGCCCACGGTCAGGTGGTTGCGTGCGATTTCAGCTTCCACGGCGCGCTGCGCGACCAGGTTGTTGAGGATTTCGCGCTTGAATTCAGGCGTCTCGAAGCGCTTCTGGTCGAACTGCGCACCCATTGCGGCGCGATAGCGCTCAACCTGCTTGCGCTGGGCGTCTTCCCATTCGGGCTGCGTGATTTTCTTGCCGTCGACCGTGGCCACTTCAACCGAGGTGTCGCCGCCGCCAGAAGTACTGCTCACGATACTGCCGACCACGAACGCGGCGACCAGCACGCCCAGCACAATCTGGATCCAGCGCCTGTGATTACGAATAAATTCAAACATGGTTTGCCAATTCGGGATGAATAAAACTGCGATTAATGCGATCGAGACGCACACACAAAAAAAAAGGCGAACTCTCGTTCGCCTCTTCTCTATTGACAGGACTGCCAGGACCCGGCTGCGTTGAACCAGCCGTGGAATCCCGTGCGGGCGACTCCTGATTCCCGGCGCGCTCCCCGTTCAGGGAACACACCATCGTACTGCTATATGCTGGCGGAGCGGACGGGACTCGAACCCGCGACCCCCGACGTGACAGGCCGGTATTCTAACCAACTGAACTACCACTCCTAAACTCGGTGCTTCTTTTTCATTGGCGGAGCGGACGGGACTCGAACCCGCGACCCCCGACGTGACAGGCCGGTATTCTAACCAACTGAACTACCACTCCTAAACTCGATACATCATTTTTCATTGGCGGAGCGGACGGGACTCGAACCCGCGACCTCCGACGTGACAGGCCGGCATTCTAACCAACTGAACTACCACTCCTCAAATCAATTGCGTATTTTTTATTGGCGGAGCGGACGGGACTCGAACCCGCGACCTCCGACGTGACAGGCCGGCATTCTAACCAACTGAACTACCACTCCGTAAAAAATACTGGTACTGCATGCCAGGCTGTGGTGGGGGCTGAGAGGCTCGAACTCCCGACCCGCGCCTTGTAAGGGCGCTGCTCTACCAACTGAGCTAAACCCCCGTCAGCACACTTGTGTCACCAAGTGCCTCTGGACATTTTCCGGTGATTGTCACCTCACCGAAGGACATTAGTTTACTGCATCTTTCAGCGCTTTACCAGCTTTAAATTTAGGAACCTTCGCCGCCGCGATCTTGATCGCTTCCTTGGTGCGCGGATTGCGGCCGGTACGCGCGGCGCGCTCGCCCACCGAGAAGGTACCGAAGCCGACCAGGGTCACGCTATCGTTCTTCTGCAGGCTGGCCGTGACCGCATCGATCATCGCGTCGAGCGCGCGCGTGGCCGAGGCCTTGGTGATGTCCGCCGACTTCGCGATTTCTTCGATCAATTCTGTTTTGTTCACTTGTGCCCCGTTACATAAGATGTGCGGCGAAAAGAAATCCGCAGCGCGTATTAAACAAGCCGTCCCTCTGCCTGTCAAGCCAAATACCAAGCCGCCTGCCAGGCGAAAAAGAAACAAGCGTCCGAAGACGCTTGCTTGGGTACCGCGATACGAGCGGTTTAGTGCTTGACGACGTCCGTTTGCGGGGCCGCGCCATCGACCGGAGGCGTGGCCGCCACGGCAGCCACGGCCGGCACTTCCACGATCGGCGTCGGCATGCGTTCCAGCGCGATTTCAAGCACCTTGTCGATCCAGCGTACCGGAACGATTTCGAGCTTGTTCTTCACGTTGTCCGGAATGTCGGCCAGGTCCTTGACGTTCTGCTCGGGAATGAGCACCGTCTTGATGCCGCCGCGATGCGCCGCCAGCAGCTTTTCTTTCAGGCCGCCGATCGGCAGCACTTCGCCGCGCAGGGTGATCTCGCCCGTCATCGCCACGTCGGCCCGTACCGGAATGCCGGTAAATACCGACACCAGCGCGGTGGTCATCGCGATACCGGCCGATGGCCCGTCTTTCGGGGTCGCGCCTTCCGGCACGTGAATGTGAATGTCGGCTTTTTCAAACACGTCATTCTTGATGCCCAGGCGGTTGGCACGCGAACGCACCACGGTGCGCGCCGCTTCGATCGATTCCTTCATCACGTCGCCCAGAGTACCGGTGCGTATCACGCCGCCCTTGCCCGGCATTTGCACCGCCTCGATGGTCAGCAGATCGCCGCCCACTTCGGTCCATGCAAGGCCGACCACCTGGCCGATCTGGTTCTCTTTCTCGGCCACGCCGAAATCGTAACGGCGCACGCCCAGGAACTTGTCGATGTTCTTGCCGTTGACCGTGACCTTTTTATCGGCCTTTTTCAACAGCAGCATCTTGACGACCTTGCGGCAGATCTTCGAGATTTCGCGCTCGAGCGAACGCACGCCGGCTTCCCGCGTGTAGTAACGGATGATGTCGCGGATCGCGCTTTCGGCCACGGCGATTTCTTCTTCCTTCAAGCCATTCGCCTTGACCTGCTTCGGCAGCAGGTAACGCTGGGCGATGCTGGTCTTTTCATCTTCCGTGTAACCGGACAGGCGAATCACTTCCATGCGGTCGAGCAGCGCCGGCGGAATATTGAAGGAATTCGAGGTCGCCACGAACATCACGTCCGACAGATCGAAGTCGACTTCGATGTAGTGGTCCGAGAACGTGTGATTCTGTTCCGGGTCCAGCACTTCGAGCAGGGCCGAGGATGGATCGCCACGGAAGTCGGCGCCCATCTTGTCGATTTCATCGAGCAGGAACAGCGGGTTGCGCACGCCGACTTTGGCCAGCGATTGCAGCACCTTGCCCGGCATCGAACCGATATACGTGCGGCGGTGGCCGCGGATCTCGGCTTCGTCGCGCACGCCGCCGAGCGCCATGCGCACGAACTTGCGGTTGGTGGCCTTGGCGATCGATTGGCCAAGCGAGGTCTTGCCCACGCCAGGAGGACCGACGAAGCACAGGATCGGCGCTTTCAGCTTGTCGACGCGCTGCTGGACCGCGAGGTATTCCAGAATGCGTTCTTTGACCTTGTCCAGGCCATAGTGATCGCCTTCGAGGACTTTTTCGGCGTTCGACAGATCGTTATTGACCTTGGACTTTTTCTTCCACGGCAGGTTGACCAGGGTATCGATGTAGTTGCGCACCACGGTCGCTTCGGCCGACATCGGCGACATCAGCTTGAGCTTTTTGAGTTCGTTGGTCGCCTTGTCCAGCGCTTCCTTCGGCATCTTGGCGGCGATGACTTTTTTCTCGAGTTCGTCGATATCGGCGCCATCTTCGCCTTCGCCCAATTCCTTCTGGATCGCCTTGACCTGTTCGTTCAGATAGTACTCGCGCTGCGATTTTTCCATCTGGCGCTTGACGCGGCCGCGGATGCGCTTTTCCACTTGCAGGATGTCGAGCTCGCCTTCGAGCTGGCCGAGCAGGTGCTCAAGACGCTTGGCGACGTTGAAGATTTCCAGGATCACCTGCTTTTGCTCAAGCTTGAGCGGCAGGTGGGCGGCGACCGTATCGGCCAGGCGGCCGGCGTCGTCGATCCCTGCCAGCGAAGCGAGGATTTCAGGTGGAATTTTTTTGTTGAGTTTGACGTACTGGTCGAACTGCTGGACGATCGCGCGGCGCATCGCCTCGACTTCGGAATCGTCGCCGATTTCCGAATTGAGCGGAGTCAGGTCGGCGATGAAATGGGTCGGCGCATCGCTGATGTGGTTGATGCGTGCACGCTGGGCGCCTTCGACCAGCACCTTGACGGTGCCGTCGGGCAGCTTGAGCATTTGCAGGATGTTAGCCACGCAACCGATCTCGTAGATGTCGGACGCGGACGGCTCATCCTTGGCGGCAGCCTTCTGGGCCGCCAGCATGATGCTCTTGCCCTGCTCCATGGCTGCTTCCAGCGCCTTGATGGATTTCGGACGGCCGACGAACAGTGGGATCACCATATGCGGGAAGACGACCACGTCGCGCAACGGCAGTAAGGGCAGCGTCGTTTGCTCGGTTAATTTGGAAGTTGTCATGGCATACCTTATAGAAAGCGTGTTTACGATGTTGGCACTGACTGCCAAAACACAAGACCGGCGGATAAAATATTTCTACAAGTTATTTGAACAATTCATCAACTTGATTCAAATACAACCGGAATAATCTAAAAAAATTTTATCGCAGCGTCAAATAAAAAAGCCACCGCGCAGCGCTTGCGCTGCGAGTGGCTTTTCGAGTGAAGCCTGATTCTTTTATTGAGGTAAATTGTACCGCCAAGAATTCAGGAATCAATGCTTTTGTTGCGTTCGTAGCGCAGAATTTCAGTTTTCGCCCGACGCTTTCGCGCTTTCGCTGTAAATCAGTAAAGGTTTGGCACCGTTCGTGATCGAATTTTCATCGATCACGACCTTGATGACATTCTGCTGATTTGGCAATTCGTACATCACATCAAGCAGTGCATGTTCAAGAATGGAACGCAAACCGCGCGCACCGGTCTTGCGTGCCAGTGCCTTGCGGGCAATCGCATGCAAGGCGGCCGGACGGATTTCCAGTTCCGCGCCTTCCATTTCCAGCAGCTTGGAATACTGTTTGATCAAGGCATTCTTCGGCTCGATCAGGATCTGGATCAGCGCTTCCTCGGTCAGTTCCGACAAGGCGGCAACCACCGGCAGGCGGCCCACCAGCTCGGGAATCAGGCCGAACTTGATCAAGTCTTCCGGTTCGGCTTCGAGCAGCACGTCGGCGCTGGCGCGCTGCGATTCGCTCTTGACGCTGGCCGAGAAGCCGATCCCGCTCTTTTCGGAACGGTTCTGGATGATCTTGACCAGGCCGTCGAAGGCGCCGCCGCAGATGAACATGATGTTGGTCGTGTCGATCTGGACGAAATCCTGGTTCGGATGCTTGCGCCCGCCTTGTGGCGGTACCGACGCCATGGTGCCTTCGATCAGTTTCAGCAAGGCTTGCTGCACGCCCTCGCCGGAAACATCGCGGGTAATCGACGGATTGTCCGATTTGCGCGAAATCTTGTCGATTTCATCGATGTAGACGATGCCGCGCTGGGCCTTGTCGACTTCGTAGTTGCAGCTCTGCAGCAGCTTCTGGATGATGTTCTCGACGTCTTCGCCCACATAACCGGCTTCGGTCAGGGTGGTGGCGTCGGCGATCACGAATGGCACGTTGAGCATGCGCGCCAGGGTCTGGGCCAGCAGGGTCTTGCCCGAACCGGTAGGACCGACCAGCAAGATGTTGCTCTTTGCCAGTTCGACTTCATCCTTCTTGCCCAGGTGCTTGAGGCGCTTGTAGTGGTTGTACACCGCAACGGACAGGATGCGCTTGGCGGTTTGCTGGCCGATCACGTACTGGTCCAGCAATTCCTTGATCTCGTTCGGAGTCGGCAGGTCGGACTTGGCGCCGGCCACCGTTTCCACGTTCGAGGTCTCGTCGCGGATGATGTCGTTACACAGGTCGATGCACTCGTCGCAAATGAAGACGGATGGACCTGCGATGAGTTTCTTCACCTCGTGCTGGCTCTTGCCGCAGAACGAGCAGTAGAGGAGTTTTTCGCCGCTGGAGGATTTTTTGTCTGACATGGGGCAGGTTTCTATTGAATTGCTATAAATGTAACGCGAACCGACGCGCAACAAGGAGGCGCGCTAACAGCATGCTACCCGAAATAAAAACGAAACGCCCGAACGTTGTAGCGCACGGGCGTTTTTTGAGCAACACCTGAGGCGAACCTTGATAAAGCTACTACGCGGCGCAATTGTCGTCCTGCGATGCTCGCCGTACGTGTACGGCTGCGCTTCTCGAACAACACTTGCACCGCTCGCTACGCTTTCTCAAGGCCCGCCTGGCGCCGTCAGTGCAGCTGGTCGCGCGGCCCGCGCCATGACTTTATTCGCGCTTCGCAAGGACTTTGTCGATCAGACCATATTCCGCAGCTTCGTCGCCGGACATGAAACGATCGCGGTCGGTATCCTTGTGGATCTGTTCCATCGTCTTGCCCGTACGTTCGGCCAGGATGTGGTTCAGACGCTCACGCAGGTAGAGGATTTCCTTGGCCTGGATTTCGATGTCCGAGGCCTGCCCTTGCGAGCCACCCGACGGCTGGTGAATCATGATGCGCGAGTTCGGCAGCGAGAAACGCTTGCCCTTGGCGCCAGCGGCCAGCAGGAAAGCGCCCATCGAGGCGGCCATCCCGGTGCACAGGGTCGACACGTCCGGCTTGATGAAGTTCATCGTATCGAAGATCGCCAGGCCGGCCGAGACCGATCCGCCAGGCGAGTTGATGTAGAGCGAAATATCCTTGTCCGGATTCTCGCTCTCGAGGAACAGCAGCTGGGCCACGATCAGGTTGGCCATCTGGTCATGCACCGGCCCGACCATGAAAATTACGCGTTCCTTGAGCAGGCGCGAGTAAATATCGTACGAGCGCTCGCCGCGGCCGCTTTGCTCCACGACCATCGGAATGAGGCCGAGTGCTTGTGTATCCAATGCCGGATTATGATTCATACCTGTCTCTTCCTTTGTAAGCAGCCTAAAGCAAGCTTTAAGCTTGTGCGTTGCTTCCCATCAACTCGTCGAATGCAACAGCCTTGGCCGTGACTTTCGCGATACCGAGTACATAGTTAACGACGTTTTCTTCCAATACAAGAGCTTCGACTTCCGACAGACGGCGACGATCGCTGTAGTAGTACTTGAGTACTTCACGCGGATCTTCGTAGCTTTGGGCGAAATCTTCGATCTGCGCCTTGACCTGCTCAGGCGTGGCCTGCAGCTTGTTGTCGCCAACCAGTTGCGACAGGATCAGACCCAGGCGCACGCGGCGCTCGGCCTTGGTGGCGAACAGTTCTTGCGGGAATGGCATATCCTTGACATCCATGCCACGCTGCGCCATGTCCTGGCGGGTCATCTCGGCCAGGCGCTCGGCGTCCTGGGCGATCATGACTTTAGGGACTTCCATCTCGGTGACCTTGACCAGGGCATCCATCACGGCTTCCTTGTTGCGTGCCTTGACGCGGCCCGCGACTTCGCGTTCCAGGTTGACCTTGATGTCAGCGCGCATTTTTTCCAGGTCGCCATCTTCCATGCCCAGCGATTTGGCGAACTCGGCATCGACTGCCGGCAGGTGCGCCCATTCCAGCTTTTTCAGGGTGATGGTGAAGTCGGCGGTTTTGCCGGCCACGTCAGCACCGTGGTAGTCGGCCGGGAAAGCCAAGGGGAAGGTTTTTGCTTCGCCGACCTTGAGGCCAACGGTGGCGGCTTCGAATTCCGGCAGCATGCGGCCTTCGCCGAGCACGAATGCATAGTCTTCAGCTTTGCCGCCTGGGAATTCAACGCCATCGATCACGCCGACGAAGTCGACCGTCACGCGGTCGCCATTGGCTGCGATCGGCTCGCCGCCGTCGCCGTGTTCGCCGGCTTCACCCTTGGTGTGGTAATGCACGCGCTGCTTGCGCAGGATGTCGATGGTTTTTTCGATTTCCGCGTCCGACACGTCGGCTTTCACGGTGTCGATCTCGACGCCCGACAGGTCGCCGACGACGACTTCAGGATAGACCTCGAAGGTGGCGTCGAACGACAGCACGCCTTCAGCGGACTCTTCCTTTGGTTCGATTTTTGGGAAACCGGCAACGCGCAGCTGGTTCTCGTTGGCGGCGTCATTGAAGGCGCGGCCGACTTTATCGTTCAGCACGTCCGATTCGATCTGGTAGCCATATTGCTGCGCGACCATTTTCAGTGGAACTTTGCCTGGACGGAAGCCAGGTGCCTTGGCCGTTTTGGCCTGCTGTTTCAGGCGCTTTTCCACTTCCGTACGGACGTCAGTCAGCGGAAAAGAGATCGTCAAGCGACGTTCGAGTTTACCCAGGGTTTCGACTGCAGTTGCCATTGTAAAAATCGTCCAAAAAATAGTATTAAACTCGTGGTGCGAGGAGGGGGACTCGAACCCCCACACCATTGCTGGCGTCAGGACCTAAACCTGGTGCGTCTACCAATTTCGCCATCCTCGCGGGATCGCATTGACCGCCATCATCGGCGAGAGAATGCACCTTTCCATCTGAAAAAACAAAGGGCGCCCGACAGTGAAACCGGCCGCCCTGCACTGCCTTTGTTAGGGGCTACAACTTCAACCCGGTATTTTACTGGATTTTCTGACCACATAGGGCGTTTTTTGAAACGGATTCAGGCGGCGTATAATTTGGAAACGTTTTCAGTCCTTTAGAGAAATACCTCCGCATGTCTTCCAATCACATTAACAAAGTCCGCCAGGCGAGTTTATTCGCCATGACGTGGCCTATCTTCGTCGAGCAACTCTCGCATATCCTGCCGGGGATCGTCGATACCTTCATGGTCAGCCACCTGGGCGACTCGGCCGTGGCGGGGCTGGCGGTGGCCAACCAGATCGTCGGCTTTTGCGTGATCCTGTTTTCGTTTGTCGGCATCGGCAGCGCGGTCGTGCTCACCCACTACCTTGGCGCGGGCGACCATGCGGGTGCGCAGCGCGTGGCGGCCACCGCGGTGGGGATCAACTTCTGGCTCGGGATGGTGGTCAGCCTGGCGATCTGGGCGTTCTCGGCCGACATGCTGCGCCTGCTGCACTTGCCGCCGCAACTGATGCCCTATGCCCAGCCCTTCCTCGCGCTGATGGGCGGCACGCTGTTCCTCGAATCGATCAATATCGCGTTCGGCTCGGTGCTGCGCGCGCATGGGCACACGCGCGAAGCCATGTTCGTCGCGATCGGCATGAACGTGCTCAATCTGATCCTGAATGTGGTGCTGATTTTCGGCCTGCTGGGCGCGCCCAGGATGGGCGTGATCGGCGCGGCGCTGTCGACCGTCATCAGCCGCGCGGTGGCCTGCGTGGCCCTGGCGTGGCTGGTGCGGCGCCAGCTCAAGCTGGGCGTGCGCCTGTCGTGGCTGCTGAACCTGTCGCGCGAGACGCTGGCGCGCATCCTCAAGATCGGCTTGCCGGCAGCCGGCGAGAACTTGTGCTGGCAAGCGAGCTTCATGGTGATTACGTATTTTGTCGGGCAGATGGGCGTGGTCCAGCTGGCCACGTTCTCGTATGCGATCCAGCTATCGATGATCATGATGATGCTGGGCATTTCGATCGGCATCAGCACCGAGATCATGATCGGGCACATGGTTGGCGCGGGCGAATTCGATGAAGCCTACCGCCAGTTGCTGCGCAGCCTGCGCGTGGGTTTGGGGGTGACGGTCGTGACGACCTGCGTAGTGGTGCTGCTGGCGCCGTGGCTGCTGGGCTTTTTCAGCAAGGACCCGGCGATTGTCGCCGGCGGTGCCGTGCTGCTGCGCATCAGTTTGCTGCTGGAACCTGGGCGCACGTTCAATCTGGTGGTGATCAATTCAT
>NZ_JAQOZV010000026.1:0-94113 GCF_030348125.1 Massilia sp. DJPM01
TTTCGTTATATGTCAATACACACGCTCTACCGGCAGCCGCACGCTCGCCTCGTCCAGCTTCCCCGCTTCCACCAGCGCATGAATTTCGTGGGCCAACGGCGTCACGTCCGTAATGCCGCGAATCCATTGCGTCACGTACAGGTTCACCGCTTCCTTCCCCAAGCCAATCTGGATCGACCTGTACGGCAGCTTGTCCAGATGCAGATCACGTTCGGGGTCCCACTGAATGCGCACTGGGAACCGATCCTTGGGCGGCGCGGCTCCACCCTCCCCTTCCGCATGAGTCAGGCAGCCGTTCGCCAGCGCCCACTCAAAACCTTCGCGGCTGATATCGATCGCCAGGATGCGCTGCTGGCCTTCATCCTTGAAGCCCCATCCCGCGCGGTACATCATCCATAGAAACGACGGCTTAATCCAGGTCATGCGCTCCATCTTGAACGGGGGCGAAACGAAGGTGCCCGCTGCCAACGCGGCATCGGCGATCACGTTGGAATACGCCTGGTAGACACGGATGGTGGCGTCGTCAAACACGGCGCGGATCTGGCGCAGCGGAATGGCTGACGCGCTCTGTGGAACTTCCTGCATACTGATGTCTCTCCTAGTTTACGGTAGAAAACCCTCGTAAATACCTGCTTGTTCTGGAAGGATCAGGCGACCATACTTCGTGCGAAATGTTCTTCTTGGCAATCAAACAGGCGCCGTTGCAAGAGACGGTGATACCGCACCATGATGAAAACACTCGCGCTATCGGCCATCGGTTTCTACCAGCGCCATCTGTCGCCCTACAAGGGTTTTTGCTGCGCCTACTGCGCCTACACCGGCAACGCCAGCTGTTCGGTGCTCGGGGCACGGGCTATCCGCCGTTACGGTGTATGGGATGGCCTCGGTGTTCTACAGGGGCGACTGCAAAAATGCGGTATCGCGTACCGCCGCTACGCGCCACCTGTGCCACCCGCCCCGCCACGTCTGCTGACCAGGAAGAATCAGGGAGGCTTTTGCGATGTGCCATGCGACTGTTCGTTCGACGTCCCGGCCCCTTCCAGCGATACCTGCGAGTCCGCATCAGACTGCCTGGACGCGAAAGACTGCTGGGATTCGTGGAAAAAAAGCAGCCAACGCCAGGAGGAGGAAGAACGCATCCACATTCCGCCGCCGTCAGAACGGCGCAACGTGGGCACCTGAATCAGGCGCCAGATTATCCCACATACCGCGCGGCGGGCTAGAACGCCAACTGCCAGGCGAGGCCCCGACGCGGAGTGCGCTGTACTCCTTGAAAATCAAACAGGCGCCGTTGCAAGAGACGGTGATACCGCACCATGATGAAAACACTCGCCCTATCGGCCATCGGGTTCTACCAGCGCCATCTGTCGCCCTACAAGGGTTTTCGCTGTGCCTACTGCGCCTACACCGCCAATGCCAGCTGCTCGCATCTCGGCGCACGCGCCATTCGCCGCTTCGGGCTGTGGGATGGCCTGGCGATCCTTAATGGGCGCCTGCGCAAGTGCGGCATTGCCTATCGCCGCTACAGGCCCATGGTGGAGCCGCCCACGGCAGCACAACCGGCCCCGCCACGTCTGCTCTCCGCCAACCACCAGGCAGGATTTTGCGACGTTCCCTGCGACGTCCCGGGCGAATGCCCATGCGATCTGCCGACGCCGACGACCAGCCGGGCATGCGACTGCTTCTCCGGCTGCGGCGACGGCGCCCACTGCTGCGACTGGTGGAACAAGCGACGCGAGCGCAAGCGCGAAGAGGCCACGCATATCCCGCCCAGAAGAGACGGCCGCCGACGCACCTAACCCGCCTGGCTCAGACCCCCAGGTTATCCCACAAGTCGCCCGTCGGGCTGGTGCGCGGCGCGGCCAGGCCGAAGTGCTGGTACGCCAGCGGCGTGGCGATGCGTCCGCGCGGCGTGCGCTGCAAATAGCCCTGCTGGATCAGATACGGTTCCAGCACATCTTCAATCGTATCGCTTTCCTCGCCGATGGCGGCCGCCAGATTACCAATGCCAACCGGCCCCCCGCCGAACTTGAACAGCACCGCTTCGAGCAGCTTGCGGTCCATGACATCGAAACCGACCGAGTCGACGTCGAGCATCACCAGCGCCGCATCGGCCATGGGCTTGGTGATTTCACCGGTTCCCTTGACCTCCGCGTAATCGCGCACACGCCGCAGCAGGCGGTTGGCGATACGCGGGGTGCCGCGCGCGCGCAGCGCAATCTCGCGCGCACCTTCTTCGACAATCGGCGCGTTCAACAAGGACGCGCTGCGCGTCACGATCCGGGTCAGTTCCGACGTGTTATAGAACTCCAGCCGCGCCACGATGCCGAAGCGGTCGCGCAGCGGGTTGGTCAGCATGCCGGCGCGCGTGGTCGCGCCCACCAGCGTGAACGGTTGCAGGTCCAGCTTGACCGAACGCGCCGCCGGCCCTTCGCCAATCATGATATCGATCTGGTAGTCTTCCAGCGCCGGATACAGAATCTCTTCCACCACCGGCGACAGGCGGTGAATCTCGTCGATGAACAGCACATCGTTCGCTTCGAGATTGGTGAGAATCGCGGCCAGGTCGCCCGGCCGCTCCAGCACCGGCCCGGACGTCTGGCGCAAATTCACACCCATCTCGCGCGCGATGATGTGCGCCAGCGTCGTCTTGCCCAGCCCCGGAGGCCCGAACAGCAAGGTGTGATCGAGCGCTTCGCGCCGCTTGCGCGCTGCCGAAATGAAAATTTCGAGCTGGCCGCGGATCTTCTCCTGGCCGACATATTCGTCGAGCTGCTTGGGCCGTAGCGCGCGCTCGATCGCCTCTTCGTTGGGCGATGCGGGCGTGGGCGCGATGATGCGCTGCTCGCTGAAATCGTCGGTCTGGATACTCATGAATGAACCTTCGTGTAAATGTTAGCGCAAAGACGCTCAGCCTTTGGACAGCGCCTTGAGCGCGAACTTGATGCCGTCCGACACAGTGCTTCCGGCCGGCATATTCTTCAGCGCGGCCGTGGCTTCCTTGTCAGAATACCCCAACGCCATCAGCGCGTTCAGGATGTCAGATTTCGCATCATGCTGTACCACGCCGCCCACCGAGCCAAGGTCGGCGCCGAGCTTGCCTTTGAGTTCCAGCAGCAAGCGCTCGGCCGTCTTCTTGCCGATGCCGGGCACCTTCATCAGCCTCCCGGCTTCCTGCAAGGTCACGGCCTGGGCCAGGTCGTTCACCGTCATGCCCGACAGGATCGACAGCGCCGTGCGCGCCCCCACGCCAGTGATCTTGATCAACTGGCGAAACACGGCGCGCTCGGCCGCGTTGCCGAAGCCAAACAGCAAATGCGCATCTTCGCGGATCGCCTGATGGGTAAACAACGTAACCTGCGCGCCGAGCGCGGGCAAGTCGTAATAGGTACTCATCGGCACATCGACTTCATACCCGACGCCATTGCAATCGATAAGCAACTGCGGCGGATTTTTTTCGAGCAAAATTCCGGAAATACGTCCGATCATGGGGTAGACCTTAAAACAAGGTTAAACGAGACGGCCGCGCTTCATGCGCAGGCCGGAAAGCGAAGGCGCCAGCGCGCCGATCAGCGCCAGCGCGTCGACACTGTTGGCATGGCAGATGGCCACGCCGAGCGCGTCGGCGGCATCGCTGCCGGGCAGGCCGGGCAGCACCAGGAGGCGCGCCACCATTTCCTGCACCTGTTCCTTGGCC
Organism: Massilia sp. DJPM01; assembly: GCF_030348125.1. Taxonomy (NCBI): domain Bacteria; kingdom Pseudomonadati; phylum Pseudomonadota; class Betaproteobacteria; order Burkholderiales; family Oxalobacteraceae; genus Massilia; species Massilia sp. DJPM01. Next base: position 3,698 of record NZ_JAQOZV010000026.1, read on the forward strand.
GCCTTGCCGTGTCCGGTGACGGCTTGCTTGACTTGCAGCGCCGTGTACTCGGCCACCGACAGGTCGGCGCCGACCAGCGCCGTGATGGCGGCGCCGCGCGCTTGCCCGAGCAGCAAGGTCGATTGGGGATTGACGTTGACGAAGACTTTTTCCACCGCCGCGCAATCGGGCTGGTAGGTGCGGACGATCTCGGCGATCCCGTGCAGGATCACCTTGAGGCGGCCGGGAAGCTCGCCTTCCGACACCGTCTTGATGGTGCCGGAAGCGATGTAGCGCAGCTTGTTGCCCTGCTTTTCGATAAGCCCGAAGCCTGTGGTGCGCAGGCCTGGGTCAATGCCAAGAATAATCATGAGCGAATGGTATACCGCCGGAGAAACTTAGGTATACCTAATTAGCGAACGCTCATATCGGCACGCAAAATTAGGAGAGCCTAATTTGCGCCCGCAATGACATTAATGACGGAAATGGCGCGCGCCGGTGTACAGCATCACCACGCCACGCTCGTCGGCGGCGTCGATCACTTCCTGGTCGCGCATCGAACCGCCCGGGTGGATCACGCAGGTCGCGCCGGCATCGACCACCACGTCGAGGCCGTCGCGGAATGGGAAGAAGGCATCCGACGCCACGGCCGAACCGGCCAAAGTCAAACCGGCGTTCTGGGCCTTGATCGAGGCGATGCGGGCCGAATCGATGCGGCTCATCTGGCCAGCGCCCACGCCCAGGGTCATGCCGTTGGCGCAGAACACGATAGCGTTGGACTTGACGAACTTGGCCACGCGCCAGGCGAACATCATGTCCTGCAACTGCTGCTGGGTCGGCTGCTTCTTCGTGACTACGCGCAGTTCTTCCAGGCCGACATTCTTGGCATCGGGCGATTGCACCAGCAAGCCGCCGCCGACGCGCTTGACGTCGAACGGATTGTTGGCCGCGCCCAGCGGAATTTCCAGCAGGCGTACGTTCTGCTTGGCCGCCATGATGGCGCGCGCTTCAGCGGAGAACGATGGCGCGATCAGCACTTCCACGAACAGCTTGGCAATCGCTTCGGCAGTCTTGCCGTCCAGCTCAACGTTCAGGGCGATGATGCCGCCGAAGGCCGACGTCGGATCGGTCTGCAGCGCGCGGCTGTAGGCGTCGAGCGCATCGGTGCCGATCGCCACGCCGCACGGATTGGCGTGCTTGACGATCACGCAGCCGGCCGGCTGGCCCAGGCCGCCCAGCGACTTGACGCATTCCCACGCCGCATCGGCATCGGCGATATTGTTGTACGACAGTTCCTTGCCCTGCAATTGCTTGTAGGCGGACAGCGAACCGGCAGCCGGCGCCAGGTCGCGGTAAAACGCGGCCGACTGGTGCGGGTTTTCGCCGTAGCGCATGTCCTGCACTTTTTCAAACGTCATGTTCAGCGTTTGCGGATAAGCCGCGCGCGTGGCGTGCAGCTTGTCTTCGCCCAGGCTGGTCAGGTAATTGGTGATGGCGCCGTCGTATTGCGCGGTGTGAGCGAACACTTTTTTCGCCAGGCGGAACTTGGTGTCGTAAGGCACTTCACCGGCGGTCACTTCCGCCAGCACTTGCGCGTAGTCGGTCGGATCGCAAATGACGATCACGTCCTTGTGGTTCTTGGCAGCCGAGCGCAGCATGGTCGGGCCGCCGATATCGATGTTCTCGATCGCGTCTTCCAGCGAGCAATCGTTCTTGGCCACGGTCGCCTGGAACGGATACAGGTTCACCACCACCATGTCGATGGTTGGAATGTCGTGCTCGCTCAGCTTGGCGACGTGCTCGGGAAAATCGCGGCGCGCCAGGATGCCGCCATGCACTTTCGGGTGCAAGGTCTTGACCCGGCCATCGAGCATTTCCGGAAAGCCCGTGTAATCCGCCACTTCGGTGACGGCCACGCCGTTGTCGGCCAGCAGCTTGGCGGTGCCGCCAGTGGACAGGATGCCGACGCCGAGCGCGGACAACGCGCGTGCAAAATCGAGCACGCCGGTCTTGTCGGAAACGGAAATGAGGGCTTGTTTGATCATGGTGAGTGGCCTGGTTGTGGAGTATTCGGTGTTTGCACTGGCGCACCCCTCGGGCGCGATGGGCTCGCGCTCGATAGCACGGCCACTCAGTGTGTGCTAATGAGACTAATTACAGCAGTCCGTGTTCCTGCAATTTCTTCCGCAAGGTATTGCGGTTGATGCCCAGCATCTGGGCCGCGTGCGACTGGTTGCCTTCCGCTCGCGTCATGACGACTTCGAGGATCGGCTTTTCGACGGTCAGGACCACCATGTCGTAGATGTTCGATGCCTGCTGCTCGCCCAGGTCGTTGAAATACTCTTCAAGACTCTTCTGGACAACTTCCTGGATACTTTCTTTGCTCATATTATGTTGGTGCTTTTCTGCGGATTAAATGTTTTACCGCGGCTCTGCAGGCAGCGGTCGTTCCAGTATCTGGTCTTGCTAGCTGTGCCGTATCAGGCTGCCAATGCCACTTGAGCAAGGCCTGCGGGCCGGTATTGTAACCGTTCCCCATGAACATGTTGCGTTTCAAAAAAGGCATCGACCGCGCGCAACTGTGCATCGGTCGATTCCAGCAGGTTCATTTGCTGGCGGAATTCTTCGCCGCCGATCAGGTCGCGCACATACCAGCCGATGTGCTTGCGCGCCGTGCGCACGCCCAAAAATTCGCCGTAAAACGCGTAGTGGGCCTGCAAATGTTCGTTCATCAGCGCGCGTACTTCCTCCACCGCCGGCGCCGGCAGATGCAGGCCGGTGCGCAGGTAATGGTCGACTTCGCGGCAAATCCACGGCCGGCCCTGCGCCGCGCGCCCGATCATCACCGCATCGGCCCCGGTCACGGCCAGCACGTGTTTGGCCTTTTCGGGGGTGGTGATGTCGCCGTTGGCCACCACAGGGATGGCCACCTGCGCCTTGACGGCGGCAATGGTCTCGTACTCGGCGTCGCCGCTGTAGCCGTCGGCCCGGGTGCGCCCGTGCAGGGTCAGCATCTGGATGCCGGCCTGTTCGGCGATGCGGGCGATGCGCAGGGCATTCTTGTTTTCGCGGTTCCAGCCGGTGCGAAATTTCAGCGTCACCGGCACATCCACCGCACGCACCACGGCGTACAGGATCTGTTCGACCAGGTCTTCGTGCTGCAGCAAGGCCGAACCGCACCAGCTGTTGCACACCTTCTTGACCGGACACCCCATATTGATATCAATGATCTGGGCGCCACGGTCGACGTTGAACTTGGCGCAATCGGCCAGGTCTTGCGGGTCGGCACCGGCGATCTGGACCGCTTTCGGCTCCATTTCACCTGCGTGGTCGGTGCGGCGCGAACTTTTTTCGGTGGCCCACAGCCGCGGGTTCGAGGCAGCCATTTCGGAGACGGCGTAGCCGGCGCCCAGCTGTTTGCACAGTTGTCGGAAAGGACGATCCGTCACGCCCGCCATGGGAGCAACGAAAACATTATTGCGTAGCAAGTAAGGACCAATTTGCACAGGCGGGACGCTCGGAGTTTGCGGGAACCCTCTATTTTACCCGAAGTGCTGCTCAATTAATAAGCACTATTTTTCATTTGACAGCACCGCACGGCCACAAAACCGGGATCGTGCACGCTTGACAAGCCTCAACTAAGCTCGTCGAGAACGCGCGGTTGCAGGTGCCCCACCTCGCCCCAGCTGACCAGGCTCAGCTTGCCGTCAAGCACGCGGAAGCGGTTGATGCTGGCGTTGAGCACCGGAAAGTCGCGCGGCGTTTCGAGCGACAGGCCGAGCGCGGCGCGGTAGGCGCATTCAAGCACGCCGCCGTGGGCCACCAGGGCCAGGGTCTGGCCGGGGTGCGCCCGGCCCCACTCGATGATGGCGGCGACGGCGCGCTGGTAAAACTGGCGGAACGTTTCGGCCACCCGGGCGCCGGACGGCATCGGCGCATCGATCTGGCGCGCCTGCCAGGCGGCGAACTCGACCGGGAAGCGCTGTTCGATCTCGGCGTACAGCAAGCCCTCGAAGCCGCCGAAGCAGCGTTCGCGCAGCAAGGGGTCGCGCTGGACCGGCATGGCACGCAAGCGGGCCACGGCGTCGGCGGTCTGGGCGGCGCGCTGCAAGTCGCTGGAAACGACCAGGTCGAGCTGCTCGACGTTAAGCGCATCCGCCAGTGCGGCGGCCTGGCGCAGGCCTTCGTCATTGAGGGCAATGTCGATATGGCCCTGGAGGCGGCGTTCGGCGTTCCAGGCGGTTTCGCCATGGCGGATAAGAATGATATTGGTCGGGGACATGGGAAAGCCGGGCACGCCGGGCCCGGACTAAATAAGTGCGTTCTTTAAGGAACCAGGGTGGCCGCGAGGTCGGGATTGAGCGAATACACGCCGTACATCTGCGCCTCGTCGAGGATATGCCCGCGAATGGCCAGACGCGCCTCCGGCCCGGTAAAGCGGCCTTCGAGCGCCAGGCGCGGCACGTCGAGCGCATAGACACAGAATAAATAGGTGTGCACGCGCAGGTCGTTCCAGGGCGGGCAAGGGCCATCGTAGCCGAAATACTCGCCGGCCATGTCCGGATCGCTCGCAAACCAGCTCGTGTAATCGTTTACACCCTGGCGCAATTGATGTTCGGTGCCGTTTTTGATGGAAAACGGCAGCAGCGGTCCCGGTTTGCCGTGCGGCGTGACCAGTTCCGAGAACTTGCCTTCGCCAATCGAGCGCATGGCCACGGGAATATCGACCAGGGTCCAGTGATAGAAGTCGGCCCGCGCCAGCGCTTCGGGCACGAACAGGCCTTCCTTGTTGACAATGGTGGCGACGGTGGGCGCGTCGATATCGTAGCAAAACAGGATCAGCGACTGCGTGCCGGACGGCACGTCATCCCAGGCGAAGTGCGGATTGCGGTTGGCCGACAGGCGCGCATGCTGGTCCGGGTCGATCATGGCAAAAGCGCACCGGGCGGGAATCAGGCCACCATCGGTAAAGGAATCACTCCAGAGTCTCATCGCAACCTCCTGCACTCATGATATTGACCACAAACGGCCCGCTTGGTTTCATTTTGGGGGCACTTGCAGCCAGAAAGTGACCGGACCGTCGTTGGTCAGCGACACTTTCATGTCGGCGCCGAACTGCCCGGTCTCGACCGTGGCGTGGCGCGCGCGCGCCTGGCGCACCACATGGTCGAACAGGCGCAAGCCATCCTGCGGGCTGGCGGCGGGCGTAAACGATGGCCGCGTGCCCGAGTTGGTGTCGGCCGCCAGGGTAAACTGGGGCACCAGCAACAGGCCGCCGTTGACGTCCACCAGGCTGCGGTTCATCTTGCCGGCCTCGTCGCCGAACACCCGGTAGCCCAGCAATTTGGTCAGGAGGGCGTCGGCTTCCTTCTCGCTGTCGCCCTTTTCGGCGCACAACAATACCAGCAAGCCGGCGTCGATGGCGCCGATGGTGGCACCGTCCACGACCACGCTGGCGTGGCTGACCCGCTGCAACAGCGCAATCATGCCGTGAAGGTCACGCGGACAAACTTGCGCTTGCCAACTTGCAACACAAAGTTGCCGGCCTCGATCTTGAGCGCCTTGTCGCTCACGACATTGCCATCGATGCGCACCCCGCCCTGGTCAACCATGCGCATCGCTTCGCCGGTCGATGCGCACAGCCCGGTTTTCTTGAGCAGGTGGGCGATGCCCATCGGCGCGCCATCGACCGTCATTTCGGGCGCGTCGTCGGGAATGCCGCCAGCGGAGCGGTTGACGAAGTCGGCCAGCGCATCGTCCGCCGCCTGGGCCGAGTGGAAACGCGCCACGATTTCTTTCCCAAGAGCCACTTTAGCATCGCGCGGATTGCGTCCGCCATCGATTTCAGCCTTGAGCGCGGCGATATCGGCGATCGAGCGGAACGACAGCAGCTCGAAATAACGCCACATCATCACGTCGGAATTGCTCATCAGCTTGGCGAACATCGTGTTGGCCGGTTCGGTGATGCCAATATAATTGTTCTTCGACTTGGACATCTTGTCCACGCCATCGAGCCCTTCGAGCAGCGGCATGGTCAGGATGCACTGCTGTTCCTGGCCGTAATCCTTCTGCAGCTCGCGTCCGACCAGCAGGTTGAACTTCTGGTCGGTGCCGCCCAGCTCAAGATCGGCCTTCAAGGCGACCGAATCGTAGCCCTGCATCAAAGGATAAAGGAACTCATGGATCGATATTGGTGTCCCACTCTTGAAGCGCTTGGTGAAGTCGTCGCGTTCCATCATGCGCGCCACGGTGTAGCGCGAGGACAACTGGATCATGCCGCGCGCGCCGAGCGGGTCGCACCACTCGGAGTTGTAGCGGATTTCCGTGCGCGACGGGTCCAGCACCAGCGAGGCTTGCTTGAAGTAAGTCATCGCGTTGGCCTCGATCTGCTCCTTGGTCAGCGGCGGACGCGTGACGTTGCGGCCCGACGGATCGCCGATCATGGAGGTGAAGTCGCCGATCAGGAAAATCACCTGGTGCCCCAGGTCTTGCAGCTGGCGCATCTTGTTCAGCACCACGGTGTGGCCCAGGTGCAGGTCGGGCGCGGTCGGATCGAGGCCAAGCTTGATGCGCAGCGGCGTGCCGCTTTGTTCGGAACGGGCCAGCTTTTGCGCGAACTCGCTCTCGATCAGCAGCTCGTCGACGCCGCGCTTGGTGATGGCCAGCGCTTCCCGCACGCTGTCCGTCAGCGGCAATGGAGGAGTACCTTGCGCAGGCGCAGCAGGCTTGGAGGTGGCAGGAGTCGTCATAGGGTTCTGTAATAAATCTGTAGCAAAGTGTCGAAATTGTTGGGCGGATTCAAAAGTTTGATATACTGCTCGATCCGATTAATCTTGCCTACTGAAAACTAATCAAAACAATAACAAGAAATAGTTAAGTGCTCAACGCGAATGTTCAAGCGGCAAATTTTAACTGATTGCATGGACCCTACAAATAAATTCACAGGCAAACGCTTGACCGGCCTGCTAGGAACAACGCGAAAAGCGCGCATCATCAGCGCCGGTGCGATCTTCCTGACAGTGTGCGCATTTGGTGCCGCGGGCGTAGCGCCCCTGGCCCCCGATGCGTCCGACCTGCCAGTCAAATCGATCGCGGAAAATCTCGAACTGCCGAATCTGGCCGATCAGATCACCGCGCTGCAAAAGGACGACCAGCAATTCATCCACGAAGAGAAGGTGCGTCCGGGCGATACGCTGGCCGCCCTGCTCACCCGTCTGGGTGTGGAAGATGCCGCTGCCGTCAACTTCATCAAGTCCGACAAGATCGCCAAAGGCGTCATGCAGCTCAAGACCGGCAAGCGGGTCCAGGCGCAGACGGACGAAAATGGCGAACTGCAATGGCTGCACGCCACCGTCGTCGACGGCCGCGACAACCCGGTGAAACGGATTTCGATCACCCGCGACGGTGACAAGTTCACCGCCGAGGAACTGCCCGCCTTGCTCGAACGGCGCATCGAAATGCGCGCCCGCGACATCACCAACTCGCTCTACTCGGCGACCGACGCCACCACCGACGGCGGCAAGCTGCCCGACGCCATCGTCGCCCAGATCATCGAAATGTTCTCCACCAGTATCGACTTCCGTTCCGACCTGAAACGCGGCGACCGCTTCAACGTGGTCTACGAAACGTTTTGGCAAGACGGCGAAATGGTGCGCGCCGGCCGCATCCTGGCCGGCGAATTCGTCAACCGCGGCGTGACTTACCAGTCCGTCTGGTACGAAGATCCGGTCAGCAAGCAGGGCGGCTACTACACCTTCGACGGCAAGGCGCTGAAAAAAGCCTTCCTCAAGTCGCCGCTGGAATTCTCGCGTATTTCGTCCGGCTTCTCGATGCGCTCGCATCCGATTTCGGGCTCCTGGAAAGCGCACAAGGGCGTCGACTTCGCGGCCGCCAACGGCACCCCGATCCGCGCCTCGGGCGATGGCGTGATCGACTTCGCCGGCGTGCAAGGCGGCTACGGCAACTTCGTCACCATCAAGCACTGGGCCAACTACACCACCGCGTATGCGCACATGAGCCGTTTCGCGCCAGGCATCCGCAAGGGCAGCAAGGTCAGCCAGGGCGATGTGATCGGTTATGTCGGCTCGACCGGCTGGTCGACCGGCGCTCACTTGCACTACGAGTTCCGCGTCAACAACGACGCCGTCGATCCGATGTCGATCAAGGTGCTGGCACAGGCCCCGATGACGCAGGCCGAGCGGGCCCGCTTCCAGATCGCCGCGGCCGACATGTCGCACCGCTTCGCCCTGCTGCGTCCGACCAGCGGCTCGAACATGGCGCGCTAAGGTTCAGCGCGCACCAACAGGGGCAGGAACCGGATCATTGACTCCGGCTCCTGCCTTTTTTTTCGCCCTGTTATCAGGATTGGAGCAGACATGAGCACACCCTCGACGCTATATATCGGCATGATGTCCGGCACCAGCATGGATGGGGTCGACGGCGTGCTGGCCGACTTTGCTGGCGGCGCCATCCGCACCCTGCAAGCGGCCTTCGTGCCCTTCCCCGCCACGCTGCGGGCCGACCTGATGGCCCTGCAAAGCAGCGGCGACAATGAAATCGCCCGCGAAGCGCTGGCCGCCGCCCAGTTGACCGGCTGCTACGCCGAGTGCGTGGCGGCCCTGCTGCCGGCCGCGCCCGGCCCCGTGCAAGCGCTGGCCGCGCATGGGCAAACGGTACGCCACCGGCCCGAGCTGGGCTACACGCGCCAGCTCAACCACCCCGCCCTGCTGGCGGAGCTGACCGGCATCGACGTCATCGCCGACTTCCGCGCGCGCGACGTGGCCGCCGGCGGCCAGGGCGCGCCGCTGGTGCCAGCCTTTCACCAGGCTTGCTTCGGCCAGGCCGGCCAGACGCGCGTGGTGATCAATATCGGCGGCATCGCCAACATCAGCGTGCTGCACGCCGACGGCAGCGTGAGCGGCTTCGATACCGGTCCCGGCAATGTACTGATGGATCACTGGATCGGCCTGCATCAGGGCAAGGCCTATGACGCCGACGGCGCCTGGGCGGCCAGCGGCCGCAGCGACCCGGCCCTGCTCGGCATCTTGCTCGACGAACCCTATTTCCGCCTGGCCGCACCGAAAAGCACGGGACGCGACCTGTTCCACGCCGACTGGCTGGACCAGCGGCTGGCGCAGGCGGGCGCCATGCCGGCGGAGGACGTGCAGGCCACCCTCACCGCGCTGACCGCCGTGAGCATCGCGCGCGCCATCCACCAGCAAGCCAGCGAGGTCGAGGCGGTGTATGTGTGCGGCGGCGGGGCGTACAACGGCGCGCTGCTGCGCGCACTGGCGCAAGCACTGGGTGGCAAGACAAGGGTGGAAACAACCGACGCCCTGGGCGTGGCCCCGAATCACGTCGAAGCACTGGCGTTCGCGTGGCTGGGCTACCGCTTCACAAGGCGCGAAGCGGGCAATCTGCCCCTTGTGACGGGGGCGAAGGGACCCAGGATCCTGGGCGCCCTCTATCCTGCGTAAGCTTGCAGGCCGCCTTGGAGCGGCCTGGGCTGGACTGACTTAGACCGAGAACGACGAACCGCAACCGCAGGTCGAGGTGGCGGTTGGATTCTTGATCACGAACTGGGCGCCTTCGAGGTCATCCTTGTAATCGATTTCGGCGCCGACCAGATACTGGTAGCTCATCGAATCGATCAGCAGTTGCACGCCGTTCTTGACCATGGTGGTGTCATCTTCGTTGACGATTTCATCGAAGGTGAAGCCGTACTGGAAACCGGAGCAGCCGCCGCCCTGCACGAACACGCGCAATTTGAGGTCGGGATTGCCCTCTTCCTCGATCAGCTGTGCAACCTTTTGCGCGGCGCTATCGGTAAACACGATCGGTGCCGGCATCACTTCTGGCATTTCAGCAACTGCATTCATTTGGAACTCCTACTGGGAACGGATATGAGTCATTATAGACTGTTGGGACAAGTCACGCTCACAGACCACTGCCGGCGACCGTCAAATGCAACACCCGGCGCAGGCCGGGGCGGTGGTGTGCCACTGTACCTAGAATGCGGCCATCCGGCTGGAATTCAAGCTATTGCTTTGCGCTCGCTCTGGCGCGGGTACGGCGGCGCGCGCAAACACCGAGCAAACCCAGGCCGGCCAGCATCAGCGCGTAGGTTTCCGGTTCCGGAACCGGGCTCAACAAGACTGTGCCGCAGACGCCGAGCTTGCACGCGTTGGCCAGGATCAGGCCATGATCATTGATGCTGTAGGTGTTCCTGATGACCCAGTTGGCGCTCGGATCGACCACCGTGTCGAGCTGCACCAACTGGCCATTCTGGTAAATGAAGCCATGTTGCTGGCCGTCGGCATCGGCCCCGTAACCGATCACCTGGCCCAGATTGTTGATATCGACGGCGCTGGACGTGTAGCGCGGCGACCAGCCCAGGTCGTTCATGACGCCGTTGGAATACAAAAAGGCTGACAGCAGGCCCTGGTCGCGGGTGTGCGTGGACTGTCCAATGATGAGGCCAGCGTCGTTGATATCCTGGGCCCGGCTGATGCCGCCTTCAAACGCGCCGAGATCGGCCATGCGGCCGTTTTCATAAATGAAGGCACGCTTGCGCCCGTTCTTGTCGTCGGCATTGCCCACGATGGTGGCGCCGGCATTGATGGCCGCAGCACTGCTGTGCGTGCCGCCGAGGGTACCGAGATCGCTCATGGCACCGTTACTGTACGCATAGGCATGCACGGCAAAGCGCGGGTAATACGGGTCGCCGCCCGGTAGCCTGATATCGGTGCGCGAGCTGCCCACCACGGTGCCATCGTTGTTGACGCCGTTTGCCCAGGTATCCAGGCGCGTGTAATAACTGCCCAGCGCGCGAAGATGCGTGGTTTGGCCGTTCACGGTCAGATAGCCGTCGACGGAGGGGATTTCCGTCCCAAGCGTCCAGTATTCGGAACTGGCGATATGGCCGGCGTTGCTGATGGCGGTGACGCTGCCCTCGGGGTTCTGGCTCGAACTGACATGCATCACATGGGTCGCGCCGCCGGAATGATAGGCGGAAAAGCCCCTGGCCTGGCCATACAGCGTACCGGCATTGTCGATCAGGCGCCAGTTTTCGTACGCGCCTGTGTCGAGCATCGTGACCGAATAGGAAGGGGCGGCGGCGAACACGGGTGCGGCGAACATGCCCAACAACAGGGCGGACAGCAGGGAGCGGCCAAATTTCATGAACGGCTTTCTGTGATGGATGAATACCACCATCATAGATGAAAAAATAACTAAAAGTTAATATTAATTAAAATTCACTTTTCCAATGGCGCGGCTGGCACGGGCAGGGACAATGCGGCCAGTGAGACCCATCCCTGCCATGGCGTAGCGCTTTACGCCAGCCGGGCGACCTGCGGCATGCTGGGCATGCTTAGGCGGCGCGTGCGCGGCGGCGTGCGCAAAACCCGAGCAAACCCAAGCCGGCCAGCATCATTGCGTAGGTTTCCGGCTCTGGAACCGGGCTCAGCAGAACCGTGCCGCACACGCCCAGCTTGCAGGCATCGGCCAGGATCAGGCCATTGTCGTTGATGCTGTAGGTGGTCTTGACGATCCAGTTGTCCAGAGGATCGAGGGCCGTGTCGAGCTGCAGCAACTGGCCATGTTGATAAATGAAGCCCCGTTGCTGGCCGCTCGCGTCGGCGCCGTAACCGATGATCTGGCCCAGCTCGTTGATATCGACGGCTGTCGAACTGCGTTGCGCCCCCCAGCCCAGATCGGTCATCGCGCCATTTGCGTACACAAAGGCCGACTTCACATAGCCGCTGCTGTCGCGTGCGGACTGGCCAATGATCGTGCCGGCATCATTGATGCCGCTTGCCAGACTGCTGCCGCCACTGAATCCGCCCAGGTCGCTCATGCGGCCGTTCTGATAAATAAAGGCGCGATCCTGGCGGTTGGCGTTTTCAGCGCTGCCCACGATGGTCCCGGCGGCATTGATGCCCAAGGCGCTGCTGTGGGTGCCTCCCAGCGTGCCCAGGTCCTTCATTTTATTGTCGCTGTACACATAAGCATGGCTGGCGAAGCGCGGATAATGCGGATCGCCTCCCGGCAGGCGCAGATTGGTGCTTGAACTGCCCACCACCGTGCCGGCATTGTTGACCCCATGGGAGAACGTGTCCGCGGGGCCGCTATGATGGCTGAACCCACCGAGGTCCGTGGTAACGCCGTTGACCGTCAGGTAGCCACTGGCTGTGACGACGTCGCCAATGGTGGTCCAGTATTCGTAGCTGGCCATATGGCCGGCATTGCTGATGGCCGTGATTTCACCGGTGGGAAACGGACTCGTGCTGACATGCACCACCGTGGTGCTGCCGCCGGCATGAAATGCCGTACGCCAGTTTGAAGAACCGTACAGGGTGCCGGCGTTGTCGATCAGGCGCCATTGATCGTACTGGCCGGTATTGAGCGTCGTGACTGTGTAGGAGGGGGCGGCAAGCGCGGGCGCGGCGAAGATGCCGAGCACGAGGGCGGACAACAGGGAGCGGACGAATCGCATGAGCGTCTTTCGATGGTGAGTAAACACGACCCATCATAAAGACTACTTGGCGAAATTGAAATTTTAATTAAAATTCACTATTGCGGGTAGCGGGAAGCGGCTGCACTTCCCGCTATTGCAATGCCTTACGGCAGCAGCGCGACCTGCTGCAAGCCCAGCGTTTCGTCCAGGCCGAACATCAGGTTCATGCACTGGATCGCCTGGCCGGAAGCGCCCTTGACCAGATTATCCTGGACCACCAGGATGACCAGGGTATTGCCGTTGTCCGGACGATGCAGCGCCAGGCGCAACATGTTCGAGCCGCGCGTCGAACGGGTTTCCGGATGCGAGCCGAACGGCATCACATCGACGAAAGCCGCGTCCTTGTAGGTGCTCTCGAACAATTCCTGCAACGCCTCGTTGCTGATCTCGGTGGTCAGGCGCGCGTACAGGGTCGAATGCATGCCGCGGATCATCGGCACCAGGTGCGGCGTGAAGATCAGGTGTACCGGCAAGCCGGTGAAACGCTGCAGCTGAGCCACGGTTTCCGGGGTGTGGCGGTGGCCGGACACGCCGTAAGCCTTGAAATTGTCGCTCGACTCGGAGAACAGGGTCCCGATTTCCGCCTTGCGGCCGGCGCCCGACACGCCCGACTTGGCGTCCGCGATCAGGGCGCTGGCATCGATCAGGTTCGCCTTGAGCAGCGGCACGAAACCCAGTTGCATCGTGGTCGGATAGCAACCCGGGTTAGCGATCAGGCGCGCATTCTTGACGGCTTCGCGGTTCAGCTCAGGCAAGCCGTAGACGGCCTCTTCCAGCAGGTCCGGGCAAATGTGCGGAATCTTGTACCACTGCTCGAAGGTGGCCTGGTCTTTCAGGCGGAAATCGGCGGCCAGGTCGATGACCTTGACGCCGGCGGCCAGCAGCGCGGGCGCCTGTGCCATGGCCACGCCGTGCGGGGTGGCGAAGAAGACCACATCGCACTTGCTCAGGTCGACCTTGTCGGGCGCCGAAAACGCCAGGTTGACCTTGCCGCGCAGCGAAGGAAACATATCCGCGACAGGCAAGCCATCTTCCTTACGCGAGGTAATCGCGGTCAGCTCCACATCAGGGTGGACCGACAGCAGTCGCAGCAATTCCACGCCCGTGTAACCCGTACCGCCGACGATGCCAACTTTGATCATATCTATTCCTTGAGAGTAAATGGTGGGGCCTGGCCCGAAAGATGGTGATTCTAACAGCGCAAGCAAAACGCTGCGCAGCGCTACCGAACCCCAAAAACCGCCACACCGGGGTCTAAACCGCCACACCGGGGTCTGACCTCTGATTAGCAACATCTTTGACGATTGCAATTTGTTGCACAACCGGGGTCAGAGCTCTGACTAGCAACATTTGGGGAAATCCGGGCTCGCACATCGGCGAATGCTGCCTCACCACGGCGAAGTTAGGCACGTTTGTCCGGACATGCGCGATTTTCGGCCGTCAGCAGCAAGGTCGCTCACTGATTCAGTGCGAGTCGGCAATTAATTGCGAATCAGAGGTCAGACCCCGGTTGGCCGAGTCGGCAATTAATTGCAAGTCAGAGGTCAGACCCCGGTTGTCAGCGGTTGGGAAACAAAAACAAAAAAGCCGCCTGACTTCGCAGTCGGCGGCTTTTTTGAGAGCGGCGCACCGAAGTGCGCGCTGGAGGCGAATTAACGCTTCGAGAATTGCTTTGCGCGACGTGCTTTGCGCAGACCAACTTTTTTACGCTCGACTTCACGTGCATCGCGGGTAACGAAACCGGCACGTGCCAGGTCGCCCTTCAACGATGCGTCGTAGTCGATCAGTGCACGGGTGATGCCGTGACGAACCGCGCCAGCCTGGCCGGACTCGCCACCACCGTGAACGTTGACCTTGATGTCGAAACGCTCGACATTGCCGGTCAGTTCCAGCGGTTGACGGATGACCATCAGGCCCGTTTCGCGCGAGAAGTAGTCAGCGGCTGGTTTGCCGTTAACGATGATCTGGCCAGTGCCAACTTTGATGAAGACGCGAGCGACTGCACTCTTGCGACGGCCGGTGCCGTAATTGTAGTTACCGATCATGTCAGCTCCTTACTTGAACAGCACGAGTGCTGTAGGTTGCTGGGCAGCGTGCGGGTGGGAACCTTCCGCGTACACTTTGAGCTTCTTGATCATGGCGTAGCCAAGCGGGCCTTTAGGCAGCATGCCCTTGACCGCTTTTTCAAGCGCGCGACCAGGAAAACGCTCTTGCATTTTCTTGAAGTTGGTTTCGTAGATACCACCTGGGTAGCCCGAGTGACGGTAGTACGTCTTCTCGGTTGCCTTGGTACCGGTCACGCGCAGTTTACCTGCGTTGATCACGACGATGAAATCGCCCGTGTCGACGTGCGGAGTGAATTCGGGTTTGTGTTTGCCGCGCAACCGGAGTGCCACTTCGCTGGCAACACGTCCGAGGATCAGATCCGTCGCGTCAACCACGAACCAATCGCGCTGGACTTCATGTCCCTTAGCGGAAAAAGTTTTCATGTTGACTTCCTAAATATAAAACTTATTAAATCGCTCAAATGGTGGTTCCGCTTGGACTGCCCGCGGACTCTGCCTTATTGTCTTTTCCTGAGCAAACGGAAAGCCGGCTACTATAGCGTACTCGCCATGACCGAGTCAAGCCCTTCAGCGCCTGTTGCGGCGGTAGCGAAATGACATCGGCACATTCTCTAGAGAAATCGCAAACGGCGGCGCCATGCCCCATCCTAGACTGCACCACAGTGCCTGTTTCATTAACCGAAAAAAACTTTCTTGACCCCGGAAACAGTGTCAATCTACTATGCCTGAGCACTTATCGTCGGGAGACCTCGTGACATTGACCTATCGCCTTGCCGCTTCACTGCTCTCCTTGCTGGCGGCGCTGGCCGCGCCCTGCCTGGCCGGCGCGGCCCCGGCCAGCCGCACCTGCCACCTGCCCGGTTCCGAAGAAGGCTTGCGCTGCAGCACACTGGCCGTGCCCCTCGATTACCGCCAGCCGACCGGCCCCACCCTGGCGCTGCACATCACCGTGGCGCCGGCCTTCCGCGAATCGGCACGCCCCGATCCCCTGTTCGTGCTGGCGGGCGGCCCCGGCCAGGCCGGCAGCGACGTGCTGCCGGTGCTGAACGCCATGTTCCGGCGCACCCGCGCCACGCGCGACATCGTGTTCATCGACCAGCGCGGCACCGGCCTCTCTGGCAAGCTCGACTGTGATGACACCACCTTGCCCGACAACCTCAACGACGACGAGCAGATGGCCGCCGTGCACGCCTGCCTGGCCGGCGTCAGCCAGCCGCTATCGGCCTACACCACCGAACACGCCGCGCGCGATATCGAACAGGTACGCCTGGCGCTCGGCTACCAGACGATTAACGTGTGGGGAGCCTCGTACGGCACCCGCCTCGGCCAGGCGTACGCGCGCGCCTTTCCGCACGCGGTGCGCAGCCTGGTGCTCGATGGCGTGGCCGCGCCCGACCAGGTCATCCCGGCCGGCGGGCGCGACGGCCAGGCGGCGCTCGAGGCCCTGTTCCGCCAGTGCACGGCCGACGCCGACTGCAACAAGGCTTACCCCGCGCTGCGCGCCGAGTTCGACGGCTTGCTGGCCAAGGTCAGCGCCGCTCCGGTGCCGCTGACCCTGTCCAATCCGCGCACCGCCGAGCCCTTGCAGATGAACCTGACCAAAGAGCGCTTCCTGAGCACCGTGCACAATGTGCTGTATTCGGCGCTGGACGCACGCCGCCTGCCGTTCCTGATCCACAGCGCCCATCTGGGTCGCTGGGCGCCGTTTGTGGCGCGCCGCAATGTCGCCACCGACCTGGCGGGCGAAGGCGGTACCGCGCTGGTGCTGCACATGGCCGTGATCTGCGCCGAGGATTATCCGCGCATGACACCGCAATTACTGGCCGAGGATGCCCGCAATTCCTTCCTCGGCGGTAGCCGCGTGGGGCAATTGATCGCGCTGTGCAAGTCGATCAAGGTCCCGGCGGTCGTCTGGCGCGCGCCCAGCCCGATCCTGGCGCCGGCCCTGCTGCTGTCGGGTGCGCTCGATCCGGTGACGCCCCCGCGCCGCGCCGAGGCCGCCGCGCGCCACATTCCCAAGGCCCAGCACCTGGTGGTGGCCAACGCCGGCCACGGCATTTCCGCGCTCGGCTGCGCGCCGCGCCTGCTGCGCGAATTTCTCGACGCGCCGCAGAAACCAGTGATCGCTCATTGCCTGAATGACATTCCGGCCGCCAACTTCCAGATCGGCAGCGCCGGTCCGCATCCCTGAATAGCCCGAGGCCACGATGATTGTAGTAAACGATGTACGCAAACAGTTCGGCACCTTGCAAGCGCTGGGCGGCGTCAGCTTCACGGCCGCCGACGGCCAGATCACGGCCCTGCTCGGTCCGAACGGGGCCGGCAAGACCACCCTGCTGCGGCTGCTGGTCGGCTTGCTCAAGCGCGACCAGGGCAGCATCAGCATCGGCGGCATCGACCCGGCCATCGATCCGATGGCGGTGCGCAAGGATATCGGCTTCCTGACCGACCAGTTCGGCCTGTACGAGCGCCTCAGCACGCGCGAATACCTGGCCTATTTCGGCGAACTGAACGGCATGAGCATGGCCACGGTGCAGCGCCGCATCGATGAAGTGGCCGACCTGCTGGCCATGCAAGACATCCTGGAGCGGCGCGCCAAGGGTTTTTCACAAGGCCAGCGCATCAAGGTCGCGCTGGCGCGCACCCTGCTGCACAAGCCGCGCCACCTGCTGCTCGACGAACCGAGCCGCGGGCTGGACGTGATGAGCACGCGCGCCCTTCGCACCGCCCTCACCGCCCTGCGGCGCGACGGCTGCTGCGTGATCATGGCCACCCACGTGATGCAGGAAGTGACGCACTTGTGCGACGACGTGATCGTCATCGCCAAGGGCCATACCGTGGCCCAGGGCTCGCCCCAGGAACTGTGCCGCCGCACCGGCATCGCCAATCTCGAAGACGCCTTCGTCAGCCTGGTCGGCGAAGAAGGAATCGCAGCATGAAGCCGGCCTTCCTGGTCGTTTTTCTCAAGGAATTCAAGGAAACGCTGCGCGACCGGCGCGCCCTGGTGCTGCTGGCCCTGTTCACCTTGATGTACCCGCTCATGCTCGGCTACATGCTCAACCAGCAGATCGGCCGCGCCACCCGCTCCGAGCGCGAAGGCATGGAACTGGCCGTGGTCAATGCCGCCCAGGCGCCCAACCTGATGGCCCAGCTCAAGCAAAAGAACATCACCATCGTGCCGATGGACGAGATGAAGGAAGACGCCATCGCCGAGCTGCTGCGCGGGCGCAAGGTGGTGGCCCTGCTGCGCCTCGATCCCAAGTTTGGCGAACACTACCAGGCCATGCGGCCGGCCGGCATCGAGCTGTGGTACGACTCGGCCAGCGACAACAGCCAGCGCCAGCGCGACGTCGAAGAGGTCCTGCATAGCTACAGTTCGAACATCAGCAGCGCGCGCCTGCTGGCGCACGGGGTCTCGCCGGCCACCATGGCGCCGGTGCGCCTGCAGCGTTTCGATACCGGCAGCACGGCGGCGCGCTCGGCCGGCCTGATCGGCGCCATTCTCGGCTTCCTGTTTTTCCCCGCGTTTATTTGCGGCTTGTCGGCGGCGGTCGACAGCACCGCCGGCGAACGCGAGCGGCGCTCGCTCGAAGTGCTGATGGCCCAGCCGGCCAGTCCGTGGTCGCTGATCACCGGCAAGTGGCTGGCGGCCGGCTCGCTGGCCGTGATCGGCATCACGCTGGAACTGGCGCTGGCCCATGCCGTGCTGTCCTGGCTGCCGCTGGAAGAAATCGGCATGAGCTGGCGCCTTACCTCGGCCCAGCTGGCCCTGGTGTGCGTGGCGACCATTCCGCTGTCGCTGTTCGCGGCCGGCCTGCACATCGCGCTGGCGATGAATGCCAAATCGTTCAAGGAAGCCCAGAGCGTGCTCAGCATGGTGATCCTGGTGCCGATGCTGCCGGGGGTGGCGGTGTCGGTGCTGGACCTGAAAACGGCGACCTGGATGTATGTGGTGCCGATGCTGTCGAACCAGACCCTCTTGCGCGAACTGGCCAAGGGCCAGGACCTGGGCGCGCTGCCGTTCGTGCTGACCTTTCTCAGTTCGATGCTGCCGGCCCTGGCGGCGGTGGCGTTCGCCAGCTGGCGCATGAAGAGCGAGCGCTACGTGCTGTCGGTGTAGCTGCCGCCAGCGCGGGCGCGCGGGCTCCATTACAATAGGCCGACACAATCATCGGAGAATGCAATGGAAGTCACAGTCAGCTGGAACGGTCCCTCGGGCATGAGTTTTCGGGCGCAGACAGGGTCGGGCCACATGGTCAGCATGGATGGCGCGCCCGAAGGCGGCGGCCACAACCTGGCGCCGCGGCCGATGGAAATGGTGTTGCTCGGTACCGGCGGATGCACGGCCTATGACGTGGTGCTCATTCTCAAGCGCGGCCGCGAGGATGTGCGCGGCTGCGACGTGAGCCTGAAGGCCGAGCGCGCGGAAACCGATCCCAAGGTGTTTACCAAGATCCATTTTCACTTCACGGTGACGGGGAAGAACCTGAAGCCGGGCGCGGTGGAGCGCGCGGTGAGCCTGTCGCACGACAAATACTGCTCAGCGTCGATCATGCTGGCCAAGATGGCCGAGATCACGCATTCGTTTGAGATTATTGAAGGGTAAGCCGATAGCGCCCTGCCGTCGTTCCTGCCACTGCCAGAAACGACGGGTAGTGGTAAACGACGAGTGTCAGCGGCAGCGCTTACGCAGCATCAAACGTAATACGCCGTCGTCGTCATCACCTTGGCCATCGCACTCATCACGCCGCGCACCGGCAGCGGCACGTCCACCGCGCCCAGCGCCTGCGCCGCCGCCCCGTGCGCGATCTCGTCGAGCCGCATCTGGTCCACGATCGCGCGCGATTTGCTATCCTGCACCGGCAGCAAATCGAGATGGCTGTTCAGATGCGCCTCCACCTGGCGCTCGGTCTCGACCACAAACCCCAGGCTGCGCGCATCGCCCAGCTGCGCCGCCACCGTGCCCAGCGCGTACGCCCCCGCATACCACAAGGGATTAAGCAAACTCGGCCGCGAACCCAGCTCGGCCAGCCGCTGGGCCGTCCACGCCAGGTGATCCTCTTCCTCGCGCCCCGCCTCGGCGAACTGCTGCCGCATTTCCTCGGTCCGGGCAAAGCGCGATTGCGAGTTGTACAGCGCCTGCGCGCACACTTCGCCCACGTGGTTGACCCGCATCAGGCCGGCGCTGTGGCGCTGTTCGGCTTCGTCGAGCTGGCCGTCATCGGCATGCGCCGCCGGGGTCGGCCGCGATGCCGATGCCACGCCCGCGATCACGCGCAGGGCCTTGTCCATGCTGACGATCAGCTGGTCGAGTGGATTGATGGATCGTTGTGCTGGCATACGCGCTGTCCCGGTAGCGATAAAACGCCATTATAGGACGTCCGGCCCGGGCGGGTCGCCCGCTGCCCGCATGGCCGGCGCGCCGTCGTCCGTGCCCCCGGCCGTGGCCAAGGCCGTCTGGCGTTCGATCCAGTCGAGCAGCGGACCGGCGACATCGATGCCGGAAATGTTTTTCGCCACGCCCAGGTTCAGCTGCAGCAAAAATGGAATGGTGTCGGGCGGCACATCCGGACAATGTTCGGTGAACGCGGCGATGAAGCGCGGCGCGGACACCACCGGCACCACTTTCGCCCCGCTCATGAACTGCAGCACGCTGGTGATCGTGTGCCCCTTGCCGATGGTATGGTAGATGAACTGGTTGAAGGCGCGGTCGACCTTCTTGAAATCGATGGTGTCGGACGTCATCAGCCCGGCCAGGTAGTACAGGCCGAGGGTGACGCGGAAGTACGCGGTCCATTCGGCCGCATTGCGCCCGCTGCCGGCGACGGCGATTACTTTTTCTTTGATGGCACTGTCCATGGACCCATTATCCACATTTCCGGCCCGCTGTGGCGGCCTGCCGTGCTTGCGGCCGTGAATTTGTGCGTGCTACCCTCACGCTTTGAGAGAAGGAACCCGATGATCGAGGTGAAACACCTGGCCAAGCGCTTCGCCGCGACGGTGCACAAGGAGCGGCGCGCCCGCCAGCGCGACGTGCGCGAGAGCGATGGCTGGTTCCACGCGGTGCGCGATGTCAGTTTTTCCTGCGCGCCCGGCGAAGTGCTGGGCCTCTTGGGCCCGAACGGCGCCGGCAAGACCACCACCCTGCGCATCCTCTCGACCGCGCTGCGTCCGGACGCCGGCAGCGCCTTCATCGACGATATCGATATCGTGGCCGACCCGATCCGGGCGCGCCAGCGGGTCGGCTTCCTGTCCGGCTCGACCGGCCTGTACGGGCGCCTGAGCGCGCGCGAGAACGTCGAGTATTTCGGGCGCCTGCACGGCATGGCCCCGGCCCGCCTCAAGCAGCGCTGCGACGACCTGTTCGAGCAGCTCGACATGCACGCCTACGCCCACAAGCGCGCCGACGACCTGTCGAGCGGCATGAAGCAGAAGTGCGCCATCGCCCGCACCGTCGTGCACGAGCCGCAGGTGGTGATCCTGGACGAACCGACCACCGGGCTCGATGTGATGTCGGCGCGCGTGCTGCTCGAATTCATCGCCAGCTACAAGGCCCTGCGCATTCCGCTGATTTTTTCGACCCACCACCTGCACGAGGTCGACAAGCTGTGCGACCGGGTGTGCATCATCAACCGCGGCCGCAGCGCCTTCAACGGCAGCGTCGCCGAGCTGCGCGAGCTGGGCGGCAGCCACGACCTGTACGACGCCTTCGTGCACGTCATCAATCAGGAAGGCTGAGCCATGTGGATTGTGTATCTCAAGGAATTGCTGGAACTGCTGCGCGACCGCAAGACCTTCATCTTTACCCTGCTGCTGCCGATCATCGCCATGCCGATGATCTTCGGCGGCCTGGGCTACCTGTCCTCGACCATTTTCAAGAAAGCCCAGCACAAGGAACTGACCTACGCCCTGTTCGGCAAGGACAATGCGCCCGGGCTGAGCGAGCGCTTCGCGCGCGAGAAAGGCTTGCGCGAAGTGCCGCTGGCCGATGAAGGCGCGATCAAGGCCGCCATCGACGCCGACCGCATCCATTTTGCCATCGTCATTCCGCCCGGATTCGAACAAGCGATGGCGGCGCACCGCCAGACCCGCGTCACGCTGCACTACAACAATGCGGTGGCGCTGGACATGACCCACAAGCGGGTGGCGGCCGTGATCGACGCGCATAACGGCGCGCTGCGCGAGCAAGCCTTGTCGGCCATGAACATGAGCCGCGCCGAGCTGCGCTTTGCCCTCAATCCGATCGAGCTGGAAGAATTGTCGACCGCCGGCACGCGCGAGCGCATGGGGGCGCTGGTGGGGGGCTTTTTGCCCTATATCTTGCTGATGGTATGCCTGATGGCGGCCATGTACCCGGCGATTGACCTGGGCGCCGGCGAGAAGGAGCGCGGCACGCTCGAAACCTTGCTGCTGGCGCCAATTGCGCGCACCGCGCTGGTGCTGGCCAAGTTCCTGGTGCTGTTTACCGTGGGCCTGACCTCGGCGCTGCTGATGGTGGCCAGCATGGGTTTGCTGCTGGCCTTGTTCGGCAGCTCGTTCGAAGGCGGCCTGGCCCAGATGGTGCGCGCAATCGGCGCCCGCGACCTGGCCATGGTGGCGCTGATGCTGGTGCCGACGGCCGCCATCTTCGCCTCGATCCTGCTGTCGATTTCGATTTACGCCAAGAGCTACAAGGAAGCGTCGGGCATGATTTCGCCGCTGATGATGCTACTGATCGTGCCGATTGTCGTGGCCATGCTGCCCGGGGTGGAGCTGAACTGGTTCTGGTCGATGGTGCCGCTGACCAATGTCTCGCTGGCGATGAAGGAACTGGTGAAGGGGACCATGGATTACCGCATGTTTTCGGCCATTTTGCTGTCCACCACCCTGATCGCCGGGGCGCTGCTGGCGTGGTGCAGGTGGTGGTTCAATCGGGAGGATGTGTTGTTTCGGAGTTAAGGTTGACTGCTCACCTCGACATCGTCGCAGCCGCCGTTGAACCGCTATCAGTCTCACCAACGTCGCAGGCCTCACCACCGTCGCCCCCGCGCAGGCGGGGGGCCCAAGTTGTCAGCTCAGTCGTCGGCTGCGGAGCGAACTTGGGGGGAACGCATGCGAGGCCACTCATCCACTCCCCCATTTGTGCAATCTGAGCACGTCAAATTGCGGTACGTCGCAACAGGCGGCCGTGGCGCGGTCAAATTTTATACAATGCAACTCTAGAAGTGCGCCCGGCTACCCGCCAAACGTACGTACTGCGACCGTATCAGGAGTCAGGCATGGAATTACGCATCAGGAATTTATCCAAGACCTATGCCAATGGCGTAGTTGCCTTGGATAAAGTTACCCTCACCATCCCCAGTGGGATGTTCGGCCTGCTCGGCCCGAACGGGGCGGGCAAGTCGACCCTGATGCGCACCCTCGCCACCTTGCAGGAGTGCGACGCCGGGTCGGTCTTCTTCGGCGACCTCGACGTGCTCGACGACAAGGACGATATCCGCCGCCTGCTCGGCTACCTGCCCCAGGACTTCGGCCTGTACCCCAAGGTCACAGCCTACGAACTGCTCGACCATTTTGCCGTGCTCAAGGGCTTGTCGCACCGCAGCCGGCGCCGCGAAGTGGTCGACGGCCTGCTCCAGCAAACCAATCTGTTTGAAGTACGCAACCAGCGCCTCGGCACGTTTTCGGGCGGCATGCGCCAGCGCTTCGGCATCGCCCAGGCCCTGCTGGGCGACCCGCAGCTGATCATCGTCGATGAACCGACCGCCGGCCTCGACCCGCAGGAACGGGTGCGCTTCCACAACCTGCTGTCCGACATCGGCGACGACAAGACGGTTGTGCTGTCGACCCACATCGTGTCGGACGTGTCCGATCTGTGCGCCAACATGGCCATCATCAACAAGGGCCACGTGCTGCTGTGCGGCGAGCCGCAAAAGCTGATCGACGATATCGACGGCCACATCTGGGCGCGTTTCGTCGCCAAGCACGAGCTGGCCCATTTCCAGAAAGAGCACGCGGTGATCTCGACCCGTCTGCTGACCGGCCGCACCCTGATCCACGTGTACTCCGAACAAGATCCTGGCGATGGCTTCGAGCCGGCCGCCGGCGACCTCGAAGATGTCTACTTCGCCACCATCGCCGGACGCCACGTCGCGGCCAGCAACTGCTGAAGGTGGCCTCCATGTTGGCAATCGCCCTGTTTGAAGCGCGCCAGCGGCTCAAGCTGCTATCGACCTGGGTCTACTTCGGCATGTTCTTCGCGCTGGCCATGCTGTGGATGGCGGCCGCCGGCGGCGTGTTCAAGGATGCCTACGTCACCTTCGGCGGGCGCCTGTTCATCAACTCCCCGCGCTCGATTGCGCTGACGGTGGCCTTCCTCGGCTGCCTGGGCGTGGTGGTGATGGCCGCCATGATGGGGCGCTCGGTGCAGCAGGATTTTGAATACGATATGCACCATTTCTTCTTCAGCGCGCCGATCGCCAAGCACGACTATGTGTTCGGGCGCTTTCTCGGCGCCGCGCTGACCCTGGCGGTGGTGTTTTCCAGCATCGTGCTGGGCGCCTGGCTGGGCACCTACATCCCCGGCATCGAAGCCGACCGCCTGGGCCCGTCCGGGGCCTGGATGTACCTGTGGCCCTACCTGCTCCTGACCCTGCCCAACATTGTCATCTTCGGCGCGATTTTCTTCGTGCTGGCGGCCCTGACGCGGCGCATGCTGCCGGTGTACGTGGCCAGCGTGGTGATGATGATCGGCTACATCGTGGCGCCCTCGCTCGCGCGCGACCTCGACTACAAGACCCTGGCCGCGCTGATCGATCCCTTCGGCACCACCGCCCTGATCCGCATCACCGAATACTGGACCATTGCCGAGCGCAACGGCCGCGCCATTCCCTTCGACGGCGTGGTCCTGTACAACCGCGTCCTGTGGTGCGGCTTCGCGCTGGTGGTGCTGATGCTCGGTTACTGGCGCTTCCAGTTCAGCGCCAGCGCCGCCAGCCGCCCGGCCGGGCGCGCCGAGGGCGACGTCCCGCAACAACTGTCGCACAGCGCCATCGCTTCCCAGGAAACGCCGGACTTCCTGCGCCGTAGCCTGGCCCTGCTGCTGCTCAGGTCGACCTGGCTCAACTGGCGCGAATCGGTCAAGGATGTCTACTTCGCCGTGATCGCCCTGGCCGGCGTACTGGCCGTGTTCGGCGCCTCGCTCAACCTCGGTTCCATGTACGGCACCAATACCTATCCCGTCACCTACCAGGTGCTTGAACTGATCAGCGAGGCCTTCGCGCTGTTCATGCTGGTCGTGACCACCTTTTACGCGGGCGAACTGGTCTGGCGCGAGCGCGAGGCGCGCGTGGGCCAGATGCTCGACGCCTTGCCGCTGCCGAGCTGGCTGCCGATGCTGGCCAAGCTGTTCGCCCTGATCGGCCTGCAAGTGCTGATGCTGGTGCTGGTGATGATCGCCGGCATGCTGATCCAGCTGTTCCGCGGCTACTTCGCCATCGATGTCGGCCTGTACCTGCAAACCCTGTTCCTGATCCACCTGCCCCAGTACGCGCTGGTGGCGGTGCTGGCAATCGCGCTGCAAGTGCTGATCAACCACAAGTACCTGGCCTACTTCGCGATGATCGTGTATTACTTCGCCACGCTCACCTTCAGTTCGCTCGGCCTCGACCATCCGATGCTGCTGTACGGCACCTCGCCCTCCTTCATGTATTCCGACATGAACGGCTATGGCCACTTCCTGGTGCGCGAACGCTGGTTCGAGCTGTACTGGGGCGGCGCGGCGCTGATGCTGATGGTCGCGTCGCTGGTGTTCTGGCCACGCGGCTGCAACGCCGAACTGGGCAGCCGCATCCAGCTGGCGCGCCGCAACCTGAGCCTGCCGGTCATGGCCACCTTCGCGGCCGGGCTGGCGATCTTCGCCGGCAGCGGCGCCCTGCTCTATTACAACCTGCACATCGAAGGTGACTACCAGACCGCGTGGCAGAAAGACCGCACGCGCGCCGGGTACGAGCTGCGCTACAAGAAATACGCGGCGCTGGCGCAGCCGCGCGTGAGCGGCGTCGACCTGAAAGTGGCGATCGTGCCCGAACAGCGCCGCCTGACCGTCACCGGTGTTTACCAGCTCGACAACAAGGGTACGGCCCCGATCACCCAGGTATTCATCAGCCAGGACCGGCTGGCCAGCCTCAAGGTGCGCTTCGGCCAGAAGATCACGCCCCTGGTCAGCGACCGCGAACACGGCTTCTATGGCTACCAGCTGAGCGCACCGTTGGCGCCGGGACAAAGCATGCCGCTCGAATTCGACGTGGAATTCGAGGCGCGCGGCGTGCTCGGACTGGAATCGGACACCCCGGTGCTGAGCAACGGCAGCTTCTTCAACAATGGCCAGTTGCCGCGCATCGGCTACCAGCCGGCGCTTGAACTGGAAAACGACCGCGACCGCAAGCGCCACGGCCTGGCGCCGCATGCGCCGCTGCGCTCGCCCAATGATCCGGCCGGACAGGCGAATAATGCGCTCAGCGCGGACGCCGACTGGATCAGCTTCAATGCCGTCATCAGCACCAGTCCGGACCAGCTGGCGATTGCCCCCGGCACCCTGGAAAAGGAATGGATGTCGGCCGGACGGCGCTACTTCCATTACCGCATGGACAAGCCGATCCTGAATTTCTACGCCTTCCAGTCGGCCCGCTACGAAGTGCGGCACGACCGCTGGCAGGATGTGATGATCGACGTGTATTACCATCCGGGCCACGACTTCAACGTCGAGCGCATGATCCGCGGAGTCAAGGCCGCCCTGGAATACAACTCGAAGCATTTCAGCCCGTACCAGCACAAGGTGCTGCGCGTGGTCGAGTTTCCGCGCTACGACGCGTACGCGCAATCGTTTCCCGGCACGGTGCCATTTTCGGAAAGCATCGGCTTCATCGCGCGGGTCGACGACAACAATCCCAAGGATATCGATTACCCCTTCTACGTGGCGGCCCATGAAGTGGCGCACCAGTGGTGGGGCCACCAGCTGGTAGGGTCGAACACGCGCGGCAGCACGGTGCTGAGCGAAACCCTGTCCGAATATGCGGCCCTGATGGTGATGAAGCAGCAGGTCGGCCCGGAACGCATGCGCCGCTTCCTGCGCTACAACCTGGACAAGTATCTGATGGGACGGGCGCTGGAAACCAAGTACGAGCTGCCGCTGGCGCTGAACGAAAACCAGAGCTACATCCACTATCGCAAAGGTGCGCTGGCCATGTACTGGCTGCAGGACGTGCTGGGCGAAGAGAAGATCAACGCCGTGCTGCACGAGCTGCTGACGCGCCATGCCTTCCACGGCGCGCCGTATCCGAGCGTGCTGGCGCTGACCGATGCCTTGCGCCTCGCCACGCCGCCCGAACTTGCCTACCTGATCGACGACCTGTTCGAGCACATCGTCCTGTACGAGAACCGGGCCACGTCGGCCATGGCAACCAGGCGCGCGGATGGCAAATATGAGGTGACGCTGCGCGCCAGCGCCGTCAAAATGCGCGCGGGCAAATTGGGCGACGAGACGGAAGTGCCCTTGAAAGACCTGATCGAGTTTGGCGTCGACGACAAGGATGGCAAGCCGCTGCTGCGCGAACGGCGCGTTGTCGACAGCAATACCATGAGCGTGACGATGGTGGTGAGCGCGCGACCATACAAGGCCGGGATCGATCCGGACAACAAGCTGATCGACCGCAAGCCGGGGGATAATATGATCGAGGTGGAGCAATAAGGGACTTTCGGGCCGTCGTCGCTTTTAGCGCCCGAAAGCTTTGTTCCCCTGTCACTAACAAGGACCCGAGACCTCGTCGGCATGGGCGGCGATGCTGGCCCAACGATTTCTCTATTTCAACTTGAACACATTAAAAGGGTCGCTCCTGCTTTCGCCTTGGATGCTCTCTATTTGGTGAAGAGTCAGCGGCCGCCCATCTGCGGCTGCCTTCTCGATTTTATCTTTAAGGCGGGCAAACACAGGCGGAGGTCGCACCACTCTGGCTCGCCTGGGTATGTTGGGATTCTGTTCGCGCGCCACTTCTTCCTGAAATTCTTTGATCGTCGCTCTGGTAATCCGTAACGCATCTTTAAGCGTATTTTCTGATTTAATCGCCTCTTCCAAGGTGTAGCCTTTCAAATCATCGCCGGGTACGCCAGTATCCGCGCCATCGCGCTGTAAGTGCAATACGCGAACTGCCTCTCTCTGAAGCTCCGCTTCAAGCACCGGAAGACTGGCCCGCGCTCGCTTATATCGTTCTTCCTTGACATTCCAGTGCGGTCCGAAATGATAGACAGCGCCGTACATCACTTTCGCAGTCGTTTCACTGACGCCCGCTGCTAACATCGCGCCGTAAAACGCCCGGTGGACGGCTTGCGCCTCTCTGGTCCTCTGTTCACATGCAACATCGTGAATGACGGACGCATACCTGTATCGTCCTTCAAAGGGCCCTCCGATGACCGACCACGCCACCTGCGGAATGGAAGCACCGTCGACAACCGAGCCCTTTGGGGCATACCACTGGAGATTATCGGCATCCAAATACGCAAAATCTTCCGCAAGCGTCATCGTCCGTCCATCCGCCGACCACTTTGCAACAACCTCTCCGATGAACTTCCCGTTTTGCTGGGCTTGAGTCAGGCTAGACACGCCGAATAGGCATGCTACCAAGATTGATTTAATCATCTCACCCTCTCGTCGCGCGAAATTATCAAGCCATGATCACAATATCCGCCAAGCCCAGTGTTCTTGCAACCTCTTCTGCATACGAAAGGTAATTTCGCTCGGAGGGCCGATATTACCTAAAGGACATGTGGGAAGAGACGGCGTCAGATTGCGTTTGCCTCGGCAAAATACCTTAGCCGCGCTGATCTCCTTCTTCCACCAGCGGCCCCTAACACTTGTACAAGGTTCGCCCCGAATCTGGCGCGTCAAATATTTCTTTTCGTATAAACTCCCACCTTTTACGTGGAAGATAGCATGCCCAGCGCCAAAACGATGGACCAGACCGGCTTTCGCCGCATCCTCGCCCGCAACGTCGCGTTGCCGCTGGCAATCGGCGTGGGCAGTGCGCTCATTTTCGTGGCCGTCATCACTTACCTGCTGTCGGTGCTGAGCATGGTGGAACACAGCGAAAAGGTGATCGGCCATGCCAACGAAGCGGCCAAGCTGTCGGTCGACCAGGAATCCGGCCTGCGCGGCTATCTTCTGAGCAATGATGAGGCTTTTCTCGCCCCCTATACGCTCTCGAAAGGCAAAACCTCCGCGACCATGGAAGCGCTGACCAAGCTGGTGTCGGACAACCCACCCCAGGTCGAGCGCCTGCGCCAGATCATGGCGATGCAGGAGCAGTGGAACATTTACGCCAACAACGCCATCGCGCTGCGGCGCGCCAATAATGATGTCATCACGCTGGTACGCAGCGGGCGCGGCAGGGTCGCCTTCGACGAAATCCGCACCACCTTCAACGAGTTTCTCGCGGTCGAACAGCGCCTGCTGCAACAGCGTAACGAGTCGGCCCAAAGCGTCACGCGCTGGGGCGTCGGCCTGTACCTGCTGGTCAGCCTGCTGCTGTCGGGCCTGCTGGCCTATTTCGGCCGCCGCGAACTGATGCACCTGTCGGGGATATTCGGCGACGCCATCGACCAGCACCGCACCCACGGCGAAGCGCTGGAACGCCAGGCCTGGCAGCGCAGCGGCCAGACCCAGCTGGCCGAACGCAGCATCGGCCACAACAGTCTTTCCAGCCTCGGCCGCGCCGCGCTCGACTTCATGGCCGAATACACCGGCGCGGCTGTCGCCGCCCTGTACGCGCGCGACGAAGACGGCAGCCTGCGCCGCATCGCCGGCTACGGCATGAGCCGCGAAGAAGCCGAGCGCGAAGTGCGCTTCAACGGCGCCGACACCCTGGTCGGCCAGGCGCTGCTGTCCAAACGCCCGATCGTGCTGGGCAACCTGCCCGACCACTATCTGAAGGTCAGCTCCGGCATCGGCAGCGGCAGCCCGCGCCACCTGGTCCTGATCCCGGTCGACAATGACGGCGTGGCCAACGGCGTGATCGAATTGGGCTTCCTGAACGAGCCGCGCAAGCGCGACCTGGAATTCCTGGAACTGGTCGCGCCGAACATCGGCCGCGCCATCGAAGCGGCCCTGGCGCGCCGCCGCCTGCACGATGCGCTGGCCGAGACCCAGCAGCTCAACGAAGAACTCCAGGTGCAGCAGGAAGAGCTGCGCACCGCCAACGAGGAACTCGAAGAACAATCGCGCGTGCTGGAAGAATCGCAGACCATCCTGGAAAACCAGAAGGCGGAACTGGAGCAGACCAACGAACGCCTGGCCGAACAGGCCAATGCGCTCGATGAAAAAAACAGCGCCCTGGGCGTGATCCAGCACGAGCTGGAAGAGCGCGCGCTCGACCTGCAGCGCGCCAGCAAATACAAGTCCGAGTTCCTGGCCAATATGTCGCACGAACTGCGCACGCCCCTGAACAGCTCCCTGATCCTGTCCAAGCTGCTGTCCGAGAACGCCAGGGGCAACCTCGAACCGGAGCAGATCCAGTTCGCCAACACCATCTACGCGGCCGGCAACGACCTGCTCAACCTGATCAACGATATCCTCGACATCTCCAAGGTCGAAGCGGGCAAGCTCGAACTGTCGCCCGAAGACATCGCCCTGTCCGAACTGGCCGACACCATGCGCCACACCTTCGGGCCGCTGGCCGGCCAGAAGCAGCTCACCTTCACCTGCGCCGTGGAAGCGGGCGCTCCGCTCACGCTGCATAGCGACGGCCAGCGCCTGCAGCAGATTCTCAGGAACCTGCTGTCGAACGCGATCAAGTTCACCGATGCCGGCCAGGTCTCGCTGACCATCGAAGCGGGCCCGGACGGCATGCTGGCCTTCGTCGTGCGCGACTCGGGCATCGGCATCGCGCCCGACCAGCACGCGATCATCTTCGAGGCGTTCCGCCAGGCCGATGGCACCACCAGCCGGCGCTACGGCGGCACGGGCCTGGGCCTGTCGATCTCGCGCGACCTGGCGGCCCTGCTGGGCGGCTCGATCGCGATTGCCAGCGCGCCCGGCAAGGGCAGCACCTTTACCCTGCTGATGCCGGCCATGCTGCCGGGCGGCACCCCGGGCCTGCCCGTCGCCGCCGCACCGGAAGCCCCGCGCGCCACCCTGGCGCCAGCGCCGGCGCCAGCATCCGTCCTGCGCGCGCCGGTGTTTGCCGACGACCGCGGCCACGACGTGGTGACCGGCCGCAGCGTGCTGGTGATCGAAGATGACGCCGCGTTCGCGCGCATCCTGTTCGACCTGGCGCACGAAATGCACTACCGCTGCCTGGTCGCGCACAGCGCCGCCGACGGCCTGCAGGCCGCCAACGACTTCCTGCCCGACGCCATCCTGCTCGACCTTGGCCTGCCCGACGGCTCGGGCCTGGACGTGCTGCAAAAGCTCAAGGACAATCCGCGCGCGCGCCACATCCCGGTGCACATCGTCTCGGCCAACGACCGCGCCGAGGCCGCGCTGCAACTGGGCGCGATCGGCTACGTGATCA
This sequence comes from Massilia sp. DJPM01, assembly GCF_030348125.1. NCBI lineage: Bacteria > Pseudomonadati > Pseudomonadota > Betaproteobacteria > Burkholderiales > Oxalobacteraceae > Massilia > Massilia sp. DJPM01. Next base: position 34,801 of record NZ_JAQOZV010000026.1, read on the forward strand.
AGCCGGCCACGCGCGACCGCCTCAAGCAGGTATTCCGCACGCTCGAAGGCAAATTCACCCAGAAGCTCAAACGCGTGCTGCTGGTCGAAGACGACGAGCGCCAGCGCCAGAGCGTGGTCCAGCTGATCGACGACGCCGACGTCGAGATCACTGCGGTGGCCAGCGGCGGCGAAGCCTTTGCGCTGCTGCAGGCCAGCGTCTACGATTGCATGATCATCGACCTGAAACTGCCCGACATGCAGGGCCACGAACTGCTGCGCAAGATGGCGGCCGAGGAAATCGTCTCGTTCCCGCCGGTGATCGTCTACACCGGGCGCAACCTGACCCGTACCGAGGAAGCCGAGCTGCTGAAATATTCGCGCTCGATCATCATCAAGGGCGCGCGCTCGCCCGAGCGCCTGCTCGACGAAGTGACCCTGTTCTTGCACAAGGTCGAGTCGCAGATGTCGGCCGAGCGCCAGAGCATGCTCAAGACCGTGCGCAGCCGCGACCGCGTGTTCGACGGACGCCGCATCCTGCTGGTGGACGACGACGTGCGCAACATCTTCTCGCTCACCAGCGCGCTGGAACAGAAAGGCATCACGGTCGAAGTGGGCCGCAACGGCTTCGAGGCGCTCGAACGGCTCGACCAGATCCCCGACATGGACCTGGTGCTGATGGACGTGATGATGCCCGGGATGGATGGCCTGGAAGCGACGCGCCGCCTGCGCGCCGACCCGCGCTTCGCCAAGCTGCCGGTGATCGCCATCACGGCCAAGGCCATGAAGGACGACCAGGAACAGTGCATGAAAGCCGGCGCCTCGGACTACCTGGCCAAGCCGATCGACCTTGACCGCCTGTACTCCCTGCTGCGCGTCTGGCTGCCGAGCATGGAGCGGCTCTGATGAATGCACCGGACAGCATCAGCATCGAGCTGCGCCTGCTGATGGAGGCGATCTACCTGAAATACAGCTACGACTTCCGCGACTACTCGGGAGCCTCGCAAAAGCGCCGCGTACTGCATGCGCTGCACCAGATGGATTGCGCCAGCATCTCCGAACTGCAATCGCGCGTGCTGCACGACCCGGACGCCTTCATGCAGCTGCTGCAGTACCTGACGATTCCGACCAGCGAGATGTTCCGCGATCCCTCGTACTTCCAGGCGCTGCGCGAGCACGTGATGCCGCACCTCTCCACCTACCCGTCGCTGAAGATCTGGATCGCCGGCTGCAGCACCGGCGAGGAAATCTACTCGATGGCGATATTGCTCAAGGAAGAAGGGCTGCTGGAACGCTCGATCATCTACGCCACCGACATCAACCCGCATTCGCTCGACCGCGCGCGCAAGGGCGTGTTCGCGCTCGATCGCATGCGCGCCTACACCGCCAGCTACCAGATGGCGGGCGGCCGCGCCGCCTTTTCCGACTACTACACGGCCGCCTACGACGGCGCCCTGTTCGACCGCAGTCTGGTGGACAATGTCATCTTCGCCGACCATAGCCTGGCGACCGATAGCGTGTTCTCCGAAACCCATCTAATCAGCTGCCGCAACGTGATGATCTACTTTAACCGCAAGCTGCAGGACCGCGCGCTTGGCCTGTTCCACGAATCCCTGTGCTACCGCGGCTTTCTGGGCCTGGGCAGCAAGGAAAGCCTCGATTTCTCGGCGCATGCCGACGCCTTTGAACCGCTGGTCAAGGCCGAGCGCGTGTTTCGCAAGGTGGCGCCATGAGCGCCGTCCATGACGCACTGCTGGCCGGGCGCAGGATCGACGCCGTGGTGATCGGCGCCTCGGCCGGCGGCATCGACGCCCTGCTGCGCCTTTTGCCGGCGCTGCCACGGCACTTCGGCTTTTCGGTGACGGTGGTGCTGCACCTGCCGGACGACCGCGACAGCCGCCTGGCCGAAGTCTTCCAGCAGCGCCTGGCGATGCCGGTGCGCCAGGCCGACGACAAGATGCCGCTGGAGGCGGGCAGCGTCTATTTCGCCCCGCCCGGCTACCACCTGTCGATCGAACGCGACTTCAGTTTTTCGCTGAGCCAGGAAGACCCGGTGCATTTTTCGCGCCCCGCCATCGATGTGTTGATGGAGTCCGCCGCCGACGCCTACGGTGAGCGCCTGGCCGGCATCCTGCTCACCGGCGCCAGCGCCGATGGCGCCGCCGGCATGGCGCGCATCGCCGCCTGCGGCGGCCTGACCGTGGTGCAGGACCCGCTCGACGCCGAGATTGCGACCATGCCCCTGGCCGCGATCCGGCTGCGCGCACCAGACGCCGTGCTGTCCGTGCCCGCCATCGGCGCGCTGATGGCCGCGATGAAGGAAATCCAATGAAGAGCGACCAACAAAAAATCAAGCTCCTGATCGTCGACGACCTGCCCGAGAACCTGCTCGCGCTGAGCAAGATCATCGAACAGGATGACCGCATCGTCTACCAGGCCAGTTCGGGCGAGGCGGCGCTGTCGCTGCTGCTCGAACACGACTTCGCACTGGCCATCCTGGACGTCATGATGCCCGGGATGGACGGCATCGAACTGGCGGAACTGATGCGCGGCACCGAGCGCACGCGCAACGTGCCGATCGTGTTCGTCAGCGCGGCCGGGCGCGAACTCAATTACGCCTTCAAGGGCTACGAGACGGGCGCCGTCGACTTCCTCTACAAGCCGCTCGACATCGCGGCCGTGAAAAGCAAGGTGAATGTGTTCGTGGCCCTGTGCCAGCAGCGCAATGAGGTCAAGCGCCAGGTGGCAGAACTGGAAGAGAGCCGGCGCGAGCTGCGCGCCACCCAGGTCGAACTGGAACGCTCGGTGAAGATGCGCGACGACTTCATGTCGATGGTGGCGCACGAACTGCGCACGCCGCTCAACACCCTGTTCCTGGAAACCCAGCTGCGCGGCATGCAGCTCGACAAGGGCAACATGGCCGTCTTCAACGAAGAGAACATGCGCAAGATGGTGGCGCGCGACGGGCGCCAGATCCAGAGCATGATCCGCCTGATTAACGACATGGTCGACGTGTCGCGCATCCGCAGCGGCAAGCTGTCGATCCGCCCGGCCGAAACCGAGCTGTCGGCGCTGCTGGCGCGCATCGTCAGCGACCTGGCGCAGCGCACCGAGGCGGCTGGATGCACCGTCGAGCTGCATGCGCCGGAGCCGGTGGCGGGCGTGTGGGACGAGTTCCGGGTCGAGCAGATCATCATCAACCTGCTTACCAACGCGCTGCGCTACGGCGGCAGCAAACCTGTGAAAATCAGCCTGGACGCGCGCGACGGCTACGCCATCATCGTGGTGCGCGACCAGGGCGTGGGCATCGCCCCGGAAGACCAGCTGCGCATCTTCGCCCCATTCGAGCGGGCCGGCACCAAGGACGTGCGCGAAGGCCTCGGCCTGGGCCTGTACATCGCGCGCCAGCTGGCCGAGTCGCACGACGGCACGCTCGATGTCGACAGCGCGCCGAACCAGGGTGCGGCCTTCCGCCTTACCCTGCCGCTCTGCGGATCGCACGCATGAACGCTCGCCGCCTTTTACTGCGCGGCGCTGGCGCCGTGGGGCTGCTGGCCTGCTTAGGCCGCGCCGGTGCGTCCCGCCTCGAACCGAGCTACGGCCAGCACGGCATGGTCTTGTTTGGCGGCGCCGATGGCCTGTATGCCTCGCATTTGCCGATGCTGCATGCGCCGCACGACCGCCAGGTAATCTTGCAAATCCGGCTGGCCGACAAGGCGCTTGATGCTGCGCTGCGGCGGCGCCTCGATGGCAAGACGGCGCTTTGGACCATTGCGCCGGAAAATTTTGAACTGGACCGGCTGGCGCCAGACAGCGATGACCCGCTGCGCGCCTTCAAGGCCGACCTGGTACAAGGCCACTTCGAGCGTGGCGGCGCTACCCAGCACAAAGGGACGTCGATACTGGTCGAGAAGGTGCTGCTGTTCCGGCCCCTTCTGCCCCGCTTCGCGGTCAGCACCACGGCGCGCTACCTGCAAGTGGGCGGCGGCGCCACGCGCTTCCTGGTCAAGCAGATCGACAGCCGCCCGGACTTCGACCATATTGTCGCGTTCCGCACGCGCCTAGATGCCCCCCACGAGCCGGTCGAGGTACCGAAAAAGGCGCTTGAAGAGACACCGGCCGCCGCCTTGGCGCGCCAGTTGCGCGGCGCCCGCATCCTCGGCACCATCTATTTCGACAAGGCCGACCTGGCATGACCATACCGCCCGAATACCACGGCCTGTGGCGGCGCGACGGCATCTGGCGCAGCGACGGCAGCAGCGACACCACGACGCAGGTGCTGTGGTTCCAGTCGGCGCGCTGGCACATCGACTCGCGCGGCTTTGCCGGCAGCACCGTGGTGGAAGGTGCACGCTGCGAATGGCATCCCGAGATTGCCTTCCCCGCGCTCGGCCCCGGTATCGATGCGGGAACGATGCGCTTTGACGGCGCCGACAAGGTCGAAGAAACCGGCATCGACGGCAGCTACCGCGAACTGTGGGTGCGCATCGACGCCGGCCCGGTGCGCGCGCAGCGGCTCCAGCGCGACGGTGGCGCGCTGGCCTGGCTGATCACCGGCGCCGAGTGGATGGCGTGGGCGCACGGCCATCCCGGCGCCATGGCGCAGTTCAGCATCGCCCGGGACGAGACGGCGGCGCTGCCGCCGGAGGCCGGAAGCGGCTGGCACGTGAGCGCCACCGACGGCTAGGCCGGCGGCTCGGCGTCGATAAAGCGGCGCACCAGTTGCGCAGCCATCGGCGCCGCGTACCCGATCGGCATGCTGGCCTGGGCCGCGCTGGCCAGCTGGAAGGTCCCCTCCATCATGGCCAGCAAGGCGGCGGCCAGCGCGTGCACGTTGGCCGTGCTTCTCCCCTGCGCGGCCAGGCTGGCCGCAAGCAGTTCGCGCAGCAGCGCCAGCTCGGTATCGATCGCGTGCTGGTAGGCTGCACGTACCTCGGGCTGGCGCACGGCTTCGGCACCGATCACCACCCAGGCCGCGACCGCGCCCGGATCGGCGCCCTCCCCCAAACCAAGACGCGCATCGATGTAGGCATTCAAACGCTGGTCGGCATCGACCGCGTTCTGCGCGAACGCAAGGTAGCGCTGCTGCGCCGCTGCGGCGAGCGCCTTCACCAGCGCCAGCAAGATATCGGCTTTGCTGTGAAAATGGTAGTGCAGCAGGCCCGGAGTCAGTCCCGCGCGGCGGGCGATCAGCACAATGGTGGCCTTGTCGTAGCCATGCTCGGCCATCGTGTCCAGCAAGGCTTGCACGATCTGCGCGCGGCGCTGTTCCGAATTGGGCTTCCTCGACATGCGTGCATCACTTAAATTGGTTGAATGACCAAATTATACTTGTTTTCCCTTGCGTCTTTCGCTAACCTGACAATATTGGATGCTCAACCAAACAATTGAACGGACCACACGATGAGCTTCACTCCTCCCAAGGTATTGGTGCTGACCGGCGGGATCGGCAGCGGCAAGTCGACCTTCGCGCGGGCCTTTGAAGCGCTCGGCGTGCCCTGCCTCGACGCCGATGCGCTGGCGCGCACCGTGCACCAGGATCCGGCGCATCCGGCCACCGTGCAAATCGGCCGCGCCTTTCCGCAAGCGATGGCGCCCGATGGCAGCCTGGCGCGCGGCACCCTGCGCAGCGTGTTCGCGCTCAACCCGGCCGCCAACGAGGAATTGAAGCGCATCCTGCGCCCGGCCGTGCTGGCGCTGGCCGACGACTGGACGCGCAGGCAGCAGTCGCCTTACGTGGTGTGGGAATCGGCGCTGGCGATGGACCAGGCGCTACCCGCGACGCGGGTGCTGGTGGTCGATACGTCCGACCGCAACCGGGCGGCGCGCATCGCCCTGCGCAATCCCGACTGGACGCGCGGGCAGGTGGCCAGCATCATCGCCATGCAGCTGCCCCGTGCCGATTACCTGGCACGTGCCGACGACGTGGTGCAGAACGACGGCACGCTCGACGAGGTGCGTGCACTGGCCTTGCAACTGCATCATCGATACACCGACTTGTGGAGCTGAACCTTGAAAAAAATCGCATTCTCCGGCACGCTCGACCCGATCACCAACGGCCATTTGTGGGTAATCGGCGAAGCGCGCGAACTGGCCGACGAAGTCGTTGTGCTGATTTCAGAAAACCCGTTCAAGAAGCCGCAATTCCATGCCGCCTCGCGCAAGGACATCGTCGAACGCAGCGTGGCCGCGCAAGGCTGGACCAATGTCAGCGTGGTGCTCGTACGGGGAGACTACACGGCGCGCGCGGCCAAGCGGCTGGGCATCGACTTCCTGATCCGCGGCATCCGCAACACCTCCGACTTCGATTACGAGAACCTGATCCAGCAAGCCAATGTCGACGTGCTGCACGGTGCGAAAACGCTGTTCGTGATGCCGCCGCGCGATCTGGGCTCGGTCAGTTCGAGTTTCGTGCGCGGCTTGCAGGGACCGGTCGGCTGGCACTGGACCACGCGCCAGTTCATGCCAGCGCCGGCCTACGCCGCGTGGATCCTGGACTGGCTGCGCAAGGACTGGGACAGCCTGTGGCAGGCCGACGACGCCAACGCGGCGGCCTGGTTCGCGCGGCTCACCAGCGAGAGCGCCTACGGCTCCGGCGCGCGCCCGTATCACAACCTCGATCATCTGGTGCACGGGCTGACCGAAATCACCGTGTGGGCGGCCAATGCCGGCGCCAGCGCGGCGCAGATGGCGACGCTCAAAAAAGCCTTCTGGTTCCACGACGCGGTGTATGGCGGCGGCATGGGGACGGGATCGAACGAAGAACAGAGCGCGCAGCTGTGGCTTGCCTCAAGCCTCGACAGCGGCGCGGTGGCGATTGAGGTGGCCAGCCTGATTCGCGCTACCGAACATCTGGCGCCGGTGACGGCGCGGCATGCGCTGCAGGATGTGATGCAGGGCGTGGACCTGGCGATCCTGGGCCAGGCTGCGGATGTCTACGACGGCTACGCGCGCTCGGTGCGGGCCGAGTACCAGCATGTCGAGGAAACCGACTACCTGGCCGGGCGCGAACGCATCCTGGCGCATTTTCATGCGCAGGCAAGAGCGGGCACGCTGTATCCGAATGGGTATTTCGCGGACCTGTACAACGAGCGCGCGCGCGAGAACCTGGCACGCGAACTGGAAACGCTGCGCGAGCGCCAGTCGTTCTCGGGCGAGTGCCCATGATGGAACGCTATGTGTGACAGCACCCGTTTGAAAATGGGCGTGCTCGCACTCCGCGCCGTTTCCGGCTCACATCAGCCGCAAATGACACAACGCACGTGCTCAAGCTATCTGCAAATGAGCTTGCAATCGACAGCACTGGCCCGCATTCCATGATGTGTGCTCGCACTAAATACAAACAGCAAAGGGCAGTGAATTTGCCCCGTTTTGATCCAGATCTGTCAGTGATAATGTCTCAAATATGCAGAACCAACCCTTGTGATACGCAAAAATCGCCTCAATGGCAACGCCTCGCATAGGTACACCTGTACGCTACAATCGTCTCCACGGAACGTCCGGCCGGCCACGAGCGGTCGTTCCACATCCTCAACCAGGCCCGCGTCGTTTAATCTTTGAAAATTTTCAGTAACGCCACTGCCGGGGATGTCGATCCGATCCTGCGGTTTGTTTGAGCCGCTTCGAGGACTTCAACAAGTTCATCGTATTTGTCAGCTTGCCTGTCGTTCAAGTTGGTCATATTCATGCTCCAGCGCGGAAACGTACGGAAGTTTGCTGGCTCGTTGTAAAGTATCCGGGAATTCTTGTGCCGGGGATCAAGTTCGATTTTTTTATAGAGCTTATCGAGCGTCGATGCCGGACCTTCCAATACTTGCAAGAACCAACCGCCGTTGTAAAACAAACTGCCGGTGACGTCGAGTGGTCCGTTGTTTTTCTTTGCCGTTTCTTGGATCGCGGCAAGATCTTCCGGAGACATCTTACGTACTGCCTGACTTATGTATACAAGTTGATTAATCAACATTTCATCATCCTTTTGGTTGCCGGGAAATTGGTCGGTTCGGACAGATAGTGAATGAATAGTTTGACCCTGCACGACCTCTGTTCAACAAGTGCTTGCGTAAGCCATATTACGCTCATCCACCGCAGGAGTCGGCGTCGATTGAATTTACTCTGCGCAATCGCCCAATTTTCGACGGACCGGGTCAAGCAGACGCGCGGTCTGGCATTGACGGCATTTTTTGCATGCAGCCCTCAACGCTGCATGCGGTATCGGCTGCGCTCCACCGTCATCCCACACAATGTCGACCACGCCACGCGCCCTGCGATTGCAAATCTCCTTCGGCGTCCGCTTTGGGGCAGCAGCCCCCTCGCGCAGGCGAAAAGGGGGATACCGATACCGGCCGTCATTTGCAGTTAGCGTGGCCGGCGGCCATGGAATGCGAGTCGGCGCGGTCGATTGCAAGCTCATTTGTAGATTGGGTGAGCACGGACCTGCCTTCGTTTGCAGTAAATTCGAACCGACATCGGCGTCGAATGCGAGCACGGTCGATCTGAAACGCCAGCTGCTACAGCTATGGCGCCGCAAGCACGGCCGTGGAATACGGCGCCAGCACGCGCCAGCCCAGGGAGAGATACAGCGCGCGTCCGGCCTCGGTCGCGACCAGCAGGCGCTCTGTGGTTCCGGCTTGTTCGGCCAGGGCGTCGAGCGCGATCATCAGTGCGCGGGCAAGGCCCTTTCTGCGATGGGACTCGACGGTTTCGATGCGGTCGAATACGGCAGTTCCTTTGTTCAGCACCACGCGCCCGATTGCCGCCGTCTGCCCTGCCGCGTCAAGCAGGCGGATCAGGGATGCCCCATTTTCCTCTTCCATGTTGGCCGTGTAGCCTGCTGGCGGTGCGGCCGATGCGGATATCGGCGTGGACCGGTACATGAGATAGTGGGGAGTTTCGATCGTCCAGCGGGCGGGAAGCGCGCGGCGCATATGATCGGGGTCGACCGGTGCCTTCAGATAGACGAAGGGCTCGTGAATGCGGGATGCACATTCTTGAAGCGCTTCACCTGCGTCCACAAAGACGTGACGGCGCCACTGCTCGGGCCAACCGACGTCCACTGCCAATCCTCCCCCGTGGTGTCTGGGAAGCGGCACTCTGCGGGCCAGGCTCCAGCCAGTCAGCCAGCGTTCAAGAAGGTTCAAATCAACGTTCATGAATTGCGTCTCCAACACGGTGATGAATGCAAGCCCTAACAAACGAACACGGGCCCGGCCATAAAAGCCGCAATGCGGTTTCTACAGACGGGCCCGTACCTGGATGCCAGACCTGGCACCAAGCAGTGCGGAGGATTATTCTTCCGCGACAGCTTTCTTGACAGCGGCTTTCTTCGCTGCCGGTTTCTTGGCAGCAGCCTTCTTGGCAGGCGCCTTCTTGGCCGCCGCTTTTTTGGCCGGTGCGGCTTTCTTCGCCGTGGCCGGTGCCGCCTCGTCGCCCTCGGGATCGGCTACCGCCGCAACCTTGCCCTTGGCCGGCGCCTTGGCCTTGCGCTCCTCGAACTCGAAGCTGATCTTGCCATCCTTGCCCTTGACCAGGAAAGCCTTGAACGGACGACGCGTACGCTGCGACACAAAGCCCGGCATCAGGTCGGTCTTGCCGTCGTTGAGCAGCTTGACCATTTGCTCAGGCAAAATTTCCTGCTGCAAGATGATGCGTCCGCTGCGGAAGTCGCAGGTTTTCGGTTTGGCCACGCTGTGCTCGCACACATACGCCAGGCCCATTTCGAACACGCCGGCGGCGCATTTCGGGCACGGTCCGAGCGCGCTCTGGCCGGTGAAGTCGACGCCTTCGCCATCTTCGCCGCCTTCATCGTTCTGGCCGAAATCGAACTCCAGCTTGCAATTCTTGATCTCTTCATCGCGCACGATGCGCAGAATCGCGGCAAACGGACGCCCCATCTTCGAGCGGAATCCCTGCATCGGACCAATCGTGCGTTTTTCCAGCAACTCTTCAACTTCGGCAATCTCGAACTGGCGGCTGCCAGGCGTCTTGCTCATGTTGAATTCGCATTTGGTGCAGGCGAAACGACGGTAGTTTTCCTTGACCACGCCGCCGCAGTTCGGACACGGCGTGTGCAAGGTCGCGTAATCGCCCGGAATCGTGTCGTTGTTGTATTCCTTGGCGCGCTTGACGATGATTTGCGTCATCTGGGCAATTTCACGCATGAACTCTTCGCGCGAAATCTTGCCCTTTTCCATTTGCGACAGCTTGTATTCCCATTCGCCCGTCAGTTCCGGCGCGGTCAGTTCGTTCACGCCGAGGCCGCGCAGCAAAGTCATCAGTTGCGATGCCTTGGCGGTCGGAATCAGCTCGCGTCCTTCGCGCAGCAGGTAGCGCTCGCCCAGCAAGCCTTCGATGATGGCCGCGCGCGTCGCTGGCGTGCCCAGGCCCTTGCCGGCCATGGCGTCGCGCAATTCATCGTCGTCGATCAGCTTGCCGGCGCCTTCCATGGCCGACAGCAAGGTCGCTTCCGAATAGCGCGCGGGCGGCTTGGTGACCAGGGCGTTCGGGCTGACTTTTTCGGTCTGCACTTTTTCGCCCTTGGCCACAGGCACCAGGTTGCCGCCGGTGTTGTCATCCTTGTCGCTGTCGGTCGACGCTTCCTTGCCGTAGATCGCCAGCCAGCCCGGATTGGTCATGACCTTGCCTTCAGTCTTGAACTGATGGCCGGACACTTCGGTAAAGCGGGTGGTGACCTGGAATTCCGCAGGCGGGAAGAACACGGCCATGAAGCGGCGCGTCACCAGGTCGTACAGCTTCTGTTCCGGCTCCGACAGATTCTTCGGCGCCAGGGTGGTCGGGATGATCGCGAAGTGATCCGAGATCTTGGTGTTATCGAAAATGCGCTTGTTCGGCTTGACCCAGCCCTTGTCGGTGATCTGCTTGGCGAACTGGTGGTAGTTATTGTTTTCCGCCAGGCTCACCATGGTGTCCTTGACGGTGTTCACGTAGTCTTCCGGCAGATGGCGCGAATCGGTACGCGGATAGGTCAATACCTTGTGCTTTTCATACAGCGCCTGGGCCAGGCCGAGCGTGTTCTTGGCCGAAAAGCCGAAACGGCCGTTGGCTTCGCGCTGCAGGCTGGTCAGGTCGAACAGGGCCGGCGCCATCGAGGTGGTCGGCTTCGACTCTTCCGTCACATTGCCCTGGCGGCCCTTGCAGGCCATGGCGATGCTGTCGGCCGCCGCCTTGCTCCACAGGCGCTCGGCACGCTTCTCAGGGTCGTTCTCGTCCTTCTTGAAGGCCTGGTCGAGCCAGCGCCCTTCGTACACGCCGGCGGCGCACACGAACTCGGCGCGCACTTCCCAGTAATCGCGCGAAACGAATTTCTTGATCTTGTCTTCGCGCTCGACCACGATCGACAGGGTCGGCGTTTGCACGCGGCCCACGGTGGTCAGGTAGAAGCCGCCTTCCTTGGAATTGAAGGCAGTCATGGCGCGGGTGCCGTTGATGCCGATCAGCCAGTCCGCTTCCGAACGGCAGCGCGCGGCGTCGGCCAGCGGCAGCATTTCTTCGTCGCTGCGCAGTTGCGTGAAGCCGTCGCGGATCGCGCCCGGCGTCATCGATTGCAGCCACAGGCGCTTGATCGGCTGCTTGGCCTTGGCGTTTTGCGCGATCAGGCGGAAAATCAGCTCGCCTTCGCGCCCGGCATCGCATGCGTTGATGAGCTGGGTGACATCCTTGCGCTTGATCAGCTTGTTCAAGACCTTGAGGCGGGCCTCGGTCTTGGCGATCGGGTTGAGCGCGAAATACGGGGGAATCATGGGCAGGTGGGCAAAGCTCCACTTGCCGCGCTTGACGTCGTGCTCTTCCGGCACCGCGATTTCCAGCAGGTGGCCGACGGCCGACGACAGGACGTATTCGTCCGATTCGAAGTACTCATCGTGCTTGGTGAAGCCGCCCAGCGTCTTGGCGATATCGTTCGCGACGGAGGGCTTCTCGGCGATGATGAGGGTTTTGGTCATAGGTTTTCTCGTCGTACTATATTAAGTGGTTGGGCTCGCGCATCATACATGCTTGGCCGCAGCAGGCGGCGTTTTGCCAACCCGATATCGAAATTGTAACAAGCCGATAGAGCGGCCAATGATAAGCGGGTTGTCGGGAAATCCGCAAGTAGCCACTGCATGCCAAAGGCCACAATCGTGGCGCGAGTGGGGCAAAACCGTTGCGTGGAAGGGAAAACGGGGACGCCGCCGGGCTCACGCGGGCGGCGCGGGCCTGGCTCAATGCAGCAGGCGGGGAGCTTGCTCGTCGTCGGAGCCGAACAGGTCGTCGAACATCAGCGCGTCCGGTTCCTTGCCCTGGCTCCACAGCAGCATCAGCACGATGATCTTCAGCTTGCCCAGGCCCACCGGCGACTCTTCCAGCGCCAGCGCGCGCTCGATCACGATTTCGCGCTGCACAGGGCTGAGCACGCTCGCGCTTTCGAGGAACTGGATGAAGCCGACCGCGGCGCTGCCGAGGGCATCGTATTCTTGCTGCACGTAAAAACGGGTACCGCTGGAAGTGAACGACAGATTGGTTTCGTCGCCCGCCATTTCAGTCAGGTCGGTCAGCCACACGAGCGCTTCCGAAATTTCGACATCGTCGAAACCGACAGCGGATAGTTTACGCGCCAACGCAGCCGGCTCGGGGCAGGCATCGGGGCGGTAGTACGTCTCGTAAAGGTAGACCAGGATATCGAACATGGCTCTACTCTATCAGTTAAGTTCGCTAACATACAAGCCCCGCCCACGCGCCTCTTGCGCGCTTTCTTACCGCTTTACACGCTGGAACAATCCCCCCGGCAATCGTTCGACATGGCCGGCAAGTTCCAGCGCCAGCAGCTGGCCAGCCAGCACACCCGGCTCGCTTCCGGCCAGCACGGCCAGCGCATCGGCGCCGACCGGTTCGTACGCCAGCGCGTCGAGCAGCGCCAGCTGGCCGGCGTCGCAGCCGCCGCATTCGGGCACCGCCATGGCCACGCTGGCCAGGGGCGCCACCTGCAGGGGAATCAGGATGTCGTCGACGCAATCGACCAGGGTGGCGCCGTCGCGGATCAGGCTATGGCAGCCCTTGGACAGCGGCGCATGGATCGATCCGGGAATGGCAAACACATCGCGCCCCTGATCGGCGGCAAGCTTGGCGGTGATCAGCGAACCCGAGCCAGCGGCTGCCTCGACCACCAGCACGGCGCAGCACAGGCCGCTGATCAGGCGGTTGCGGCGCGGGAAGTTGCCGGGCGAAGGGCCGGTGCCGAGTGGGTACTCACTGACCATGCAACCCTCTTCGGCGATCCGTCTGGCCAGGGCTTCGTTGCGGCGCGGATAGATGCGGTCGGCGCCGGTGCCGGTCACGGCCACGGTCGAGCCGCGGCCGCGCAAGCCGCCGTCGTGCGCGGCGGCATCGATGCCCAGCGCCAGCCCGGAGACGACGGTCAGGCCGGCGGCGCTGAGCGCAGCGGCGAAAGCGCGCGCATTGGCCACGCCCTGCCCGGTCGCATTGCGGCTGCCGACCACGGCCACGGCCGGGGCCGACAGCAGCGCAATCCTGCCGGCGGCATACAGCAGCAGGGGCGGCATGGCCAGTTGGCGCAGCAGCGGCGGAAAAGCGGCGTGGTCGGGAGTGAGAAGAGTGTGACCAGGCTGGGCCAGCCAGTCGTGCACGCTATCGAGGTAGGCGGCGCAGGCGTCCGGCATGGACCCGCACAGGGCGCGCGCAACGCTGTCGGAGACGAACTCGCGCAAGGCAAGGTGGGAAGCGGAAAAGATGGACTGCGGGGTGCCGAAGCGGGACAGCAGGTGGTGCGCCGTCGCGGACCCCACGCCCGGGGTTTGCTCCAGGCGTACCCAGGCAGCCAGGCGTGCGGCCTGGCTGGCGGGGTTGGCGGGGTCCGTGTCTTGCACGGCGGTTTTACTCCGGTGATCTGGCCACGTCGCCGATTTCAACCGGCTCGGTTACCTGCATGATCAAGCCGTACGACACGCGCTTGAACGTGCGGAAAATGAACAGCGTGCCCGATTGTTCGTCCGGCAGCTTGATCATCGTTTTCTTGGTGCCCAGGATGCCGCGTTTCGGCGCACCCGGATCGGCCACCACTTTGCCGATATTGTACAGTTGGAGCACGGTGCCGACATCGACCCCGTCAAGCGTACCGCGGTTAATGCTGACCACCTGGTTCTGGCCGGCATGGGTCACGCCCGAATACACGCCCATGATGCGCGCGTCGACCTTTTGATCGGGCGGATGCGGCATGTAGTTGCGCATGACGGTAGGCGGCGCCGGAATCAGCAGGTCGCCCACGCCGATTTCCTGCTTGGACGTGGCCACCACGAAGGTGTGCGCGTCGACGCCCGGCTTGGCTTCGGCAAACAGCTTGGCCGTGCCCAGGTACACCGCTTCATAGGCGACCAGCTTGCCGGTTTCCGGATCCTTGAGCGGGGTGCCCGGACGGAACACCTGGAACGAGCTGCCACCCTTGAGGTTGCCGCGGACGTAGATCTTGTCGTCCTTGCCGAGATAAACGTGGCCTTCCTGGGCGGCCGCGATGCGCGGCGAGCCTTTCAGCTCGTCGGCGTCGACGATCAGCGGCTGCGACAGGAACGGTTCGATCACGCCCGACGGAATGGCCTGGATCGCATCCTTGCCCAAGCCTTCGGTACGCACCTGCGGCGACAGGCGCAGCACGCCATTGGCGCTGCCGGAGCCATCGCCGCTACCCGGACGGGTCAGCGACAAGCGGTTGTTCTTGCGGTCGAAGTAGATCACCTGCCCCGGATAAATCCAGTGCGGATTGCGGATCTCTTCCTTGTTCAGTCCCCATACCTGGGGCCAGCACCATGGGTGCTGCAGAAACTTGCCGGAAATATCCCACAAGGTATCACCCTTGACCACCAGATGCTGGTCAGGGGCATTGGGCCGGAATTCGCAGGTGGCCGCTTGGGTCGGGGCTGCGAGCAGTCCCGCAAAAAGCGCCACAACCGCTACGCGGACGCCGACTGTGCTAAAATTTTTCATTGAGATGTCCGTAAAGTGCGGCATTAACACGGAATTGCTAGCTGGACACGTCACCTTGCCAGCCACAGCGCAAGAGACAGCGCGATTTAACGCTACCCTATCGACGATATCGATGATAAGGCTTGCCGAACTGGATCAAATTCTGCACATAAATCCTTGAACTAGCAAGAAAAACCATACTCAACCCGGTTGCGGGTCTGTTGTGTTTTTGTTGTGTTTTAGAATCTTATGCGTATGAGGACTTGAAATTATCACCGAATTGTTATCGAAATTACTAGACCTATGGCAATACTGAATATTCTCCGCTACCCGGACGCACGTCTTCACAAGGTGGCCAAGCCGGTCACCGAATTCGGCGAGCGCCTTACCAGGCTGGTGGCCGACATGGCCGAGACCATGTACGACGCGCCCGGCGTGGGCCTGGCTGCGAGCCAGGTTGATGTGCATGAACAACTGATCATCGTCGACACGTCCGAGACCAAGGACGATCTGCGCGTGTTCATCAACCCGAAAATCTTTTGGGCAAGTGCTGAGAAGCAAGTCTACGATGAAGGCTGCCTGTCGGTACCGGGCATTTACGACGGTGTGGAGCGCCCTGCGCAGATCAAGGTGAGCGCGCTCGATGCCGAGGGCAAGCCGTTCGAGCTGAGCGCGGATGGCTTGATGGCCGTGTGCATCCAGCATGAAATGGACCATTTGATGGGCAAGGTGTTCGTGGAATACCTGTCGCCGCTCAAGCGCAACCGGATCAAGGCGAAGATGCTCAAGGAAGAGCGCGGAATGGAACGCGAAGCGGCGCTGCGGGCATCGGGTCGCCGCCACTGATCGCAGGCTGCCGGCAGGTAGGTTTGTACGCAGGTGACAGACCGTTAGTCATCCGCCGTCGCCCGTGCCCGTTGGAACCGTAGAACCATACGACCGTAGAACCGTAGAACCGTAGAGCCGTAGAGCCGTCGTTCCCGTGAAGGCGGGAACGACGGTTTTTAGCGTTGCTGCCGGGTTTTAACGTCGCTGTCGATTTTAGCGTTGCTGCCGGTTTTAACGTCGCTGTCGATTTTAGCGTTGCTGCCGGTTTTAACGTTGCTGCCGGTTTTAACGTCGCCGCCAATTTTTAGTGTTGCTCTCGACATACAGTCCACCTGTACTTTGAACTGTTTTAACCCAGGAATCCCATGAAAATCATCTTTGCCGGCACACCGGAGTTTGCCGCCGTCGCCCTCCAGGCCCTCCATGCTGCCGGCTTCGAGATTCCACTCGTCCTGACCCAGCCCGACCGTCCCGCCGGCCGCGGCATGCAGCTGCACGCCTCCGCCGTCAAGCAATTCGCCCTGGCCCACGACATCGAAGTCCTGCAGCCGCTCTCCCTGCGCCTCGACAGCAAGGACCCCGAACGCGCCGCCCAGGCCGCCGCCGCCCACGCGCGCCTGCTGGCCACCGACTACGACGTGATGGTGGTCGCCGCCTACGGCCTGATCCTGCCGCGCAGCACCCTCGACATCAAGCCCTGCATCAACATCCACGGCTCCCTGCTGCCACGCTGGCGCGGCGCCGCGCCGATCCACCGCGCCATCGAAACGGGCGACCTGGAGACCGGCGTGACCATCATGGAAATGGAAGAAGGCCTCGACACCGGCCCCATGCTGATGATGGAACGGGTGCCGATCGCCCCCACCGACACCACCGGAACCCTGCACGACACCCTGGCCGCCCTGGGCGCGCGCATGATCGTCGACGCCCTGCGCGCGCGCGCGGCCGGGACCCTGCACCCGGTGCCCCAGCCCGAGGCGGGCGTGACCTACGCGGCCAAGATCAGCAAGGAAGAAGCGGCGCTCGACTTTTCCCTCTCCTCGGCCGAACTGGGCCGCAAGATCCGCGCCTTCAACCCCTTCCCCGGCGCCCACGCCGAGGTCAACGGCGTGGTCATCAAGATCTGGGGCGCCGAGGCGCTGCAAGCCGGCAGCGACGCCGCCCCCGGCCAGGTGCTGGCCGCCGATGCCCAGCACGGTATCGTCATCGCCTGCAAACAAGGCACCCTGCGCCTGACGGAACTGCAAAAACCCGGCGGCAAGCGTCTGCCTGCGGCCGAGTTTCTCAAGGGCTTCCCTCTGGAAGGGCTCAGCCTCGACTGAGCCCTGCCGCCAGCTTACTGAGCCGCGTCGCGCTCGGCCTGCTGCGCTTCCATATGTTCACGCAGGATCTGGTTGATGCGGGTCTGGTAGCCCGGACCCGCAGCCTTGAACCATTTCAGCATGTCGACGTCGAGGCGGATCGTGACGATCTGCTTGAGCGGTGCGGCAACTGGCGGGCGCTGCACGGTGCTGGTGTCACCCTGCTGCGTGGATACTGGCTCGGACCAGCTGGTTGTTTGAAAATCATCGTTCATTTTTGTATTCCCCGTAAAGACGCACTGCGGCGTCATCGGAGCGATTGTCGTTTGCCCATGTAACGT
The DNA here is from genome assembly GCF_030348125.1 of Massilia sp. DJPM01. NCBI lineage: Bacteria > Pseudomonadati > Pseudomonadota > Betaproteobacteria > Burkholderiales > Oxalobacteraceae > Massilia > Massilia sp. DJPM01. The sequence continues at coordinate 52,216 of NZ_JAQOZV010000026.1, forward strand.
AAAGATTGCAGAGACGCTACATTTTGTATCAACTTGTTTCAGGCACCTGTTTAAATACAAAACGATACAAAGCAAACTGACCATTAAGCCTCCGGAAAACCAAAAGGGCACGATGACGTATAATTTTAGACCCGGTCCCGGCCGGCTCCTGACCCGCCCAACGAAAGCACAACCATGACTACCGCCCATTCCGCCATGTCCAAGACTGAAACCCGGCTGCGCGACATCCTGTCGCGCCGGATCATGATCCTCGATGGCGCGATGGGCACCATCATCCAGCAGTACAAGCTCGATGAAACGGCCTACCGCGGCGGCCCCGATGGGCGCTTCGCCAGCTTCGCCGCCCCGGCCGGCAGCGGCGCGCGCGAACTGTTCGTCAAGGGCAACAACGAGTTGCTGACCCTGACCCAGCCGCACATCATCCAGGAAATCCACGAACGCTACCTGGCCGCCGGCGCCGACCTGATCGAAACGAACACCTTCGGCGCCACCACCATCGCCCAGGACGACTATCACATGGGCCACCTGGCCTACGAGATGAACGTGGCCGCCGCCAGGCTGGCGCGCGCCGCCTGCGACAAGTACAGCACCCCGGACAAGCCGCGTTTCGTGGCCGGCGCGCTCGGACCGACCCCGAAAACGGCCTCGATCTCGCCCGACGTGAACGACCCGGCCGCGCGCAACGTGACCTTCGACCAGCTGGTCGCGGCCTACCACCAGCAGGTGGGCGGCCTGGTCGAAGGCGGCTCCGACGTGCTGCTGGTCGAAACCATCTTCGATACCTTGAACTGCAAGGCGGCGCTGTTCGCGATCGACCTGTATTTCACCGAACACCCGGCCATGGAACGCTTGCCGATCATGATTTCCGGGACCGTCACCGACGCCTCGGGCCGCATCTTGTCGGGCCAGACCGTGCCCGCCTTCTGGAACTCGGTGCGCCACGCCAAACCGCTGACGATTGGCCTGAACTGCGCGCTGGGCGCGGCCCTGATGCGCCCCTACGCCGAGGAACTGTCGCAAATCGCCGACACCTTTGTCTGCATCTACCCGAACGCCGGCCTGCCCAACCCGATGAGCGACACGGGCTTCGACGAACTGCCGGCCGACACCTCCTCGCTGCTGCGCGAATTTGCCGACAGCGGCTTTATCAACATCGCCGGCGGCTGCTGCGGCACCACGCCCGACCACATCAAGGCGATTGCCGACATGCTGGCCACCACCAAGCCGCGCGCGATCCCGCAGATCCCGGTGGCGCAGCGCCTGTCGGGCCTCGAACCCTTCACCATCGACGGCGACTCTCTTTTTGTGAACGTCGGCGAGCGCACCAACGTGACCGGTTCCAAGGCGTTTGCGCGCATGATTCTCAATGAGCAGTACGACGAAGCGCTGTCGGTGGCGCGCCAGCAGGTGGAAAACGGCGCCCAGGTCATCGACATCAACATGGACGAGGCGATGCTCGACTCCAAGGCGGCGATGGAACGCTTCCTGAACCTGATCGCCTCCGAGCCGGACATTTCGCGCGTGCCGATCATGATCGACTCGTCCAAGTGGTCGGTGATTGAAGCGGGCCTCAAATGCGTGCAGGGCAAGGCCATCGTCAATTCCATCTCGATGAAGGAAGGCGAGGAAGAATTCATCCGCCAGGCGCGCCTGTGCCGCCGCTACGGCGCCGCCGTGATCGTGATGGCCTTCGACGAACAGGGCCAGGCCGACACCTTCGCGCGCAAGACGGAAATCTGCGCGCGCGCCTACAAGGTGCTGACCGAGCAGGTGGGCTTTCCGCCGGAAGACATCATCTTCGACCCGAACATCTTCGCGATTGCCACCGGCATCGAGGAACACAATAACTACGCGGTCGACTTCATCAACGCCACGCGCTGGATCAAGGACAACCTGCCGCACGCGAGCATCTCGGGCGGCGTCTCGAACGTGTCGTTCAGCTTCCGCGGCAACGACCCGGCGCGCGAAGCGATCCACACCGTGTTCCTGTACCACGCCATCAAGGCCGGCATGACCATGGGGATCGTCAACGCCGGCATGATGGGCGTGTACGACGACATCGCGCCCGAATTGCGCGAGCGCGTCGAAGACGTGGTCCTGAACCGCCGCGACGACGCCACCGAACGCATGATCGAGATCGCCGGCACCCTGAAAGCCGGCGACAAGCAGGATGTGCAGACGCTGGCCTGGCGCGAAGGCACGGTGCAGCAGCGTCTCTCGCACGCGCTGGTGCACGGCATCACCCAGTGGATCGTGGAAGACACCGAGGAAGCGCGCCAGGAACTGCTGCACAACGGCGGGCGCCCGATCCACGTGATCGAAGGTCCGCTGATGGATGGCATGAACGTGGTCGGCGACCTGTTCGGACAAGGGAAAATGTTCTTGCCGCAGGTGGTCAAATCGGCGCGCGTGATGAAGCAGGCCGTGGCCCACCTGATTCCCTTCATCGAAGAAGAAAAACTGCTGGAAGAAAAACGCACTGGCATCGTCGCCAAACCGAAGGGCAAGATCGTCATCGCCACCGTCAAGGGCGACGTCCACGACATCGGCAAGAACATCGTCTCGGTGGTCCTGCAGTGTAATAACTTCGAGGTCGTGAACATGGGCGTGATGGTGCCCTGCTCCGAAATCCTGGCGCGCGCCAAGGTCGAAAACGCCGACATCATCGGCCTGTCGGGCCTGATCACGCCCTCGTTGGAAGAGATGGCGCACGTGGCCAAGGAAATGCAGCGCGACCCGCACTTCCGCATGCTCAAGATCCCGCTGCTGATCGGCGGCGCCACCACCAGCCGCGCCCACACGGCGGTGAAGATCGCCCACAACTACGATGGCCCGGTGGTGTACGTGCCGGACGCATCGCGTTCGGTATCGGTGGCGCAGTCGCTGCTCACGCCGGAAAGCCGCGACCAGTACATCGACGACATCGCCCAGGATTATGTGCGCATCCGCGAGCAGCACGCCAACAAGAAGGCGCTGCCGATCTTGTCGCTGGCCGCTGCGCGCGCCAACAAGATGGCGCTGGCGTTCGAGCCGGTGCGGCCGAAATTCATCGGCCGGCGCGAATTCAAGAACGTCGACCTGGGCACGCTGGCCAGGTATATCGACTGGGGTCCGTTCTTCCAGACCTGGGACCTGGCCGGCCCCTTCCCCGCGATCCTGACCGACGAGGTGGTCGGCGAAGCGGCGTCGAAGGTGTTCGAGGAAGGCCAGGCGCTGCTCAAGAAAATCATCGAAGGGCGCTGGCTGACCGCCAATGGCGTCATTTCCCTGCTGCCGGCCAATAGCGTCAACGACGACGATATCGAGGTCTATACCGACGAGACGCGCGCCACCGTGGCATTCACGTATTACGGCTTGCGCCAGCAGGGCGTCAAGCCGCTGGTCGATGGCGTGCAGCGGCCGAACCAGTGCCTGGCCGATTTTATCGCGCCGAAAGCATCGGGCATCAAGGATTATATCGGCATGTTCGCGGTGACCAGCGGGCTGGGAATTGAAAAATACGAGAAGCGCTTTGAAGATGCGCACGACGATTATTCGTCGATCATGCTCAAGTCGCTGGCCGACCGCCTGGCCGAAGCGTTCGCCGAATATATGCACGAGCGCGTGCGCACCGATTTGTGGGGGTATGCGGCGGGCGAGAATCTGTCGAATGAAGACATGATCGGCGAGCGTTACGCGGGTATTCGTCCGGCGCCGGGTTATCCGGCCTGTCCGGAGCATACGGTGAAAGCCGATATGTTCAAGGTATTGCAGGCGCAGGAAATCGGCATGGAACTGACCGAGTCGTTCGCCATGTTCCCGGGCGCGGCGGTGTCGGGATTCTATTTCGCCCATCCGGAAGCGAAGTATTTCGTGGTCGGAAAGATCGGCGAAGACCAGTTGAACGACATGACGGCGCGCCGTGGTGTGCCGAAAGAAGACCTGGAACGCTGGCTGGCGCCGAATCTGTCGTAGGACGCGGCGCTTCCACTGTCGTTCCTGCCATTGGCAGAAACGGCTTTCTGCCAATGGCAGGAACGACGTCCGGTTTGAACTTTCCCCCGCTTTTCCTGCCTAACTCCCTGTACGCCAGGGAGTATCGGCGCATCTCCCTGGTCATGCTTTTCCGCGCCGGACATCGCGTTCAGGAGGTAATATGGAAACCCAACGCCCCGCCAGGCGGTGGCAGGATCAGGCGATCCTGCTGCTCGGACTCTGGCTGTTCATCTCACCCTGGGTGCTGGCCTACCCAGCCAACACTCCGCAGGCCATGAATGCCTGGATCGCGGGCGCAGTCATCGCCGTGCTCGCCGCGTTCGACCTGGTCAAAACCTACGTCTGGGCCGTCGTCGTCAACCTGCTGGCGGGTGTGTGGGTGGCCGTCTCGCCGTGGATTCCGGCCGTGGCCGACCGCGGCCCCATGATGAACAATAGCCTCATCGTGGGCATCGCCGTCATCGTCCTGGCCTTGTGGGAGTTGCGCAGCGATCCGGACCTGCACAAGCAATGGGCGGGCGGCGCATAGCCGGTGCCACGGACGGGGCCAGCGGCAAGCCGGCGGCCCCGCCCGCACTCAAATGGCGAAACGCACCACCTTGTCGCTCCACTCGAAGGCGGCTACTTCCAGCTCGATCAGTTCTTCGCTGGAAATAGCCAGTTCGCGCAATGCGGGCAGCACCTGGTCGTCGCATTCTTCCATGCGCTCGATGCACTCGGCAAGGTGCAGCAAGTCGCCGAAGAAGCCGGTGCGCTGCAGCAGCGCGTGCGCCACCTCGTCGATGACGGGAATCTGCTCGACGATGACCGTCATCGACATCCCGAACAGGGCATCCATCAGCGACATGATGCCGACCGTGAAGGCGATTTCGGCCACGTTGCGCTGCCCCGGGCGCAAGCGCTGCGCCAGCAGTTCGAGCAGGCGGCCGCGCGTGGTGGCCAGCAGCAGCAGCGGCGACATGCTGCTGCCCCGGCGCGTGGGTTCGGCGTACAGCATGATTTGCAGCCAGCGCTGCAACTGGCGGCGGCCGAGAATGGTGACCGCCTGGCTGATCGAATCGATGCGGTGGCGCATGCCGATCGCCGGCGTGTTGACCAGCCTCAGCAGGTTGAACGCCAGGGTCACATCGCGCTTGACGGCACGTTCGATCTCGATATTGTCGGCATCCGAGGTTACCAGACTCATCAGTTCGAGCACCGTCAGCTGCGACGGCGACAGCTTGCGCCCGCTGATCACCGCCGGCCGGGCGAAATAGTAGCCCTGGAAATAGTCGAAGCCCAGCCCGAGGCAGGCATCGAATTCCTCGCGGGTTTCGACCTTTTCCGCGATCAGTTTCTTGTGCTGGCGCTTGAAGCGTGGCGCAAGCTGCGTCAGCGAGGCGAGCGGCATGGCGCGCACGTCGAGCTTGACGTATTCGACCATCGGCAACAGCAGTTGGACATCGGGGGCGTCGACGCGTACGTCGTCGAGCGCAAAGTGGAAGCCATGTGCGCTCAGGTCGGCAATGCGGTCGAGCACGGATTTGGTGACCACCATGCTGTCGACGAGTTCCAGCACCACCCGTTCGCGCGGCAGGAACACGAAAATGTCGCTCATCAGCACTTCGGCGTCCACATTCAGGAAGCCGAGCGCATCACCGATGACTTTTTCCAGCCCCAGCTGGGCGGTGTGGGCAATCACCGTGGCGGTGGCGGCGACATCGCTGTCGATCTCCGCCACGTCACCCGGAGCGTTGCGAAAAAGCATTTCGTAACCGTACAGCCCTTGCTGACGGTCGAGGATAGGCTGGCGCCCCAGATAGAAATCCCGCACTGGCATCTGCTGCGCCATTAGGTCGGAGTCGTGGCTCATCTGTCCTGTAAATATGGATAATAACAGCCGGTAATGTAACCTAATTAATACCAGTGCGTGGAGGAAATACTTAGCGCTCTTGTATTGACATCCCGTCCACAAACACTTTGAATTCGCCGGGCGCGAAGGCGGTCCACTGTTCGTTGGTCGTCAACGGTTCGGTGACGATAATGGCTACCCGGTCTTGCGGTGTGGTGACTTGAGAAAAATCAACACTGACATCTTCGTCGGACAGGCTGGCCGTGACAAAGGGATGCTGGCGCACCACATAATGCAGCTTGGTCGAGCAATGCACGAACAGGGCCGAGCCGTCCGACAACATCAGATTAAAGGTCCCATGCACGGCAACGGCGGCCACCAGTTCCTTGAGCGCCGCGCGCAGCAAGGACAAGGCCGGCGGCGTGTCGCCGAAGCGCTTGCGCAATTCCTGCAGCAGGAAACAGAAGGCTTTTTCGCTGTCGGTGCTGCCGACCGGGCGATACGGCCCGTCCAGGGTCGGCGCAAACTCCTTGAGGTCGCCGTTGTGGGCAAACACCCAGTAGCGGCCCCACAGCTCGCGCACGAAGGGATGGCAGTTTTCCAGCGCAACATGGCCTTGGGTTGCCTTGCGGATATGGGCAATGACGTTTTTCGACTTGATGGGATAGCGCTTGATCAGTTCGGCGACAGGCGACTCGACGGCAGCCTGGTGATCGACGAAATGGCGCACGCCGGCGCCCTCGAAAAAGGCGATGCCCCAGCCATCGTGGTGGGTATCGGTGCGGCCGCCGCGCATGGCGAAGCCGGTAAAGCTAAAAACAATGTCGGTAGGGACATTGCAGTTCATTCCGAGGAGTTGGCACATCACGCCAGAATACCATGTTCGGGTGCAAGCCTGAGGCTTGGCAAGCGCCTGCGGCGGCAGCGCGGCAAGCGGCAATCCGGCGTGCGCGCCGGTCCGGAGCGGGATGCGTTTTACACGGCGCTTTTTTTGCGGGCGCCTGGCTCACGCCTGGCTCAAGCCTTTGGCTTGGCCGGTGGAGGAAGGGATGCCTGACAGAACCCCTTTGGCTCGGGCGGTAGCAGGAAGCACGCCTGGCTGAAACGCCTTTGGCTCGGGCGGTAGCGGGAGGCACGCCTGGCTGAAACGCCTTTGGCTCGGGCGGTAGCGGGAGGCACGCCTGACTGAACCCTTTGGCTCGGCCGGTGGCGGGATGGGTGCGCATCGACGTGGCGCGAAGGAGTCGGAACGAGGCGCTACGCCATCGCATGGCCTCGTCCTGACATTCCCGCGCCAGACAGCCTGCCCCGCGCGGGAACGGGCTTTTGCCGGTAACAGCGCCGCGCTAGCGAGACCGCCAGCGACTGTCCCAGCACCAGCCGAATATTAGTGCAACAACACCGGTTGGCTCATCAGCGAGTCATACGAACCGAGGAAATCATCGATTTCTTCCATGGTGGGTTCGCTGGCGATCAGGTTGTTGACGTCGCGCCTGAATGATTGCGCAAGTTTGCCGCCGATAAATGCTTCACGGCGACCGGATTTGTCGACGATTTCATATCCGCCGAAGCGCAAGGCTTCGAGATTGTGATCGACGCCGAACTCGACCACGCTGTACTGTTCACTGTTGTAGATCATGTTCATGTTTGCTCCTTCACTCGATCAGACGTTCCACTGTGCTCATCAGGGCAGGTGGGGCTATGCGGACCGATTTCAAGTGTGCTGGTCCGCTGTCAGTTCCAACAGCTGATCGTATGGCGGGTCTTGCAGCCACGATCGCAACTGATCAAGGTGGTCCGTGGCGGCCAGCCCGATGAACAGTCGCTCGGGGCGCAGACGCAGGATCCGATTTAATGTTACACGCAAAACGAGATTACCGGTGCAGCACAGGCAGCCGGGCGCGATCCGCTGCACTTGCAGCGCGTGGGAGGGGGATAGCAGGGTCTGGCCGGACGGCAACCCTTCGAGCAGCACGGCGCACAGGCCGGCAGCCGGCGATGACGCCAGGCGCGCCGCGATGGCGGCCTCGCGCTGCGGCGCCGAGCCGCCCGTGACCAGGGTCAGGGCAGCCCTGCGCGCAGGCGCTGCGGTCATCCGTTCTTTTTAGCCAGTTTGCCCGGCTCGACGCCGAGTTGCTTGAGCTTGCGGTACAGGTGGGTGCGTTCGAGACCGGTTTTTTCAGCCACGCGGGTCATGCTGCCGCCCTCGCGCCCCAGATGATGCTCGAAATACATGCGTTCGAAGGCATCGCGCGCCTCGCGCAGCGGCAAGTCGAAACTCAGGTTGAAGCCATGCCCTTCCCCGTTCGGCATGCCGCCCATGCGCGGCGCGATGGCCGATTGCGGGGTTTGCGCCGAAAACATGGCCGAGGCCGTCATCGGGCTTTCCTCGGGCTGGGGCGCGAGCATCGGGCGCGGCGCGATCACCGGCGCGCGCACCACTTCCTGGGCCCGCGTGAGGCCCTGCTGCACCGCCTTGAGCAGCTTTTGCAGCGCAATCGGCTTTTCGAGGAAGTTGAGCGCCCCGATCCGGGTCGCCTCGACCGCCGTATCGATGGTCGCGTGCCCCGACATCATGATGACCGGCATGGTCAGCAAGCCGTCGCGCTGCCACTCCTTGAGCAGGGTGACGCCATCGGTATCGGGCATCCAGATATCCAGGAGTACCAGGTCCGGAGCCCCCGCCGCGCGCGCGTCACGGGCCTGCTGCGCGTTTTCAGCGAGCGTGATTGCATGGCCTTCGTCGCCCAAGATTTCCGAGAGTAACTCGCGGATGCCCATTTCATCATCAACTACGAGAATGTTTGCCATGTGTTTGCCTTCCTCTTTTTGCCCGCTCCAATGGCATGCAGCGCATACCGCTCACAGCCGCGATTTTATTCTTGATTCAACGCTTACGCCACAACGCTGGCCGGTGCTAACTTTAACAGTAAAATCAACACCGACGCGCCAGTTCCGTCACTGCGGTTCTGTATCTCGATCTTGCCGCCGTGTTCATCGACGATTTTCTTCACCATCGGCAGTCCCAGCCCGGTCCCGCGCACCTTCGACGTGACATACGGCTCGAACGCGCGCGACAGGATTTTAGGAGCGAATCCCGGTCCGTTATCGACAATCGACAGCCGCACCGCGGTGCCGGCCCCGTTCGCGCCCTGGTAATGAATCGCCTCGGTCGTGATATCGATGCGCGCCGGCGCCGCGTCGGGACCGCGCTCGCTCATCGCATCCTGGGCATTTTGCAGCAGATTGTGGATCACCTGGCGCAATTGGGTCGCATCGCCCATCACCGATGGCAAGCCGGCGGCAAGCTCAGCATGAATAATATCGCTTTCGTCGCCGGATAGGTACATATGCAGGATTTCGCCGACCAGGGCATTCAGGTCGAGCTTGTCGAGCACCGCCGGCGGCGCCTTGGCATAGTCGCGGAAGTCATCGACCATGCGCTTCATGGCATCGACCTGGTTGACGATGGTCGCCGTGCCCTTGTTGAGCAGGTCGCGGTCAACACCTTGCAGGCGCGATTCGAGCTTCATCTGCATGCGCTCGGCCGACAGCTGGATCGGCGTGAGCGGGTTTTTGATCTCGTGCGCCAGGCGCCGCGCCACCTCGCCCCAGGCCATCGAGCGCTGCGCCGAAATCACATCCGAAATATCGTCGAACACCACGATGTAGCCGCTGCCGGCGCCCACCGGCAGGCGCGAGCCGCGCGCCAGCAGGGTGATGTCATGGTCATCGCTGGTGCCGAGCCGGCGCGGGATTTCGATCTGCTGCTGCCAGTGGGTCTGCTTTCGCGGCGAGCCGGCCGCGCTCTGTGCGCTCTGGGTCGAAAACGCCTTGGCGATGGCGGCCCCGAACGCATCGAGCCCATCGATCGCGGCCAGCGCCATGCCCATGTGGCCGGCCACGTCGTGCTGCAGGATGCGCTCGACCGCCTCGTTGGAACTGACCAGGTGCGAGTCGGCGTCGAGCACGATCACCCCGGCCGACATATTGTCCAGCACCGACTCCAGGTGCGCCTTGGCGCTTTGCAGGGCGGCGCGGTTGCGCTCGACCGCGCTGCGCGCCTCGAACAGCTGGCCGGTCATGGTGTTGAACGATTGCGTCAGCGTGCCCAGTTCGTCGGAAGTGGCCACGATCGGGCGCGGCGACAGGTCGCCCTCGGCCACCGCGCGCGTGCCCTCGGCCAGCACCAGCAGCGGCTGCGCCAGTTTGCCGGCGATCACAAACGCGCTGGCGATCGCCCCGAAGATCGCCAGCAGCAGCGTCAATGTCAGTGTCTCGATATACATCTTGCGCAAGCCGGTGCGCGCCACGAAGCGCTCCTGGTACTCGCTGTAGGCGTTGCGCAGCACCTCGGCGTTGAGCGCCAGCTTGACCGGCACCGCCTGCACCAGCTGCAAAAAGCGCGGCGCCGCGCCGGGCGGCTCGGGAATGGCCAGCACCACGCGCAGGCGCAGGCTGGTGGCGCCATCGAGCGCATTGGCGCTGCCGCCGTGGATGCCGTTGACATCCTTGAAATCGCGCTCCACCCCGCCCTCGGCCACCGAATACCCGCCCGGCATCACCGCCTGCAGCAGCATGGCCGGCGTCGGCAAGTCGGCTTTCAGGTCGCGCCGCCCTTCGGCCGCGCTGGTGACCATGCGGCCATCCTGGCCCACGATGACGGCGCTGAGCATGCCCTCCTGCTCCTGCACCAGGCGCGTGAGGATATCGTGCGAGGCCACCACATCCTGGCCGGCGATGGTGGCCGCGCTGATCTCGCCGACCGCCCCCAGTTCGCTGCGCGCCTGGTCGAGCGCGGCCACGCCCAGGCTCACGCCCGACTCCAGCGCCGCCTCGATCTTCACGTTGAACCAGGACTCGATCGAATTGGACACGAACTGCACCGACACCAGGAAGATGACCAGGCCGGGCAGGATGCCGATGCCGGCGAACAGGATCACCAGGCGCGCCATCAGGCGCGAGCCGAACTTGCCGCTCTTGTAGCGCGAATACAGGCGCGCCAGCGCCACCACCACGAATATCAGCAGCGCCCCGGCCACCGCCGCGTTCAGGCCGAGCAGCCAGGTATAGTAACGGTCGAAGAAGCCGGAATTGTCGGACGCCGAGGCGAGCAGGAACAGCAGGATGCTGACGACGGCGGCGCCGACCATCACTGCATAGCGCAAGGCTTGATTCACCGCTTATTCCGCCGTGTAGGGGAAGGTTTTGTTTTTGGAAGCCAGGCGCCAGTCGGAATTATTCAGCGCATTGACCTGCATCGGCTTGGCCAGCAGTTCGCGGTCCATGAACATGCGCACGGTGGCGTTGTAGGTCTCGCCGCGCTTGAGCGCCCCCTTGGGCGCGATCACCCAGCGGCTGGGGCGGCGGATCAGCACCATCGCGTCTTCCAGGGTGAGAAAACTCTGCGCCATGCTGCCCAGGGCCGACACATGGTACTGGCGCGTGAGCACGTTGTACCAGATGCGGATGGTCTGGCGCGCCGACACCGCCTTGTCGTCATACCAGTACCAGCGCGGGCGGGTCAGTTCGATTTCGGTGGTGAAGTACAGTTGCACGCCATGCTTGATGGCGTCTTCCAGCCCCTCGTTCAACTCGAAGGCATAGCTGGCCGCCAGGCGGTAGCCCTCGTCGCTTGCCTCGATATGCGCATGCGTGATGTCGACCACGTCCGCCGCCCACGCCGGCACGCACGCGCACGCGGACGCGAACATCAGCAGCAGCTGGCAGGCAAGAAGGCGGAAAAATCGTTGTGTCACAGGGGGGCCAGAATCTTAAAGGTTCGCATAGTCGAAGGACCCCTTACGTCGCGTTTTTTTGAAACAGGGCGTAGAACAAGCCGTCATGATCCTGCACGGCGGTACCGGTCGGAAGCAACTGTCCCGGCGCGGCGAGGCGGGTCGCATTGTGGCGCACCGCGAATGCGGCGGCCTGCGCCTCCGATTCCTGGGGCCAGAGCGAACATGTCACGAACAGCAATTTACCATTCGGGCGCAGCATCTGCCAAAGGTTGTCGAGAATTTTGGCCGAAAGTGTTGCAAGTTGGAGTGCATCGCCCTTGCGCCGCAGCCAGCGGATGTCCGGGTGGCGCCGCACGATGCCCGACGCCGTGCACGGCACGTCGGCCAGGATGCGGTCGTACTGCTGGCCGTCCCACCACACGCTGGTCTGCGCCTCGAACGCTTTCAGCGTCGCGCTCAAGCCGAGGCGTTCCAGATTTTCGCCCACGCGCTCAAGGCGTTTGGGGTCCGAATCGAGCGCGGTCAGGTCCAGCTGCGCCAGTTCCAGCAGGTGGCAGGTCTTGCCGCCGGGCGCGGCGCAGGCGTCCAGCACGCGCATGCCGTCCTGCACATCGAGCAGCGGCGCGGCCAGCTGCGCGCCGGCGTCCTGCACCGACGCCAGGCCCTGGTCGAAACCGGGGATCAGGGCCACGCCCAGCGCCTTGTCGAGGCGCACGGCGGACGGCCCGATTTGCGCGGCGGCCATGCCTGCGTCGGCCAGCAATTGTATGTATGCCGCGACCGTGGTCTTGCGCACGTTCACGCGCAAGGTCAATGGCGGCTGGGCGTTGCCGGCCGCGAGGATGGCTTGCCAGTTGCCCGGATAGGCAGCCTTGGCGGCATCGATCCACCACTGCGGATAATTCCATTGCGCCACCGGCTGCCTCAGCGCCGCCTCGAGCAACTCCTCGCGCTCGCGCAGGAAGCGGCGCAGCACGGCGTTGACCATGCCCTTGGCGTGCGCCATGTCCGGGTGCGAACTGGCCACGGTGACGGCCTGGTCGACGACGGTAAATACTTCATACGGCGGCTCGGCGCCGTCCGGGGTATCGATCAGGGTCAGGGCGCAGCACAGCAGGCTGGCCAGCATCGGCGGCTCCGGCGCCTTCGACGTCATCAGGCCGAGCAGGGTTTCGCTGCGGCCGAGCTGGCGCATGGTGCGGTAAGCGATATCCTGGATCGCCCCGCGCGCCTGGGGCGCGGCGGCGGTCACGCCGAACGCGGTCAGCAGCGCCTGCGGCAAGGCGGCGCCGCCGCGCACCTGGGCCACGGCATTCGCCGCCCCGAGCAGGCACAGCGCGAGCGAATCGGGCTTCAGATCGGGGCGATAGCCGGGCTGCAGCACGGGCTTGACCTCGAAACTGGAGCGCATGCGCGGCGCCGCCGCTTTATCCGCCTTGGGCGCGGCGGGTTTGATGGAGAGCGTCGGGCGCTTGTTGGTCATGGTCGGGTCTGCTTTGCGCTACTTTATAAAGGTGCAATTGTACCGGGTTAGCCCCCGCACAGGCTTAAACGATCCTTTATGACAACACATTCTTCCAACGTCCAACGATTTCCCACCACAACCGGGGTCTGACCTCTGATTCGAAATATTTTTCCGTGAATCAACACTTTTGCATGTAAAAAAAGACCTCTCGGGCGTGTCCGCCTCGTGCGCTGCGGCCAAGTCGGCTTATTGCTGCCAAGGATGTAACAGACAACGTTTTCATTGCTAATCAGAGGTCAGACCCCGGTTCGGGGATTTTTTGGGAGTGTGGGGGCGCTATCGATGGCTTGCGCGGGCGGACTCAGAGGGGCGGCAAACCAGTATAATTGAGCTACTATTGCCCGTGGCACCGCCACCGCTCGACTACTCTACAGATCACCGCTCATGCTCGCCTCGCAAAAACAAGAAATCGCCGCCCTGTTCCAGGCCGCCCTCGTCCCTGTCCTCGACGGTACCGGCATCACGCCGTCCGTGGTCCTGGAGCGCCCGCGCGATCCCTCGCACGGCGACATCGCCTGCAATATCGCCATGCAGCTGGCCAAGCAGCTCAAGATGAATCCGCGCGAGCTGGCCCAGAAAATCGTCGCCGCGCTGCTCGACAACCCGGCCGGCAAGGCCCTCATCGATAGCGCCGACATCGCCGGCCCCGGTTTCATCAACCTGCGCGTGGCAGCCGCCGCCAAGCAGTCGGTGGTCAAGACCATCCTCGCCGAAGGCCAGGCCTACGGCCGCAGCGATGCCGGCGCCGGCAAGAAAGTGATCCTCGAATTCGTGTCGGCCAATCCGACCGGCCCGCTGCACGTGGGCCATGGCCGCCAAGCCGCGCTGGGCGACGCCCTCGCCGCGCTGTTCGATTCGCAAGGCTTCGCGGTCACCCGCGAGTTCTATTACAACGATGCCGGCGTGCAGATCGCCACCCTGGCCAATTCGGTCCAGGCGCGCGCGCGCGGCTTCAAGCCGGGCGACGCCGAATGGCCGGAGTCGGCCTACAACGGTGACTACATCGCCGATATCGCCACCGATTACCTGGCCGGCAAAACCGTCTCGGCCAGCGACGGCCTGCCCGCCACCGCCAGCGGCAAGGTCGAGGACATCGACTCGATCCGCCCGTTCGCCGTCACCTACCTGCGCAACGAGCAGGATATCGACCTGCAAGCCTTCGGCGTCAAGTTCGATAACTATTACCTCGAATCGTCGCTGTACGCCGACGGCAAGGTGGAAAAAACCGTCGAGGCCCTGATCAAGGCCGGCAAGACCTACGAACAGGATGGCGCGCTGTGGCTGCGCACCACCGACTACGGCGACGACAAGGACCGCGTGATGCGCAAGTCCGAAGGCGGCTTCACCTATTTCGTGCCGGACGTGGCGTACCACGTCGTCAAATGGCAGCGCGGCTTCACCCAGGCCATCAACATCCAGGGCAGCGACCACCACGGCACCATCGCGCGCGTGCGCGCCGGCCTGCAGGCGGTCGGCCTGGAGATCCCGCAGGGCTACCCGGACTACGTGCTGCACAAGATGGTCACCGTCATGAAAGACGGCGCCGAGGTCAAGATCTCCAAGCGCGCCGGTTCCTACGTGACGGTGCGCGACCTGATCGAATGGTCGGGCGACGGCGACATCGCCAGGGGCCGCGATGCGGTGCGCTTCTTCCTGATCTCGCGCAAGGCCGATACCGAATTCGTATTCGATGTCGACGTCGCCCTGAAAACGTCGGACGAGAACCCGGTGTATTACGTGCAGTACGCGCACGCCCGCATCTGCCGCATGCTCGAACAGTTCACGGGCGAGCTGTCGTCGCTGGCATCGGCCGACCTGGCGCCGCTCACCGCGCCGACCGAGATGACCCTGCTGGCGACCCTGGCCGCCTACCCGGAAACGCTGGCGCGCGCCCAGACCGAGCTCGGTCCGCACCAGGTGGCGTTCTACCTGCGCGACCTGGCCGCCAACCTGCACAGCTTCTACTTCGCCGAGCGCGTGCTGGTCGACGACCAAGCGCTCAAACTGGCGCGCCTGGCGCTGATGGTCGCCACGCGCCAGGTACTGCGCAACGGCCTGGCCATGATCGGCGTGTCGGCGCCGGAAAAAATGTAACCGCTACTTCGATTGAAAGCTCCAATGACACGCGATTCCCGCCCACGGCTCAAACTACCGCTCAAGCACCAGCAAGGCAATACCCTCACCGGCATCGTCATCGGCCTGATCGTGGGCCTGGTGATCGCTGTCGCGGTCGCGCTGGCGATCACCAAGGGCGCCACGCCGTTCACCGATAAAACCGGCAAGGCCGGCAAGATGGGCGAGCCGACCGCCGGCCAGGCGGCCGATCCGAACAAGCCGCTGTACGGGAACAAGGAAGCGGCGCGCGCCGCCAACAAGCAGATCACCGACAAGCCCAAGGCCGCCACCCCGGCCGAAGCCGATCCGCTGGGCGCGGCCATCGCCAACATGAAGGAAAAACCGGAGAAGCCGGCCCCCGCACCGGCACCGGCGCCAACCCAGGTGGCCGCCGCCCCCCACGCGCCAGCCCAGAACGTGGTCCCGTCCGCGCCTGCCGAAGCGGCCGAGGAAAAGATCACCTATTACCTGCAGGCCGGCGCCTTCCGCGAAGTGGCCGACGCCGAAAACACGCGCGCCAAGCTCGCCCTGCTCGGCTTCGAGGCCGTCATCAGCGAACGCGCCAACGACAGCGGCGTGCTGCACCGGGTCCGCATCGGCCCCTACGGCCAGGTCGAAGCGATGAACAAGGCGCGCGCCAAACTGGTCGACGCCGGCATCGACGTCGCCATCGTGCGCAACCAGAAATAACCCACGACACCACGGAAAACCCGCATGCCTACTCTCTTCAAGATCATGCTCGCGCTGGCCCTGTGCAGCGCCGGCGCCCACGCAACGGCGTCCCCCGAGGCGCCCGTCAGCGGCACCGACTACACGACCCTGCCCGAGGCGCAGAACACCGACGCCGGCCAGAAAGTCGAAGTCACCGAATTTTTCGCCTACTACTGCCCTCACTGCGCCAGCTTCGAGCCGGCGCTGGCCGAGTGGGTCAGGAAGCAGGGCAACAAGATCGTGTTCAAGCGCGTCCACCTCGGCCACACCCCGGCCGTGGTGCCGCAGCAGCGCCTGTACTACACGCTCGAATCGATGGGCCTGGCGCCGCAGTACCACGCCAAGGTATTCAGCGCCATGCACGAACAGGGCAAGCGCTTCGGCAACGACGAACAGGTGTTCGACTGGGCCGCCAGCGCCGGCATCGAGCGCGCCAAATTCACCGACGCCTACCGCTCGTTCGGGGTCCAGGCCAAGCTCTCGCGCGCCAACGGCATGGTGGCGTCGTACCAGATCAAAGAGTGGCCGCAGGTGGCCATCGGCGGCAAGTACATGACCTCGCCCAACCTGGCCGGCGCCAGCGCGACCGCCGCGACCGAAGCGCAGCAACAGCAAATGGCGCTGCAAGTGATGGATCACCTGGTCGCCAAAGCGGCAGCGGAAAAGAAATAAGCATGCCGGCGCGCGCCCAATGAACCGCGTGTTCATCACCGGCGCGTCGAGCGGACTCGGTGCGGCGCTGGCGCGCGAGTACGCCGCGCGCGGCGCGAGCGTGGGCCTGGTGGCGCGCCGCCGCGACGCGCTCGACGCCCTGCGCGCGCAATTGCCGCACCCCGAACGCCATCTGGTATATGCGCTCGACGTCACCGACCGCGCCGCGCTGACGGCGGCCGCCGTCGATTTCATCGAACGCCAGGGCGGCGCCGATATCGTCATCGCCTGCGCCGGCATTTCGGTCGGCACCCTGACCGAATTTGCCGAAGACCTGCCGGTGTTCGACGCCATCCTCGCCACCAACGTCAGCGCCACCGTGGCCACCTTCGCGCCCTTCATCGCCACCATGAAAGCGCAGTCCACGCCGTGCCGCCTGGTCGGCATCGGCAGCGTGGCCGGTGTGCGCGGCCTGCCCGGCGCCGGCGCCTACAGCGCCTCCAAGGCGGCGCTGCGCGTGTATTGCGAATCGCTGCGGCTCGAACTCAAGCCGCACGGCGTCAAGGTGGTGACCATCGCGCCCGGCTACATCGATACCCCCATGACCAGACATAACGCCTATCCGATGCCCTTCCTGATGTCGCCGGCGCGCTTTGCCGCCAGGGCCGCGCGCGCCATCGCCGCCGGCACCAGCTACCGCGTGATCCCGTGGCAGATGGGGGTGGTGGCCAAGCTGCTGCGGCTTTTGCCGAACTCCCTGTACGACCTGGCCTTCGTCAACGCGCCCCATAAGGCCCGCAAGGCCCGCAAGGAAACGCCATGAACGATACCCTCGCCGCCCCGGCCAGCCTGGGCATGGATGCCGCCGCGATCGCACGCCACGCCAGTGCGCCGGAGCTGGCCGGCATCGATATCGAAGTCGTGGCCGAAACCGGATCGACCAATGCCGACCTGCTGGCACGTGCCGCCGGTCTGCAACGCCCCGTGCTGCGCGTGGCCGTGCACCAGACGGCCGGACGCGGGCGCGCCGGACGCAGCTGGCTGTCGGCGCCCGGTGCGGCGCTGACGTTTTCGCTGGCCTGGCATTTTGGCGGACCGCTGCGCGAGCTGGCCGGCTTGCCGCTGGCGGTCGGCGTGGCGCTGGCCGACGCCCTCGGCGCGCTCGGCGTGCCGGTCCAGCTCAAGTGGCCCAACGATGTGCTGCGCGACGGCGCCAAGCTGGCCGGCGTGCTGATCGAAACCCAGGCCGCGCCAAGCGGCGGCGTGTGGGCGGTGATCGGGGTCGGCCTCAATCTGCTCATGCCCGATGACATGGAACAGCGCATCGGGCGCAGCGTGGCGGGGGCCCCGTGGCTGGCGCAGATGGAGCGCAATGCGCTCATGGCGCAGCTGCTCGGCGTGCTGGCCGCGAACCTCGGCCAGTTCGCGCAAGGCGGCTTTGCGCCTTTCTGCGCGCGCTGGAACCGCCTGCATGCTTACCAGGGCCTGCCGGTCGTCATCATCGATCGCGACGTCACCCTGCATGAAGGCGTGGCCGCCGGCGTCGACGATGGCGCGCGCCTGCTGCTCGACACGGCCGGCGGACGCATCGCCATCGTCGCCGGCGACGTGTCGCTGCGCGTGCGGGAGCACTGAGATGCTGCTGCTGATCGACGCCGGCAATACGCGCATCAAATGGGCGCTGGCCGAGGACGGCGCCGCGCCCGGCACCTGGGTCGCCAGCGGCGCCGTGGCCCACGCCGACCTGAATCACCTGCCGGCCAGCTGGGCCCGGCACGGCGTCACGCGCGCGCTGGTGTCGAACGTCGCCGGCAGCAAGCTGCACGACCAGCTGCAACTGATGATTCCGACCACCGCGATCAGCTGGTTCGCATCGACGGCGCAGCTGGCCGGCATGCGCAACGCCTACCGCAATCCGTCCCAGCTCGGATGCGACCGTTTCGCCGCGGCGCTCGGCGCGCGCGCGCTGGCGCCCGGCCAGGCGCTCATCGTCGCCACCTGCGGCACCGCCACCACCATCGACGCGGTCAGCGCCGACGGCGTGTTCCTGGGCGGGATGATCCTGCCCGGCCTGGGCCTGATGGCCACTTCGCTGGCGCGCAATACGGCGCAGCTGCCCCAGGTCGCGCCCGGCGCCACCCTGCCGGCCGGCTTTGCCGACAATACCGCTGACGCCATCCTGTCCGGCTGCCTGGCGGCGCAGGCCGGCGCGATCGAACGCGCCTGCGCGCTGCATGGCGCCAGCGCCTGCATCGTCTCGGGCGGCGCGGCCCAGTACATTGCTCCCGTGCTCAGGCTCCCGATCGAACACCGGATCGTCGATAATATCGTCCTGATCGGCCTTCATTCCACCGTCACGTCTTCGCCACTCCAGGATAGCCCGTGTTGAAATTCATATTTTGGACCCTCCTTGCCATCAATGCCGTGCTGTTCGCGTTCGGCCAGGGCATGCTCGGCAACTTCAGGGAAAACGAGCGCGAGCCGGGCCGCATGCGCAACCAGCTCGGCACCGAGAACATCAAGCTGGTCGCCGTCCGCCCGCCGGCGCCCGACGCGGAAGCGGGCGCGGACCCGGAGCCGGTGGTCGCGCCGCCGACACCGGTGCTGGTGATGGCCAAACCGGCTGCGCCGGCGCCCGCCGAGCCGAAGCCGGAACCCAAACCGGAACCCAAGCCGGAGCCGAAGCCGGACCTGGTTGCCTGCACATCGGTTGGCAATTTTGCGCAGGCCGATGCGCGCCGCTTCGAGGCCATGCTCGCGCCGCTGGCCCTGGGCCAGCGCCAGACGCGCGAAAACGTCGCCGTGCCCGAGGTGACCAGCCATATCGTGTTCATTCCTTCGGCCGGCAGCAAGGAAGCGGCCGACCGCAAGGCCGCCGAACTGAAGGAACTCGGCATCACCAGCTTCTTTATCATGAATGACAACAGCCCGATGAAGCATGCGATTTCGCTGGGCGTGTTCAAGTCGGAGACGTCGGCCCAGACCCTGCTGGCGACGCTGACCAAGCAGGGCGTGGTCGGCGCCAAGGTGAGCGGACGCACCAGCCAGGCGACCAAGATGGCTTACCGCTTCCGCGCGCTGGAACCGGCCGCCAAGGCCAAGGTCGATGCGATCGTGGCGCGCTTTCCGGGCCAGGAAACGCGCAGCTGCAAATAAGGCTGGCGGCCCCGGGCCGGATCAGCGCTGCACGACGATGGGTTTGAGGCGCAGGGTCGAGGGCAAATCGCGCAGCGCCTGCATGGCGTCGGCCCGGCTCGGGAACGGGCCGCTGAACAGGCGGTGCAGCGCACCGCCCTGCACCACTTCGACGGCGGACAGCGCCCCGCCCGTGGCCGCGATCTGCGCGCGCACGTCGGCCGCCTTGTCGGCGCGGGCAAAAGCACCGAGCTGCAGATAAAACCCCGGTGCCGCAGCTGGCGCTGCGCCCGCCGCCGGCGCGGGTGCCGGCGCCAAGGCGGTGGCCGTCACCGTGATTGCGCTGCTTTCGCCCGGCGGCGGCATGTCCACCGCCATCGTGCTCACTTCCCCTTCCGGCTCGGGCGTCATGCGCCGGATGGTGGCGATGCGCTCCTGCGCGTTGGGCAGCAGCCGTTCCACCTCCACCATGTGGCTGCCCTTGCCGAGCAGGCCGAGTTTGAGCGCGGCCGTGTACGACACGTCGACCACGCGGCTCGAATGGAACGGCCCGCGGTCGTTGATCCGCACCACCACCTGCTTGCCGTTATCGAGGCTGGTGATGCGCGCGTACGAGGGAATCGGCAGGGTCGGATGGGCGGCCGTCATCTTGTACATGTCGTACAGTTCCCCCGACGAGGTGCGCTGGCCATGGAATTTCTTGCCGTACCAGCTGCCCACCCCGCGCTGCTTGAAGGCCTGCTCGTTGAGCATCGGCGTGTAGGTCTTGCCGAACACCACGTAGGGCCGGTTGGCGTAGCGCGCATACGGTTCGTCCTTGACCACGGCGTCCGGCACGTCGCGCAGGTTGGGCGGCGGATTGTCGCCCGGGCCATCGTCCTGGTAGTAGCCGCCGCGCCCGGAACCGGCGCGCGGCATGCGCGGCAAGTCGTGGCCGATGTCGCCATGCTTGGCCGCCGGCGTACCCGGGGCCGGCATCGGCAGCATGCGCCGGTGGCCTTCCGAATCGGTACCGCAGGCAGTCAGTAATAAGGCCAGTGCGCACAGCGCAATGGAAGGTGGAAGCGTTCGTGTTACCGCCATCGTGTCTCCGGGATCAGGTTTGCACCAGCTTGCGGTGCCGCTGGATACTCATGAGTATACCTGCACCGAGTCCGAGGGTCACAAAAGCGGTCCCGCCATAGCTCATGAACGGCAGCGGCACGCCCACCACCGGCAGGATGCCGCTGACCATGCTCATGTTCACAAAGGCGTAGGTAAAGAAGATCATCGTGATCGCGCCGGCCAGCAGGCGCGTGAACAGGGTCGGCGCATTGGCGGCGATCATCAGGCCGCGCCCGATCAGCAGCAGGTACAGGAGCAGCAAGCCGAGAAAGCCCATCAGCCCGAATTCCTCCGAAAAGACCGAGAAAATGAAGTCGGTGGTGCGCTCGGGGATGAATTCGAGGTGGGCCTGGGTGCCCTTCATCCAGCCCTTGCCGCTGATCCCGCCCGAGCCGATCGCGATGGTCGACTGGATGATGTGGAAGCCCTTGCCCAGCGGGTCGGCATTCGGATCGATCAGGGTGAGCACCCGTTCGCGCTGGTAGTCGTGCATCAGCGACCAGGCCACCGGCAGGCTGCCGGCACCGGCCACGAACAGGCCAAGCAGCGCCTTCCACGACAGCCCGGCCAGGAAGATCACATAAAAGCCGGATGCGAGCACCAGCAGCGAGGTGCCCAGGTCGGGCTGCAGCTGGATCAGGCCCACCGGCACCGCCAGCAGCACGGTGGCGATGAGGAAGGAGTGCCAGCGCACCAAGCCGGCCTTCTGGTGGAAGTACCAGGCCAGCATCAGCGGCATGGCGATTTTCATGATCTCGGACGGCTGGATGTCGAAGCCGATGTGCAGCCAGCGGCGCGCGCCTTTCTTGATCACGCCAAACATGAACACCGCCACCAGCAAGGTCACGCCGACCGTGTAGATCGGCACGGCGAGCCGCATCAGCGTTTGCGGCGGCACCTGGGCCGCCAGCCACATGACCAGGAAGGCGATCATCATGTTGCGCAGCTGGCCTTCGACGCGGCCGGGGAAGTCGGCGCCGGCCGAGTACATCGTCACCAGGCTGGTACCGAGCAGCAGGAAGATGACCATGGCCAGCGGCGCGTCGAACACCAGCAGGTAAGGCTTGACGCGCCGCCACAGCGAGCGCCGTTCGTTGATGCGCATGGCCGTCACTCCTTCGGTGCCGGCGTTTCGGCGCCCGGCTTGTATGGCATTTCGGTGGCCGAATCGGTCTTCAGTTCTTCCAGCGGCAGCAGTTCCACGTCTTCCTTGGGCACCTTGGTGCCATCCTTGCCCGCCGGGCGCTTGCCCAGCAGGTAGTAGTCGAGCGCCTTGCGCGCGATCGGCGCCGCCACCGCCCCGCCGAAACCGGCGTTTTCGACGATCAGCGCCACTGCGATGCGCGGCTTGTCGGCCGGCGCGAAAGTGATGTACAGCGAATTGTCGCGCAGGCGCTCGTTGACGTTCTTGGCGTTGTATTTTTCGCCGCGGCGCAGGCCGACCGCTTGCGAGGTGCCGGTCTTGCCGGCGGCGATGTAGCCGGCGTTGGCAAACGCGGTCTTGCCGGTGCCGCGCTCGGACACCCCGACCATGGCGCGCTTGATGAAATCGATGTTGCCCTGGCTTAGCCGGATGCGCGCGCTTTCCTTCGGCACCGTCAGGGCGCGCGCGCGCGTGCTGCTGTCTTCGACAATCTTGACCAGGTGCGGCTTCATGACCACGCCGTTGTTGGCCAGGTTGGCCACTGCGTGCGACAGCTGCAGGATGGTGAAGCTGTTGAAGCCCTGCCCGATGGCGATATTGACGGTGTCGCCGCCGACCCAGGTCTGCATCAATTTGTTTTTGGCGAAGCGCGCCCGCTTCCAGTCTTTCGACGGCAGCACGCCAATTTTTTCGTTCTCCAGGTCGATCCCGGTCTTCTGGCCGAAACCGAACGGTTTCATGAAGTCGTGGATCGCATCGATGCCGAGATCGTTGCCGAGCTGGTAATAGTAGGTATTGCACGAGACGATGATCGAATCGGTCAGGCTGACCATGCCGTGCCCGCCCACCTTGTCATCCTTCCAGGTGTGGCCGCCCAGGGTGAAATAGCCGGCGTCGGAAATCGTGTGGTTCTGGGTGCGCTTGCCCAGTTCCAGCGCGGCCAGCGCCATGAACGGCTTGAAGGTCGATCCGGGCGGATAGGTGCCCTGCAGCGGGCGGTTCATCAGCGGGCGGTCGAGCGAGGTATTGAGTTCGTTCCAGCTCTGGGTGTCGATGCCGTCGACGAACAGGTTCGGATCGAACCCGGGACGCGACACGTAGGCCAGGATGTCGCCCGTCTCCGGTTCGATGGCGACCAGCGCGCCGCGGTACTCGCCGAAGGCTTCCTCGATGATCTTTTGCAGTTCGATGTCGATCGACAGAATCAGGTTGCTGCCGGCGGTCGCTTCCGTGCGCGACAGGATGCTGACCGCGCGCCCGCTGGCGGTGCGGATGATCTTCTGGTAGCCGGTGCGCCCGTGCAGCTGCGCTTCGTAGCTCTTTTCCAGCCCTTCCTTGCCGATATGGTCGGTGCCGTTGTAGTTCGCCTTGTCGGGCCGCTCTTCGAGTTCCTTGGCTTCCTTCTGGTTGATGCGGCCGATATAGCCGATCACGTGCGAGGCGGTTTCACCCAGCGGGTACTGGCGGAACAGGCGCGCCTGCACCTCGACCCCGGGAAAACGGAAGCGCTGGGCGGCGAAGCGCGCCACTTCGTCGTCGGTCAGGCGGGTGCGCAGCGGCACGCTCTCGAAATTTTTCGATTCGGCCAGCAGGGTCTTGAAGCGCTTGCGGTCCTTGGGCTCGATCTCGATCAGCGTCGACAATTCGTCGATCACCGAATCGAGCGTTGCGCGCAGCTTGGATTGGGTGATTTCGAGCGTGTAGGCAGAGTAGTTGCGCGCCAGGACCACGCCCTTGCGGTCGACGATCAGGCCGCGGTTGGGCACGATCGGCACGATGGCGATGCGGTTGTCTTCGGCCAGCGCCGCAAAATCGTCGTGCTTGACCACCTGCAGGTACACCAGACGCGCCGCCAGCGCGCCGAAGCAGACCAAGACGAGCGCGATCAGCGCCGCCACGCGCAGGCGAAACAGATGGATTTCGCGGTCGTTATTGGTTATTTCAGTCATGACGCAGCCGCACCATCAGATCGGGCGCGTATGGTCGCGGTCGACGGCGCGCCGCTGCGGCGCGAGCAGCATCCAGGTAATCACGGGCCACAGTGCGATGCCCACCACGCTCTCGATGAAGTACATCCAGCCGGGGAATTTGCCCGAGACGACCACGCGCACGATGACCTGGATGGCCTGGGTGGCGAGCAGCAGCGGAAACACGTGCAGCGCCTGGGTCAGCACCGGAAACCACAGCACGCGCCGGTGAATCATGATGGCCAGGTAGGATAGCAGCGTATAGGCCAGCGCGTTCTCGCCGAGCAGGGTCGCGTCGTGCACGTCCATCAGCAGGCCCATGAAAAAGGCGACGCCGATGCCGACCTTGCGCGGCTGGTGGATGCCCCAGAAGACCAGGACCAGCGCCACGAAGTCGGGCGCGCCGATCCAGTGCCCCCAGGGCAGCAGATTGAGCATGAAGGCGCAGGTCAGGCTGAAGGTAATGAACAGCGGACTGACGGGCAGCAGGATGTAGTGCGGGCGGTTCATCGGTCTTCCTTGGGTGCGGGTGCGGGCGCGGGTGTGGCCGGTGCCGGCACGGCCGCGGCGCTCACCGGGCGCGCCGCGCCGGCTGGCGCGGGAAGCGCCGGTGCCGGCGCGCGGGCCGGCGTGGCCGGGGTCTTGGCGGCCGGCGCCACCGGCGCCGGCACTTTCGGCGCGTCGGCGGCAATCGGGACAGCCCCCTCTTTGATCGGTGCCATCTTGGGAAGGTGCTTCTTGGACGGCACCGGCGGCTCTTCAGGCGGGCGGGCCGGTACTTGCGGCAGCGTGGTCAGGATCAGCACATGGCGGTTGCGGTCGATGCCGGCCAGCGGCTGGCACACCACGCCGCCAAAGGCGCCGGCGGCGCTGTTCTCGACCTTGGTGACCTTGGCCACGGCCAGGCCGGCCGGGTAGACCCCGTCCATGCCCGAGGTAATGAGCACGTCGCCGACCTGGATGTCGGCGTTCGGCGCCACGAAGCGCAGGTCGAGCGTGCCGGACTGGCCGCGCCCGTAGGCCACGCTGCGCAAGCCATTTCTGAGCACCTGCACGGGAATGGCCTGTTCGCGGTCGGTCAGCAGCGTCACTTCGGCGGTGAACGGGAATACGCGCGTGACCTGGCCGACCACGCCGGCGTTATCGATCACCGGCTGGCCGAGCGCCACGCCTTGCTGGGTGCCGCGGTCGAGCACGATCTTGCGGGTGGAACTGTTGCGCGCGTCGTACAGGATCTCGCTGAGCATGGTCTTGACCGGCACATGCTCGCGCGCGCCCATCAGTTTGCGCAACTGGGCGTTTTCGGCGCTCTGGAGCTGGGCTTGCTGGAGTTTTTCGGCGACGGCGACCTGGGCGATCTTGAGGTCGCGCACTTCCTGCTTGAGCGAGGAAATGGAAGAGAAATAGCTGCCCATCTCGGCCAGCGCGTCGCGCGGCATCAGGGCCGCCATTTGCAGCGGATAGAGGATGGTGCCGGCCACCTGGCGCACCGTTGCCAGCGCATGGATGCGGGCATCGACCATCAGCAGGACGATCGAAATAAACGCGAACACCGTCACCTTGACCCGGGCAGGGGCGCCTTGCTTGAAGAGTGGCGGAGGACTGTATTCCATGAAATCCAATAATCGGTGCTAAGAGCCTGTCCCGCTGCGGCACGGGGGTCAGACCTGCGGCTTGCATGCATTGTCCGACCGGGTCTGTCCCTGGTTGTACAACGCATTGCAAGCCGCAGATCTGAACGGTACGCCGGCCGCGCCGGCAGTGCAAGCGCGCACACGCGGCTCGCCTGAGCGGCGCGCCCGGGCTTACTCGTACGAGAAGATCGAGCCGAGTTTGTCCATCCGCTCGAGCGCCATGCCGGAGCCGCGCACCACGCAGGTCAGCGGGTCTTCGGCCACCAGCACCGGCAGGCCGGTTTCTTCCATCAGCAGGCGGTCGAGATCGCGCAGCAGGGCGCCGCCGCCGGTGAGCATCATGCCTTTTTCGGCAATGTCGGCGCCCAGTTCCGGCGGGGTCTGCTCAAGCGCGTTCTTGACGGCCGAGACGATGTTGTTGAGCGGGTCGGTCAGCGCTTCGAGGATCTCGTTGGACGAGATGGTAAACGAACGCGGGATGCCTTCGGACAGGTTGCGGCCCTTGACTTCCATTTCCTTCACTTCCGAACCGGGGAAGGCCGAACCGATGGCCTTCTTGATGGCTTCGGCCGTCTGTTCGCCGATCAGCATGCCGTAGTTGCGGCGGATGTAGTTGACGATGGCTTCGTCGAACTTGTCGCCGCCCACCCGTACCGAACCCTTGTAGACCATGCCGCCCAGCGAAATGATGCCCACTTCGGTGGTGCCGCCGCCGATGTCGACCACCATCGAGCCGGTCGCTTCCGACACCGGCAGGCCGGCGCCGATGGCCGCGGCCATCGGTTCTTCGATCAGGTACACTTGGGAGGCGCCGGCGCCGAGCGCCGATTCGCGGATCGCGCGCCGCTCGACCTGGGTGGAACCGCAGGGAACGCAAATGATGATACGGGGGGAAGGACGGAATACCTTGGTGTTGTGCACCATGCGGATGAACTGCTTGAGCATCTGTTCGGTGACGGTGAAGTCGGCGATCACGCCGTCTTTCATCGGGCGGATCGCCTCGATATTGCCCGGAACCTTGCCGAGCATTTGCTTTGCCTGTTTGCCGACCGCCTGGATCGTTTTCTTGCCGTTCGGGCCGCCTTCCTGGCGGATCGCAACAACGGAGGGTTCGTCCAGGACGATGCCTTCGCCACGTACATAAATCAAGGTGTTCGCCGTACCGAGGTCAATGGCCAGATCGCTGGAAAAGTAGCTGCGTAAAAAACCAAACATGAGTGTCCTGATGCGCAACGGGCTGCGCGTAAGCATTAAAATGAGTAGAAAAACGCTACGAAATAAACAGCCGCCGCGCGCTACCTTCCCGCACCGGCACGGCCGTTTGCATGCTGCGGCCACTCCTATTCGGCGCCGACAACGCATTAGCCCGCCATTCTACCTTATAATTTGCGCGTTAAATGCTGAAAAACCGGTGTTTTGCGCGCCTATTCCCCCTGTGAAATCAGGGCCTTTAGGAAGCTTTTATCGGCTTTAGCGCTCTGTTATCGAAACTTCACTATTCGTCCACACTATTTTGAACGCGGCCCGCGCCGCGCAAATTCCATGTCCCTGACACTTTCAGAAGTTGTACGTATCGCCAAACTGGCCCAGCTCGAGATGGACGAGGCACACGCCGCGACCGCCCTGGTGGAATTGAACGGCATTTTCGCCCTGGCCGAGCAGATGAAGGACGTCGACACGCGCGGCGTGGAGCCGCTGTCGCACCCGCTGGCCGCCATCCTGGGCAAGCTGCCGCTGCGCCTGCGCGACGATGTCGTGACCGAGGAAAACGCCCGTGAAGCCTACCAGGCGCCGGCGCCGAAGACCCAGGACGGCCTGTATCTGGTGCCGCAAGTGATCGAATAACGGTCGCCCCCCCTCTTCGTCCGGGCGGCGCCGTGCGCGCCACCGTTTACCGAGCAAACCGAGCAATTACGTCAGCCGAGCACCCGCCATGCATACAAACACCCTTCAACAGCTGTCCGCGCTCCTGCACGCGAAACAGGTTTCAGCCACCGAGCTGACCACCCACTTCCTGCAACGCGCCAAGGCAAGCGACCTGAACGCCTTCCTGCACGTCGACGAAGCCTTGTCGCTTGAACAAGCCAAAGCTGCCGATCTGCTTCTGGCGTCCGGCAATGCCGGTCCGCTGGCCGGCATTCCGATCGCGCACAAGGATATTTTCGTCACCAAGGGCTGGCGCTCGACCGCCGGCTCCAAGATGCTGGGCAACTACACCAGTCCCTTCGACGCCACCGTGGTCGACAAATTCAGGCACGCCGGCATGGTCACCCTGGGCAAGCTCAATTGCGACGAATTCGCGATGGGCTCGTCGAACGAAAACTCGGCCTTCGGCGCCGTCAAGAATCCGTGGGACACCCTGGCCGTGCCGGGCGGCTCCTCGGGCGGCTCGGCCGCGGCGATTGCGGCGCGCCTGGCGCCGGCCGCCACCGCCACCGATACCGGCGGCTCGATCCGCCAGCCGGCCGCGTTTTGCGGCGTCACCGGCATCAAGCCGACCTATGGCCGCGTATCGCGCTTCGGCATGATCGCCTTCGCCTCCTCGCTCGACCAGGGCGGCCCGATCGCCCAGAGCGCCGAAGACTGCGCCATGTTACTGAACGAGATGGTCGGCTTCGACCCGCGCGACTCGACCAGCCTGAGCGCCGAACAGGGCAATGTGCGCGAAGACTTCACGCGCGACCTGAACGCGCCCCTCAAGGGCTTGCGCATCGGTTTGCCAAAAGAATACTTCGGCGAAGGCCTGGCGGCCGACGTCGAACAGGCGGTGCGCGCCGCGCTCGACGAATTTGTGAAACTGGGCGCGACCCTGGTTGACATTTCGCTGCCGAAGACGGCACTGTCGATCCCGGTTTACTACATCATCGCCCCGGCCGAAGCCTCGTCCAACCTGTCGCGCTTCGATGGCGTGCGCTACGGCCACCGCGCCAGCGAGTACAAGGACCTGGAAGAGATGTACCGCAAGTCGCGCGCCGAAGGCTTCGGCCCGGAAGTGCAGCGCCGCATCCTGGTCGGCACCTATGTGCTGTGCCACGGCTACTATGACGCCTACTACCTGCAAGCCCAGAAGATCCGGCGCCTGATCGCCGACGACTTCCAGGCCGCGCTGGGCAAGACCTGCGACGTCATCATGGGCCCGGTCGCGCCGACCGTCGCCTGGGACCTGGGCGACAAGACCAACGACCCGGTGGCCAACTACCTGGCCGACATCTTTACCCTGTCGACCAGCCTGGCCGGCTTGCCCGGCATGTCGGTGCCGTGCGGCTTCGGCCAGGGCGAGAAAAACAGCAAGCGCCCGGTGGGCCTGCAAATCATCGGCAATTACTTTGCCGAAGCCAAGCTGCTCAATATTGCCCACCAGTACCAGTTGGCCACCGACTGGCACACCCGCGCGCCGGCCGGCATCTGATTTCGCCGGGTGCGCACCGCGTGCGCACCGGCAACCTGACAAGAAAAGAGAACACTATGCAATGGGAAGTCGTCATCGGTCTTGAGAACCACGTGCAGCTCACGACCAACTCCAAGATTTTCAGCGGCAGTTCGATTCAGTTCGGCGCCGAGCCGAACACCCAGGCCAGCCCGGTCGACCTGGCGTTGCCGGGCGTGCTGCCGGTGATGAACCGCGGCGCGGTCGAACGCGCGATCCGCTTCGGCCTGGCGGTCGACGCCAAGGTGGCAGCGGAATCGGTGTTCGCGCGCAAGAACTACTTTTACCCGGATTTGCCCAAGGGCTACCAGATCAGCCAGTTCGCCGATCCGGTCGTCATCGGCGGCAAGATCACCTTCGGCTTTGAAAAAGATGGCCAGTTCCAGACCAAGACCGTCAACCTGACCCGCGCCCACCTGGAAGAAGACGCCGGCAAGTCGCTGCACGAAGACTACGCCGGCATGACCGGCATCGACCTGAACCGCGCCGGCACGCCGCTGCTGGAAATCGTCTCCGAGCCGGAAATGCGCAGCGCGGCCGAAGCGGTGGCGTATGCCAAGGCGCTGCATACCCTGGTCGTGTGGCTGGGTGTGTGCGACGGCAACATGCAGGAAGGCTCGTTCCGCTGCGACGTCAACGTCTCGGTGCGTCCGGTTGGCACGACCGAACTGGGCACGCGCTGCGAGATCAAGAACCTGAACTCCTTCCGTTTCATGGAAGAAGCGATCGCGTATGAAGTACGGCGCCAGATCGAGCTGATCGAAGATGGCGGCAAAGTGCAGCAAGCGACGGTGCTGTGGGATCCGGAAGCCAAGAAAACCACGGTGATGCGCCTGAAGGAAGACGCCCAGGATTACCGCTACTTCCCCGATCCGGACTTGCCGCCGCTACTCATTTCCGATGAGTGGATCGCGCGCGTCAAGGCCGACATGCCGGAACTGCCGGCCGCCATGCGCGCCCGCTTCGCGGGTGACTACGGCTTGCCGGAGTACGACAGCCTGTTCCTGACCTCGTCGAAAGAGATGGCGGCGTACTTCGAGGCCGTGGTCGCCAATACCGGCAAAGAGCAAGCCAAGACCGTGGCCAACTGGCTGATGGGCGACGTGGCCTCGACCCTGAACCGCGAAAACGTCGACATCGCCGATTCGCCGGTGGAAGCGTCGCAACTGGCAGTGATGATCAAGCGCATCGCCGACGGCACGATTTCCAACAAGAGCGCCAAGGAAGTGTTTGCGGGCATGTGGGAAGCCAGGTCGAACGATGAAAACATCGCCGATGTCGTCATCAAGGAAAAAGACCTGGTGACCATCTCCGACAGCGGCGCACTGGAAAAAATTGTCGACGACGTGCTGGCAGCCAACGCCAAATCGGTCGAGCAATACCGTGCCGGCAAGGAAGCGGCCATCAACGCGCTGATCGGCCAGGCCATGAAGGCATCGAAAGGCAAGGCCAACCCGGCCGAGCTGACCGAACTGCTCAAGAAGAAACTGGCAGGCTGATACCCGCCCCAGGCTCTGCGACATCGCTCGCATCCATGCCGGCCGTCAATGTTACTCAACCGGGGTCAGACCCCGGTTGAGCGATATTGACGGCCGGCATGGTTTTCCCCAAGGAGAAATGCCCGATGATATTAGCAGTCGACGTGCAATACGATGCCGATTGCGGCTACGCCGCCGGCTTGCTGTTCGCGCGCTGGGATGACGTGGCGCCAGTGGCGACGGTCAGCAAACAGCAGGCCGGCGTCGGCGAGTATGTTCCGGGGGAATTCTACAAGCGCGAGCTGCCGTGCATCCTGGCCCTGCTGGGGGAACTCGACCAGCTTCCCGAGCTCATCGTCATCGACGGCTTCGTGTTCCTCGACGGACATTCACACGCGGGCTTGGGCAAGCACCTTTACGATGCGCTGGACGGCAAGACCAGGGTCATCGGCGTGGCGAAAACGGCGTATGCCGGCATCGGCGACGACTACAAACTGCTGCGCGGCGACAGCATCAAGCCACTGTTTATCACCTGCATCGGGCTTGAGCTGGCAGAGGCCAAGGAACACATCGCTGCCATGCACGGGCCGCACCGCATGCCGGTGCTGCTGAAAACGGTCGACCGGATTTGCCGCGAGCAGGCACTGGCGGGTTCGGCCGGTACTGAGCAGGATTTACCGCAGAGCTGAGCGCGATTGAGAATGCGCAGGGAAGCGTTCGTTTTTCCCGGTCAGACTAGTTGGAGCCTATCCTCCCGGCCACCCATCATGCTCACCATCGCTGAACTCGAAAAGCTCTCTCGCACGCGTCTGCACGAGGCCACCGCTCTCCTGATCGCACAACAGTTCGACGGGGCAGCCTACCTGAGCGGGTATGCCGTCGAACTGATTCTGAAAGCAAGAATTTGCGTCAACTTGCGTTGGAATGGGTATCCCGAATCGCGCAAAGAGTTCGAAGGCTTGACATCACTTCGCACGCACGATCTTGAAATACTGCTCGACCTGACCGGTTGCCAGGAAAAAGTGCGAACCAAATATAACGCCCACTGGTCGAATGTCAGTAAATGGTCACCAGAAGAAAGGTATCGGCCATCCGGGGCTG
The DNA here is from genome assembly GCF_030348125.1 of Massilia sp. DJPM01. Lineage (NCBI taxonomy): Bacteria > Pseudomonadati > Pseudomonadota > Betaproteobacteria > Burkholderiales > Oxalobacteraceae > Massilia > Massilia sp. DJPM01. Next base: position 83,755 of record NZ_JAQOZV010000026.1, read on the forward strand.
TGCCTAAAGAAGTCCGTGCCAGGCTCGCCTCAGCATCGTTTCTAGTGAGGAATATATGAAAGAGGAATTGAAGGTTTTATTGAACAAACTGGCGGTAATTGAACGCGAGATTTCCGAAGAAAAAGGAGAGCTGACCTTTTTCGCCATGCTTTTGCCTTGGGGCGGGCGAGAGCCAGCATGGGAACTTACCGTTTCCGCGCACTGGGCCGATCGTGACCATGGACCTGCGGCGATCGGCTATATCGTCGATAAATACTATGCCGTGTGCAGCAATTCCGAACGGATGATGATTGCGCACGTCAGCATCATCGACACCGACGACGACGAACTCGATGACATCCTGGACGATTATGACGTCGAGCACGGCATGGTGAAAATGAAATACAGTCGCTATTTCGATAAGGAATTCGAGCGCGGCTATATTTTCACCTGCAAGAGGCGCACGGCGGAAGCGGCACCGCCCGAGCGCGAGCGGGCTGCCGACCAGCCCGTCTGACGAAGGCACTCAGGGCGCTGCGGGCCGCCCGCACGCTTTACACCCCGTAGCGCGTCCGGTACGCCGACACCGCATCCTTGAACTGCGCCATCTCCGGATCGGCCCCGGCCGCGTTCAGGTAGGTGAACAAATCCTCCAGGTTCCCGATCGACACCACTGGAATATTGAACTCCTGGCTGACCTGCTGCACCGCCGAACTCGGCGACAACTCGCCATCCTTGCCCGAACGCTCCATGCGGTCGAGCGCGATCAGCACGGCGCACGGCTCGGCGCCAGCGGCGCGGATCATCTCGACCGATTCGCGCACCGACGTACCCGCCGAAATCACGTCGTCGATGATCACGACCTTGCCCGCCAGCTTGGCGCCGACAATGGTGCCGCCCTCGCCATGGTCCTTGGCTTCCTTGCGGTTGTAGGCGAACGAGGTGTTGTGCCCCTTGCCCGCCAGCGCCACCGCCGTGGCGGACGCCAGGGTGATGCCCTTGTATGCCGGCCCGAACAGCATGTCGAACTCGATCCCCGAATCGATCAGGGTCTGCGCGTAAAACTGCGCCAGCTGGGCCAGGGTGGCGCCGTCATGGAACAGGCCGGCATTGAAGAAATACGGCGACAGGCGGCCAGCCTTGGTGCTGAACTCGCCGAAGCGCAACACGCCCGCCGACACCGAAAACGCGATAAACTGTTGGCGCAAATTATTCACGACGACCTCATTTGTTCATATAGAAAAGTGGCGCTATTTTACGCCACCCTCCACACCCCCTGGAACCATGCCAAAAATTATTTCCGCGAACCTGAACGGGATCCGCTCCGCTTACAAGAAGGGCTTTTTCAACTGGATGGCCACCCAGACCGCCGATTTTGTCTGCGTCCAGGAGCTCAAGGCGCAGTTGCCCGACATGACCGAGGAATTCCTGACGCCGGGCGGCTATCACGGCCATTTCCATTACGCCGAGAAAAAAGGCTACTCCGGCACCGGTATCTACAGCCGCACCAAGCCGGACGCCGTGCGCATCGGCTTCGGCAGCCCGGAATTCGATGCCGAAGGCCGCTACGTGCGCTGCGATTTCGGCAACCTGACCATCATTTCGGTCTACTGCCCGTCCGGTTCCTCGTCGCCGGAACGCCAGGAAGCCAAGTTCCGTTTCATGGAATTGTTCCTGCCGCACCTGCTCGAATTGCGCGCCGAAGGCCGCGAAGTGGTCATTTGCGGCGACTGGAATATTGCGCACAATGAAATCGACCTGAAAAACTTCAAGGGCAACAAAAAGAATTCGGGATTCCTGCCGGAAGAGCGCGCCTGGCTGACGCGCGTGTTCGATGACGTCGGCTTTGTGGACGTGCACCGTGGCATCGACAAGCGCCCGGAGCAATACACCTGGTGGAGCAACCGCGGCCAGGCCTACGCCAAGAACGTCGGGTGGCGCATCGATTATCACGTGGCAACCCCCGGCATCGCCGCCCAGGCCAAGGAAGTGTCCATCTACAAGGATGAGCGGTTTTCGGATCACGCACCGCTGATCATCGATTACCGCGTCTAGAACGGCGCTGGCTGTGGCGGCCCGCGCTTCAGATTGGCGGCGCTTGCATCTGACGCCGCTTTCGGCCCGAATCAACCGCCCATGAGCGCAGGGGGCGCGCTCGCGCTACGCCCTGCCCTGGAATGGAAATGCGGGATCGGTCTTGACGCCCATCACCTTGCACAGGAAGCGGAGCGTGGCTTGCCCGTGCTCGCCATACGCGCAGCGCAGGACTTGAGGAATGGACAAGCTTAAGTCTCTTGCAATATTCACTGTATAGCTATACAGTGGATGTATGCAGGACGAACCCCATCAATCCACCTCAGGAGTGACTCACCATGCTTGATCACATGACTTTCCGCGTGAACGATATTGGCCGCGCTAAAGCGTTTTACAGCGCGGCTCTCGCACCACTGGGCTACAGCGTATGCTTTGAAGGCAACTACGGAGCGAACATGGTGGGGTTTGCTTACCCTGACGCCTCTGAGCCCGACGGCAAAAAGGCCGATGTATGGTTCATCGATGGCCCATCACCCTACGGGGGCCCGCCAGCGACAAGCGGCTGTCACTTGGCGTGGCGGGCCGAAAGTCGCGCGCAAGTGGATGCTTTTTACCGCGCGGCAATCAGCGCCGGAGGAAAAGACAATGGTGCCCCAGGCCTGCGCCCGGATTATCACGCTCACTACTATGGCGCCTTCATCATCGACCCGGAAGGCAATAATATCGAAGCGGTGTGCCACCAGCCAGAATGACGCGCATACAGCCTGCGCATGAATGGCCGGGGATGCGTTCATCGGCCTGGATTTACATGCAAGCAGAACCGGCGCGATAAAGCCGCGCCACAACCGGCGTCGAATGCGCTACGAACGCGACAGTTACAGGGTGCGCCGGCTCTCGAAACGGCGCGCCTGGCCACTCAAGGGGTCGTCGAAACCGATGCTGCGCGCCAGCAGCTTGAGCGGGTTGGCGAAATCGTCGCCCTTGCACGGCAGCGCCTCGGGATAAAACGCGTCGTTGATGATCGGCGCGCCCAGCGCGGCCATGTGTACCCGCAACTGGTGCTTGCGCCCCGTATGCGGTTGCAGGCGGTACAGCATGGCGTCGCCCTGCGCGCCAATCACATCGATCACGCTTTCCGAATTCGGCTCGCCGTCGACTTCCTGCATACGGAAAAACGGGTTTCCCTCGACCATGCGGCTGCGGTGCACCAGCGGAAAGGTGAGCTCGGGCAAGGGCGCGGCCAGCGCTTCGTACACCTTGTGCACGCTGCGTTTCTGGAACAGCGACTGGTAGGCGCCACGGCTCGCTTCCTGGTGCGAAAAAATCACCACCCCGGCCGTTTCGCGGTCGAGCCGGTGAATCGGGGTCAGCTGGGCCAGGCCGGTCTTGCTCTTCAGCCGTACCAGCAAAGTTTCATGCAGGAAGCGCCCGCCCGGCGTCATCGGCAAGAAATGCGGCTTGTCGACCACCAGCAGATGGTCGTCGCGGAACAGGATGTCTTCCTCGAATGGAATCGGGGTCTCGGCATCGAGCTCGCGGTAATACCAGATGCGCATGCCGCGCCGCAGCACGCTGTCGGGGCCGAGCACCGCGCCGCTGCCGTCGACCACCTCGCCGCGCGCCATGCGGTCGCGCCAGACAGCCTCGCCCACGTCGGCGAAATGGCTCGTGAGAAATGCCAGCGCGCCGTCAAGCGGCTTATCGTCCAGCCATAAATAACTGGGCGCGACGCCATCGCGGACCGGCAACGGAACAACTGCATTGGCGTCGGCCTGGCGTCCCATTTACCTGGACGCGCTGCTACGGTACGGCGGCAATTGCGCGACCGCGGTGTTCTGGCTGCGCGCATACAGCGGCAACAGCACGTTCATGTGCTCTTCCATCTGGCGGATGCGTTCCTTGCCGCCCGGGTGGGTCGAGAGCCACGCCGGCGGCGCCCCGCCGCCCGCCGCCGCCATTTTTTGCCACAGGATGATGCCGGCGCGCGGGTCGTAACCGGCGCGCGCGGCCAGGTCCAGGCCGATCAGGTCTGCTTCGCGTTCATCGTCGCGCGAGAATTTGAGCGAGGCGAACTGCGCGCCATACTGGGCCACCGTATCGGTAATGCCGGGATCGATGCCGAGCACCGCGGCGAGCACCGCGCCGCCCACCCGGGCGCCGACGTTGGTCGCGGTCGACTTGACCATCTGCTCGCGCCCGTGTTCGCGCAGGGCATGCGAAATTTCGTGGCCCATGATGGCGGCCACTTCATCGTCGCTCAGGTTCAGGGTGGTGAGGATGCCGCTGAAAAACGCGATGCGTCCACCCGGCATGCAAAAGGCGTTAATTTGCTTGGACGAGAGCAGATTGACCTGCCATTTCCATTTGGCGGCTTCCGGATTCCAGCGCGCGGCGTACGGAATGATGCGTTTGGCGATGGTGCGCAGGCGCACCACCTGCGGATGGTCGTCCGGCACCAGCGCACCCTTTTGCTGGGCCTGGCCCATCAGCTGCGTATATTGCTGCGCCGCCTGCTGATCCATTCTCTCGGCCGAGGCCAGCACGCGGTAGCGCGGCATCGGCCGCACCTGGATGCCATCCTGCACCGCGGCCGCCTTGCCTTTGATCGGGGCCGGCAAGGGCTGGGCCCCGGCCAGGAGCGTGCAGGCGCCCAAGCTCAGGGCAAGGAGAAGGGGTTTAATCTTATGCATGTTTCAATTCCTGCTGTGTATTTAATAACATCATCATCGCAGGAAATCCCGGAAAGTCGCACACGATAAGGCTGACGGCCATGCTCACGCCGCCGCTTGGTTTTTTTTGCGCAGGCGGAACACGGCCAGGCTGCCGCGCAGGTTGGGCAGGAAGGAAACCGGCTTGCCGTCGGCCAGCGCGACCCGCTCCAGTACTTCGAGGCCGCATTCTTCCGCAAGTTCCTCGAAATCGTAAATCGTGGCGCAGCGCACATTGGGGGTATCGTACCACTGGTAGGGCAGCGACTTCGATACCGGCATGCGGCCCTTGAGCAGCGCCACGCGGTGCGGCCAGTAGGCGAAATTGGGGAAGGAGACAATCGCCTCGGCGCCGACCCGCACGATATCGCGCAGCAGCGCCTCGACGTGCTGCATCATCTGCAGCGACGACAGGCACAGCACCGTGTCGAAGGAATTATCGCCGAACAGGCCCAGGCCTTTTTCCATGTCTTGCTGAATCACGTTGATGCCGCGCCGCGCGCTGGCCAGCAGCGAGCCGTCGGCGATTTCGATGCCGTAGCCGGTGCAGCCCTTGCCGCTCTGGAGATAGCGCAGCATGGCGCCGTCGCCGCAACCCACGTCGAGCACGTGCGACTGCTGCGGCACCCAGTGCGCGATGAACGCCAGGTCGGGACGCAGGCTGGAGAGGTCTTCAAAATTCATGCTTGCCCTTTCACCGGCATGGCTTCCCAGATGCGCTGATAGTAAGCGCGCACCATGCTCATGTAACGCTCGTCCTCCAGCAGGAAGGCATCGTGGCCGTGCGGGGCGTCGATTTCGGCGTAGGTCACGCGGCGCCGGTTGCACACCAGCGCCTCGACGATCTCGCGCGAGCGCTCGGGCGAAAAGCGCCAGTCGGTGGTGAACGAGGCGACGAAGAAGTCGGCCTTGGTGCCGGCCAGCGCGCGCTTGAGCAAGCCGCCGAATTCGCGCGCCGGGTCGAAGTAGTCGAGCGCCTTGGTGATCAGGAGGTAGGTATTGGCGTCGAAGTATTCCGAGAATTTGTCGCCCTGGTAGCGCAGATAGGACTCGATCTCGAAGTCGATGCCGAAGTCGAATTTGTAGTCGTTGCTCTCGGCGGCGTTACGCAGTTTACGGCCGAATTTCTCGGCCATGTCATCGTTCGACAGGTAGGTGATGTGACCGACCATGCGCGCCACGCGCAGGCCGTTCTTGGGCACCACGCCGTGCGCATAGAAGTCGCCGCCGTGGTAATCCGGGTCCGACAGGATGGCCTGGCGCGCCACGTCGTTGAAGGCGATGTTTTGCGCCGACAGCTTGGGGGTGGAGGCGATGACGACGCAGTGGCGCAGGCGGTCGGGGAACATGATGCTCCACGCGAGCGCCTGCATGCCGCCCAGCGAGCCGCCCATCACGGCGGCGAACTGCGCGATGCCGAGGGCGTCGGCCAGGCGCGCCTGCGCGGCGACCCAGTCTTCCACCGTCACCACCGGGAAGGAGGCGCCGTAGGGTTTGCCGGTGGCCGGGTTCAGGTGCATCGGGCCGGTGGAGCCGAAGCAGGAGCCGAGGTTGTTGACGCCGATGACGAAAAAGCGGTCGGTGTCGAGCGGTTTGCCCGGACCGACCATATTGTTCCACCAGCCGGTGTTTTTCGGGTCGCCCTCGTAGGTGCCGGCCACGTGGTGCGAGGCGTTCAGGGCGTGGCAGACCAGCACCGCGTTAGATTTATCGGCGTTGAGGGTGCCGTAGGTTTCGTACACCAGGGTGTACTCGGCCAGCGCACCACCGCCCTGCAACCGCAGCGGTTCGGCAAAGCGCATCGCTTGCGGGGAGACTATTCCAATGGATGACATGAGATTCGAAAAAATTGTTAAAGCCGAAGCCCGAAACGCCGTCGTCCCCGCGCCAAGGCGGTACTTGGCGCGGGAATGACGGCTATTAGGTTAGAGGTAGACAAAGCGCTGCGCCGCTACGCTGAGGAAAAGCTAAACACAGCAAATCAAATCACCTGCAACTGCTGCACCGCCTCCACAATCGCATGCGGCTCGGTGGTGCGTAAAATCTTGCGCGTGTGCGGCGTGATGGTGGTCAGGTCGCAATTCAAGATCTCCTGCTTGACCGACAGCAGCTGCGCCGGATGCATCGAGAACTCGCGCAGCCCCATGCCCAGCAACAGGCGCGTCAACTTCACATCGCCCGCCATCTCGCCGCACACCGCCACGTCGATTCCCGCTTTTTTGCCGGCCATGATGGTCATCGCGATCAGCTGCAAGATCGCCGGGTGCAGCGGATCGTACAAGTGCGCCACTTCGTAATCGACCCGGTCGATCGCCAGGGTGTACTGAATCAGGTCGTTGGTGCCGATCGACAGGAAGTTCATGCGCTTGACGAACATCGGCAGCGCCAGCGCCGCCGCCGGAATCTCGATCATCGCGCCAACGTCGATCGCCACATCGTACTTCTGCCCCGCCTCGCGCAGTTGCGCCTTGGCCTGTTCCACCATCGCCAGGCACTGGTCGATCTCGAACACGTGCGACAGCATCGGGATCAGCAAGCGCACCTTGCCGAACGCGGACGCGCGCAAGATCGCGCGCAACTGCGTCAGGAACAGCTGCGGCTCGGCCAGGCAATAGCGGATCGCGCGCAGCCCCAGCGCCGGATTGAGCGCGGTGTGCTCGGTCTGGTCGAGTGGCTTGTCGGCGCCGATGTCGAGCGTGCGGATCGTCACCGGCCGCCCCTTCATCGCCACCACCGCCTTGCGGTACTGCTCGAACTGTTCGTCCTCGCTCGGAATCTTGTGCGCTTGCCCGCTGCGGCCCATGAACAGGAACTCGGAACGGAACAGGCCCACGCCTTCGGCCCCGCATTCGAGCGCGTGCGGGCAGTCGTCCGGCAGCTCGATGTTGGCCAGCAGCGTGATCACGGTGCCGTCGCGCGTGATCGCCGGGGTTTTCTTCAACTTCGAGAGCTTCTTGCGTGCCTTGAGCTGGGCCGCCTGGCGTGCCCGGTATTGCTCCAGCACCAGGGTGCTCGGATTGCAGATCACCACCCCGGCATCGCCGTCGATGATCACCCAGTCATCCTGCTCGATCAGCTGCGAGGCCTGCGACATGCCCACCGCCGCCGGGATATCGAGGCTGCGCGCCACGATCGCCGTGTGCGAGTTCTGCCCGCCCACGTCGGTCACGAAACCGATGAACGAGCGGTCGCGGAACTGCAGCATGTCGGCCGGCGAGATGTCGTGCGCGACGACGATCATCTGCGGCTGGAATTGATCGTCGGTGAGCGGCGCCGGCGCCAGCTGGGCGGTGCCCATCAAGACCTTGAGCACCCGTTCGGCCACCTGCTGGATGTCGGCCTTGCGCTCGCGCAGGTACGGGTCTTCGATCTCGTCGAACTGCGCCGACAATTCATCGATCTGCGTCACCAGCGCCCACTCGGCGTTGTAATGGCGCGTGCGGATGATGTCGAGCGGCGCTTCCGAAATCATCGGATCGGACAAAATCAGCGCGTGCACGTCGATGAACGCGCCCAGCTCCGTCGGCGCATCCTTGGGCAGGTCGGTCCACAGCGCCTGCAGGCCGCGATGCACTTCGGCCAGGGCATCCTGCAGGCGCCGCACTTCCGCTTCCAGGTGTTCTTCGGCCACCAGGTAATGCTTGACGTCGAGCGCGGCGGGCGTAAGCAGGTGCGCGCGGCCGATCGAGATACCGCGCGACACAGGAATGCCGTGCAGCGTGAACGATGCCATGGACAAGCTGCTGGAGGTGCGTCCGACCGGCATTACTCGCCTTCGCCGAATTTGTCGTTGATCAGCGCGGTGAGCGCCTCGACACATTCCTTTTCATCGGCGCCATCGGCTTCCAGGGTGACCTTGGCGCCCTTCCCGGCCGCCAGCATCATCACGCCCATGATCGACTTGGCATTGATGCGGCGCGCGTTACGCGTGAGCCAGACATCGCTCGAAAATTTCGCGGCCAGCTGCGTGAATTTGGCAGAGGCGCGCGCATGCAAACCCAGCTTGTTGATAATTTCCAGATCTTGTTGAATCATTTTTTTGTCGTCTCTTCACACGGATCCTGCATTCGCACACCCGGTGGCCGCAGCCACCGCCCAATCGCTTTTTACGCCGGTCCTACCCTGATACGATTGTCGACCCGCACCGCCCCGCTCTGCGCGCCGGCCAGCGCCATTTCCACCACCACGTCGAGCGTGTCGCGCCGGTAGGTGATCGCGCGCAGCAGCATCGGCAGGCTGATGCCGGCGATGACTTCCACGCGTCCGGCATCGGCCAGCGAATTGCAGCAGTTGGCCGGCGTGCCGCCCTTGATGTCGGTGATCACCAGCACGCCGGCGCCGTCGTCGAGGCGGCAGATCGCTTCGCGCGCCAGCTCGTGCACCTCGGCCAGGTCCTGGTCGGCGGTGACGTCGATCGCCTCGAAACGCTCGGTGGGGCCACGGAACACGTGCGCCACCGCGGCCACGAAGGCCTGCCCGAGCGGTGCATGGGTCATCAACAGAATACCTACCATAATATGTTTGCCTTACTTTCCCTTGCTGCGCCGCTCGACGGCATCGATGAACATCGCCGCCACGTCGAAGCCTGCCTGGTCGCTGATCTCCTGGAAGCAGGTCGGGCTGGTGACGTTGACTTCGGTGAGGAAGTCGCCGATCACGTCCAATCCTACCAGTAACAGGCCACGCTCGGCCAGCAAGGGGCCGATCGATTCGGCGATGTGGATATCGTGCGCGGTCAGGGGCTGGGCCACGCCGATGCCGCCGGCGGCCAGGTTGCCGCGAATTTCAGTCCCCTGCGGGATGCGCGCCAGCGCGAACGGCACCGCCTTGCCATCGATGACGAGGATGCGCTTGTCGCCCTTGACGATATCCGGGATGTAGCGCTGCGCCATGATGGTCTGGGCGCCATTGAAGGTGAGCGTTTCGATCACCGAGCCCAGGTTCATGCCGTCGGCACCGATGCGGAAGATGCCGGCCCCGCCCATGCCGTCGAGCGGTTTGAAGATCACGTCGCCGTGCTTGGCGTGGAAGGCGCGCAGGCGCGCCGCGTCCGACGTGACCAGGGTGGGCGAGGTGAATTCGGTGAACTGGGCGATGGCCAGTTTTTCATTGTGGTCGCGGATCGCGGACGGCTTGTTGAAGATGCGCGCGCCCTGTTGTTCGGCCAGTTCGAGCAGGTAGGTGCCGTACACGTACTCCATGTCGAACGGCGGGTCCTTGCGCTGGATGACGGCGTCGAACTCGGACAGGCGCATGGCCGCCTTGGGCGCGGCGCGGTACCAGTCGCCGGCGTCGCCGGTCAGGGTGATCTGGGCGATGTCGGCGCTGACCACGCCCTCTTCCAGGGCCATGTCGCGCTGCTCGAAGGCGTAAACCGCGTGGCCGCGCCGGGCCGCCTCGCGCATCATGGCGAAGGTCGAATCCTTGTACGTCTTGAAGCCGGACAGCGGATCGGCGAGGAAAGCGATTTTCATGGGCGATTCCATTGAGGGTAATGACTGATTTTAGCCGGAAACGCCGATGTTGGCTTGGGATGAGGCTGGATGGGGTGTTGGAGGACGGAATTCCGGTTGTATCCTTGGCGGGTGCACGGAACTTGGGGGGGAACGCATGCCTTCCCCCCAATTTTTTACTGCAG